>JBBRNQ010000001.1:0-145964 GCA_038230235.1 Actinomycetales bacterium
CGCCGCCCGCGTGGTCTCGACGTGGGTCGACGGCTCACCGGTATGGGGAGGCCCGGCGTCGTGAGCGCGTGACCCGGCGGCCCTCCTGAGCCAGAATCTGACATAATGCTGATTATCGGCGCTTCAGGCCCACGTGTTGGCAGCTGCGGGTGGCCACCCGACGGACGACCATTGCCTCCAATCAGATAAGGGCGTTGGAGGGACATACACCCCCAGTATTTGCAGGCAATGGTCGTCGGTAGGCCCGGCTGAGCCACGGCGCCGGACGCGAACGGTCAAGCGAGCAGGTCGTCGTCCTCAGGCAGGTCTGCGTTGTCGTCGTGGTTGTCGACCGGGACGCTGTCAGGGGTGCCGGGCACGGCGTCCGCGCCGCCCGACGACGTCTCGACCCCCGAGAACGACGATCCGGCCTCCGAGACGGTCAGCCCGTCCTCACGCTCGTCCTGGTCGTTCGCGCTCGTGTCAGTGGTCGGCTCGGCGGCGTTCATGGTGGAGGACCTACCCCGTGAGGTCGACCAGCAACCACGGGCCCGGCAGGCGTAGACCTATCCCGGAGCGGCTCGACGACTCGACACCGTGCGGGCCTCAGACGCTCGTCGCGAAGTGGAAGTGGCAGTTGTCGGTCCGCTCGGCGACGCCACCCACCATGGTCAGGGAGACGCGGGTCCAGTGGCCGTCGACGTCGGGCCCGGTGAACCGCAGGGTCGAGACCAGCTGATAGCGGCCGACCGGCAGCGGGGCGCCGTGCTGGCCGACGCAGTGCAGGGCCCGCGCACCGGCGGCCACGTCGACGACGCTGCACGACGCACCCTGCGGGAGGGCGTTGGTGCCGATCATCGACCAGGCGCCCTTTCCGGGGAGGCTGACGTCGAGAGCCGCGACCTGCTCCCCCGGCACGACAGTCATCGACACCGGGACGGTGGCCGTGCCGCTGAGCGTCGTGTCGGGATCGGCCACCAGAGGGGCGCTGCGGATCTCGGCGGTGGAGAAGAAGTGCGAGGCGTCGACGACGGGGAAGGAGTCGCCGCCGTAGTGGCGCGCCTGGCCCTCGGCATCGACGGCATCCACCCAGGTGTGGCCGAACAGGCCGGGCGTGGGCAGCGTGCCGGTGTGGAAGACCGGCAGGGTGACCTGGTAGCCACCCAGTGGCAGGTACGGCGCGTCGCCCGCGGCGGCGGACGGGTCACCGCAGACGTAGGCGAGGCTCCTGGTCCCGACGGAGCGGCAGTGGACCCCCAGCTCCCGCACGAAGACGTCGGGGGCGCCGCTCCACCCGTCGTCCTTCGCGGGCACGTGCGCCTCGAAGCCCACGACCCTGGTGGCGGCGATCCTCACCTGCACGGTCATCCATCCCCGGCCGTCGGCCACGGTGAGCCGGGTGATGAGGGCAGACGTCGCTGCGTCCGGCACGTCCGTGGCGGCCAGCGCAGGGGCCGTGCTGAGCACGACTGCTCCGGCGACGGTGGCCGTGACCAGCACGAGACGTCGGGCCAGACGGGCGGTGGTCCGAGAGGAGAAGAGCGAGATGGGCATGGGGGTCCTCATCGTTGAGTGTAGTGGGGGAATACCATCATAACCGACAAATCAGTCATAGGAAAGAGCCGTCCTTGCGGGCGCGTCGCGCATACACTCCCGGTCACCCTCCCAGGTACGGCGCGAAGTAGTCGAAGGAGTCGACCGGCTCGACCGTGCGACCCTCCACGCCCAAGCCGACGAGACCGGGCTCCAGCACCAGGTCGACACCGTAGAAGTGCAGGTTCGCGGTGACCACGTGGCTCCCCGACGGCAGCGCCGCCCCGTGGCTGCCGACGCACTGCAGGATCTGGTCGCCGCTCGCCGTGCGGCGCACCACGCAGGTGGCACCGGACGAGGCAGCATTCGTCGACTCCAGCGACCATCTCCCCTTGCGTGACAAGGTGACGTCCAGCGCAGACACCCGTTCGCCGGGGGCGACGGTGAGCAGGACGGGGACCGTCACCCGTCCGTACGTCTTGGTGGTCCTCCCGTCGTAGGTGACGATGGCCCGCCCCACCTCGGCCGTGCTCCGCCAGTGCGAGACGTCGATGACGGGAAAGGTGTCCCTGCCGAACGACACGATGTCGCCCCCACCGGTGAAGAGGTCCACCCACGCGCGACCCACCAGGCCGGACAGTCCAGACAGACTCCCCGTCCGAGTCACGGGTAGCGTGATCGTGAAGGTGCCGGACGGCAGCATCACGAAGCTCTGCCCCGGCTCCGTCGGCCAGGTGGAGGCGCCGCACAGGTACCAGAGGTCCGGGCCCACCACGCGTCGGCAGTGCGTCCCCAGCCCGGGGACGTCCACATCGGCCGGGCCGCTCCAGCTGCCGCCCGCGGCCGGGATGAAGACCTCGATGCCGATGACCGACTGCGAGACCCGTGCCTGCACCGTCAGCCAGCCCCGACCGTCGGTCAGGCTGAGCCGGGTGACCATGGCCGATGAGGGGTCGCCGCCGTACGTATCGGCGCGGGCGGGAGCGGTGGCCGACAGCGTGGGGATCAGTCCGACAGCCATGATGAAGGCGAACCGGGCTGCGAGCTTGCGTCGTCGGGACATGTCGCTGCCTCAGACGAGTGACGGGAGGCGGAGGAAGCCGAAGGCGTCCACGGGCTCGGCCGCGTCGCCCAGCATCGTCACGGCGACGCTTCCGGCGCTGTGGTCGGGAGTGAAGCCGGTGAAGCGCAGGGTCGAGACCAGTTGGTAGCGCCCGGTCGGGAGCGTCTTGCCGTCACGACCGGCGCAGTGCAGGATCGTGGCGCCCGTAGCGGTGTCACGCACCCGGCACCAGACGCCCTGCGGGAGCGTGTTGCTGCCCAGGAGTGACCAGTTGCCCTGCTGCGGCAGGGTGACGTCGACGGCCGCAACCTGCTCCCCCGGGATGACCGTGACCGACACGGGCACGGTGGCGATCCCGCTGGTGGTGGTGTGGGCATCGGTGACGAGAGGCACGTCGCGCACCTCGGCCGTGGTGAAGAAGTGCGACCCGTCGACCACGGGGAAGGCGTCGTGTCCGGACTGGCTCACCTGCCCCTGGGCATCCAGGACATCCACCCAGGTGGTGCCCGCCAGCCCCCCCGGCAGTGCCCCGGTGTGGGAGACGGGAAGGGTGATCTGGTAGCCGCCCGACGGCAGGTACGGCGTGACGCCGTGGGCGCCGGACGTGTCACCACAGGTGTAGTGCAGGTCGGGGCCCGCCCCGAAGCGGCAGTGGATGCCCAGCTCCCGCACGGGGACGTCGGGCGAGCCGCCCCACACGTCCTGGGCTGCGGGCACGTCGATCTCGAAGCCCACGGCGCCTCCTGCGGCGATGTGCACCTGTGCTGTGACCCACCCCCGGCCCGCGTCCACCGTCAGCCGCGTGACCGCGGCCGACGTCTGGGCGTCAGCGTGGTCGGTGGCTGCGCGTGCCGGGGCGGCGGCGAGCAGGCCGGTGGCGAGGAGGACTGCGGAGAGGGCGAGCCCTCGACGCGCCGTGCGAGCGGAGGATCGTCGTGAGATCGACGGAGCAGACGGTGACGTAGCAGACATGGTTGACGTCCTTGGTAGCGGCTGGTGAGGTCGTTACCATAACGGACAAATCGGTCAGTTTGGGGCTTGCCCGGCTGTGAACAAAAACGCACTGCTGCGCGGGCCGTCCCCGCAGCAGGTACCCCGACTCCCTCCAGTGGGTGGTCGCGCCCATCAGTAGACGGGGTCGAAGTTGAATGAGTCCATCAGCTCGACCGGGCGACCCCCGACCCCGAGAGCGACGAGGCCTGGCTGTGCCACAGGATCGACGCCAGTGAAGCGCAGGCGTGCCGAGATCGGATAGCGACCAGCCGGCAGGCCCGACCCAGTGCGCGCGGTGCACTGCAGGATCTGGCCACCTCCTGTCGTTCGCCGCACGACACAGAGGACGCCGTGCGTGGCGGCGTCGGTGGACTCCAGGGACCACGTCCCCGGACGCGCCAGGGGCACGTCCAGGGCGGTCACGCGTTCACCCGGTACCACGGTGAGAGTGACAGGGAGCGTCACCCGGCCGGCCAGCTGGCTCGGGTCGGCGTACGTCACGGCAGCCCTGCGCACCTCGGCGGTGCTGAGCCAGTGCGAGGCGTCGAGGACAGGAAAGGTGTCCTGACCGAACGCCCACACGCCCTCGGCCCAGTACACGTCGACCCACGCCCGTCCGACGAGGCCGCTCAGGCCGGCCAGGTTGCCCGTGCGGGTCACCGGCAGCGTGACCTCGAAGCTGCCCTGGGGGAGGCTGTGCGGAATCGGGTTCTCAGGCCAGACGAAGTCCGTGACGCCGCACCGGTAACGCAGGTCGGGGCCCGGCCCGCGAAGGCAGCGCGTGCCGAGCTCGGGCACCTCGATGTCGTCTGGGCCACTCCAGCTCCCGCCCGCCGCGGGGATGGCCACCTCGAAGCCGGCGATGCTGGTCCCCCAGATCCGCGTCTGGAGCGTCAGCCATCCTCGACCGTCGGCCACGGTGAGGCGGGTGACCATGGCCGAGGAGACGTTGTCGGTATAGGGGTCGGCGCGCGCGGGAGTGACGGTCAGCAGCGGGCCGATCATGGCGAGGGCAACAGCGACGAGCACTCGAGGGGCGAGGCGGGCAGGTGGGCGGGCGGTCATGGGTTCGTCCTCGGTAGCTGGCGAGTGAGATCGTCACCGTAGTCGACAAAACGGACAAACAGAAGAGCTCATGGCACCACCCACGCGAGGGGGTCCTCCACGCGAGCGAGAGTGGTCTCGCCGATCAGCGAGCCCGCCGACCCAGGCCGGCGGCGTAGGCCTCCAACGCCTCCAGCACGGCCGGTGCACGGTAGACGCGGTTGCGTCGGTGCCCCGTCGACTCCATCAGCACCCCGTCCACCACGAGGCGCTGGAGCGCAGCCTGGGCCGTCGGCGCCGACACGGCGAGCTCGCGGGCGACCACCCTCGCGGTGACCACCGGCTGCCGCACGAGCAGGTCGAGCATCGAGCGTGACGCGGACCCGGCACGGGCAGTCACGACCTCGTCCCACTGCGCCCGCACGTCGCGCAGGGCCGCGACCAGCCGCGTGCCGAGCTCGCAGCCGGTGCGGGCAGCGTCGGCAACGCATCGCAGGATCGGCTCGGCATCCCCGGCGCGATAGGCCGTCAGGGCCGCGAAGTAGTCACCCTTGGCGGCGAGCAGCCCGGCGGAGATGGGCACCGTGACCCGCCGGACCACGCCCGTATGAAGGAGCACCGAGTGCAGCAGGGCGCGGCCCGTGCGGCCGTTCCCGTCGGTGAACGGGTGGATCGTCTCGAACTGCGCGTGAGCGAGCGCGGCCAGCGCCAGGGGCGGAAGGTCGTCACGGTCCATGAAGGCGACCAGGTCGGCCATCAGGGCCGGGACGTCCTCGGCGACAGGCGGCACGTGCTCGGCCCCCCCGGGATGGAGCGCGGACCCTCCCACCCAGACCTGCTGCCGTCGCCACTCCCCCGCGGCGTGAATCCGTTGGTGCGCGAGGAGCGTCCGGTGCATTCCCAGGATCGCCACCTCGTCGATGCGACCGGCGAGGTCGAGGGCGGCCTGCATGGTGCGGACGTTCGCGAGGATGACCGACGCGTTCGTGCGACTGCCCTCCCCGATCTCGGCCTCGGCCAGGGCGCGCGCCGACGACGTGAGGTTCTCGATCTGGGAGCTGGCGGTGCTCTCCGAGCGCAGCAGCACCGCGGCGAAGGGAGCAATCTCCCCCGCGCCACCGGCGTCGAAGACGCTCAGCTGCCGCGTGGCGTCGTCGAGGTCTGCGGCGAGGTCGCCGTCGAGCACCAACGGCACCCCCCCGACGAGTGGCACCTCGGCGACGAAGATGCTCCGGGGCGTCGTACGGAGAGCCCTCCGCGACACCTGCAGGGCACCCTCCGGCGAGTGCCAAGGCAACTCGAACCTGCCGTTCGCCGGCCAGACGACAGCTGCCACGTCACCCTCCTTGGTTAAGGTTATGAGCTAAACCTTACCAAGGAGAGCGACAGGACGAAGGTCAAGGTGGTGGATACCGGCTCAGGAGCCGCCGGCGTTGAGGGTCACGGTCGTGGGCTTGAATCCCGCCCCGGTGGTGTCGAGACCCATCGCCTTGAGCTTGTCGAGCGCCTTGGTGGTGTAGTCGTTGGTGTAGGCCGACGCGTCAGGAGCCTTGGTGAGCACCGTCGCCCCGTCGGCGTTCTTGGTCGAGGACGCCACCGTCACCGTCTGGTCCCACTTCGCCTTGTCGACCACGCCGATGCCGTCCGGGGACGGCCAGACCAGCGTGTTGACCTCGTTCATCTGCCACAGCTGGTGACTGGCGCCCAGCTTGGACCCGGCCTTCACCACGTCGTCCCGGCACTCCTGCGGGTTGGTGCTGCAGTAGATCCAGCCTTGGTAGCTGGCGGTGAGGAACTTGACGGTGGTGTCCTGGAAGGTCGGGTCCTTGAGCTTGGTCGTGTTGGCCCAGATGGCGTCCTGAAGCATCGCCGTGCCCTCGTCGTTCCAGTTGATCGCGTTGAAGTCGGCGGGCGTGTAGAGCGCGCCCGTCTTGGGGTTCTTGGCCTCGAGGACCTGCGCGTACTCGTTGTAGACCATCGCCTGCGCCGCGTCGATGTCGCCCTGCAGCAGGGCGTTCATGTCGAACTGCTGCTGCACGATCTTGACGTCCTTGGCCGGGTTGACACCCGCCTTGGTCATGGCCGCGAAGAGCTCGTACTCGTTGCCGAAGCCCCAGTCCCCCACCGTCTTGCCCTTGAGGTCGGCGGCCTTGGTGATGCCCTTGTCCTTGAAGGAGACCTGCAGGGTGCCCGAGCGCTGGAAGACCTGGCCGACGTCGGTGATGTTGGCCCCCTTCTCTCGCGACTGCAGGGCCTTGGGCACCCACGCGATGGCGAAGTCGGCCGACCCGCCGTCGTCGACGGTCGTCTGCGGGACGGTGTCGGTGCCGGCCGGCACGATCGACACGTCGAGCCCCTGCTGCGCGTAGTAGCCCTTCGCCAGTGCGGCGATGTAGCCCCCGAACTGGGCCTGGGTCACCCACTGCAGCTGGAGGGTCACCTTGGTGGGCGTCCCCCCGCCCGAGCCGCTCGCGGCCCCTCCGCTGGTGGTGCCGCCGCTGCTGCAGGCGGCCAGGGCGACGGCGGTGGCGACGACCGCGCCGACGGTACCGATGCGACGGTGGTGAGTGTTCATGGGGCTCCTCGTTGGGCTGGAGTTGGCGGAAAAGGACTGCGGCTGCTGCTGTCCGGCGACACTGCCGAGGTGGTCTGGGGCTGCTGCGGGGATCTGCGGTCTGGGGGGCGGGGCACCGCGGCGGGTGCGCAGAGTGGTCAGCTGACGGGGGCGGTCAGGCGGCCGAGGACGAGGCGTTCGAGGGCCACGGCGGCGAGGTAGAAGAACAGACCCAGGACGACGGCGCCGACGACGCTGGCCCAGGCAGCGGGATAGTCCGTGGCCCCCACCGACGAGGTGATCCGCGAGCCGAGCCCGTCCTTCAGGCCGCCGAAGTACTCGCTGACGACAGCGGCGATGACCGCGAGCGACGAGGCGACTCGCAGCCCGGTGAAGAAGTAGGGCAGGGCGCCGGGGACGCGGATGGTCCGCAGGATCGCGCCACCCGAGGCGGCGTAGCTGCGCATCAGCTCGCGGTGCACCGGTGACAGCCGCGACAGGCCACGCAGCACGTTGACGAAGACCGGGACGAACGCGCTGATGGCCACCACCTCACGACGGGGAATGGGTGACAGCGGGGAGAACATCGTGTTGAAGATCGGGGCGAGGGCGACGATGGGCATGGCCGCCAGGGCGGCGACGAGCGGCGAGATCGCGTTGCCCAGCAACGGGATCCGGGTGGCGACGGCGGCGAGGAGCACCGCCAGGACGGCGCCCACGACCAGGCCCACGAGGGCGTTGGTCCCGCTGGTGAGGGCCGCGGTGACCACGAGCCCGGAGGTCGCGACGAGCGACGACCAGATGTCGGTCGGAGCCGGCAGGACGTAGGACCGCACCCCGGTCACCCGGACCAGCGCCTGCCAGAGGGCGAGGAAGACGATGCCGAACAGCAGTGGGGGCAGGAGCACCTGCCCCGCCCGCCGACCGGTGGCCGTCACAGGGCCCCCCTGGCATCCTGGGCACCCCGGGCACCGGAGACCCGCTCGACGTCGGCGACGAGACCCTCGACAGCAGGGACCGGTCGGCCGCGCAACGCCTCGCGCACCTGGGTGATCGTCGCGTAGAACGCCGCCGCCTCACGGGTGGACTCGTCCCGCTCCCCCAGCGACACCGGGACGACCTCGGCGATGCGCCCGGGCCGCGGCGACATCACCACGACGCGGTGGGAGAGGAAGACCGCCTCGGGGATGGAGTGCGTGACGAAGACGACGGCGGCGCCCGTCTCCCTGGAGATGCGCACGAGCTCGGTCTGCATGTGCTCGCGGGTCATCTCGTCGAGGGCGCCGAAGGGCTCGTCCATCAGCAGCAGACCAGGGCTCTCGGCGAGGGCGCGGGCGATCGCCACCCGTTGCTGCATGCCACCCGAGAGCTGTGGCGGTCGGTGACCCGCGAAGTCGGCCAGCCCGACGAGCTCGAGCAGCTGCTCAGCGCGGGTACGGCGCCTGGCCCGGTCGACGCCGTGCAGCTCCAGAGGGAGCTCGATGTTGGCCCGCACGGTGCGCCAGTCGAGGAGTCCGGCCTGCTGGAAGGCGATGCCGTAGTCCTGGTCGAGCCGCGCCTGCCGGGCGCTCTTGCCTCCGACCTCGACGGTGCCGCTCGTGGGCACCAGCAGGTCGGCGACGATCCGCAGCAGGGTCGACTTGCCGCACCCGGAGGGGCCGATGAGCGAGACGAACTCGCCCGGCGCGACGGTGAGGTCGACCTCCTGCAACGCCGTCACGGATCCGCGGCGGGCGGTGAACGTCTGGGTGACGCCCCGGACGAGGACGGCAGGAGCGGTGGTGGTCGGGCTCGGGACGGCGGTCATGTCGCCCCACCCGCCCGGTGGAAGCGCCACAGGGCGACGTCGGCGAGCGACACGAGCAGGGCGGCGACCAGCCCCAGGACGGCCGCGCCCACCACGGCCGCATACGTGCGCGAGGGGTCTCCAGTCGCCTGCTGGGCGTAGGTGATGATGAGCCGGCCGATGCCACCGTCGAGACCGGTGGAGATCTCGGCCACGATCGTGCCGACGACGGCCCCCGCAGCAGCGAGCCGCAGCGACGGCACGAGGTAGGGAACGGACGACGGCAGCTTGAGCCGAACGAGGGTGCGCCACCACCCGGCGGCCGAGCAGCGGAAGTAGTCGAGGTGGACCGCGGTCGGGGCCTTCAGCCCCCGCACCATGCCGACCGCGACCGGGAAGAAGGCGAGGTAGGCGGCGATGACCGCCACCGACATCCAGGTCTGCCAGCTCACCCCGCCCACCGACCAGCCCTGCCCCCACTTGGTGACCAGGGGCGCGAGGGCGATCAGCGGCACCGTCTGGCTGAGCACGACGTACGGCAGGACCGCCCGCTCCACGACCTCGAGACGGTCCATGACCAGAGCAAGGAGCATTCCCACGATTACACCGATGACGAAGCCGGCCGCCGCCCAGCCCAGGGTGTGCGACGCGGCCGATACCACCGAGTCGAGCACGGTGCGGGTGGGGCCGAAGGTGATGGCCCCACCCACCTCGGGGGCGGTGAAGGCACGTGCCACGGTCAGCAGGTGCGGCATGGCGGCGTCGGTCGTGCGCGGCAGCACGGTCGTGCCGAAGACCGACACGCCGGCCGCGGGGCCCCACGACTTGTACGCCTCCCAGAGCACGACGACGAGCACCAGCCCGACCACGACCATCCCCGCCCGGGCGACGGCAGACCCCAGCCGACCACTCACGAGGACGCAGCCCGGCGGGTGTTGACGGCCGGGATGACCCGCTCGCCGTACGACGCCAGCGTGGCGTCCTTGGCGTCGTGCTGCAGGTAGAGCGCGAACTGGTCGACTCCCATGGCCCGCAGCTCCTCTAGCCGGGCCACCTGCTGGTCGACCGGGCCGATGAGGCAGAAGCGGTCGATCACCTCGTCGGGCACGAAGTCGGTGTGCGTGCTGCCCGCCTTGCCGTGCTGGTTGTAGTCGTAGCCCTGCCGCCCGGCGATGTAGTCGCTGAGGGCCTTCGGGATCGCGGCCCCGTCGGCGCCGTAGCGGGCGACGATGTCGGCGACGTGGTTGCCCACCATGCCGCCGAACCACCGGCACTGGTCACGTCCGTGGGCCAGCCCCTCGGGCGTGCCGTCGGTCACGTAGGCCGGGGCCGCCACGCAGACGGTCACGCCCGCCGGGTCGCGCCCCGCGCGTTCGGCTGCCTCGCGCACCGCGGCGATCGACCACTTGACGATAGACGGGTCGGCCAGCTGGAGGATGAAGCCGTCGGCCACCTCACCGGTGAGGGCCAGGGCCTTGGGCCCGTAGGCGGCGACCCACACCGGCAGGCGCGACCCCTGGGTCCAGGGGAAGCGCAGGGTGCTGCCCTTGTAGTCGACGGCCTCGCCGTTGGCCAGCCCCCGGATGACCCCGACCGCGGCCCGCAGGTCGGCCAGCGTGACCGGCGCGCCGTTGATGACGCGCACCGCCGAGTCGCCGCGCCCGATGCCGCAGACCGTGCGGTTGCCGAACATGTCGTTGAGGGTGGCGAAGAGGGAGGCCGTGACCGTCCAGTCGCGGGTCGCGGGGTTGGTCACCATCGGCCCCACCGTCACCCGGTGGGTCGAGGAGAGGATCTGGCTGTAGATGACGTACGGCTCCTGCCACAGCAGGTGCGAGTCGAAGGTCCACACGTGGGTGAATCCGTAGGTCTCCGCCCGCTGCGCGAGGTCGACCACACGCCACGCCGGTGGGTCGTTCTGCAGGACGACGCCGAAGTCCATCCGTGGCCTCAGACGAGGTTCTGCGAGAGGCTGCGCCGCACGTACCGGCCGTGCGACTTCGACCCGACGTATCCTCCGCTGTCGACGACCACCTCGCCGCGCGACATGACGAGGTCGACGTGCCCGTCGACCTCCCAGCCCTCCCACGCGGAGTAGTCCATGTTCATGTGGTGGCTGCGCCCCGGCCCCATACCGATCGAGGTGTGGCCCTGGGGGTCGTAGACGACGATGTCGGCGTCGGCGCCGGCGGTGACGACCCCCTTGCGGCCGTAGAGGCCGAACATCCGAGCCGGCGTCGTGCAGCAGACGTCGACCCAGCGCTCGAGGCTGATCCGGCCGTCCTTGACGCCCTGGAAGAGCAGGTCCATCCGGTGCTCGACGGAGCCGATCCCGTTGGGGATCCTGGAGAAGTCGCCGATCCCCATCTCCTTCTGGTCCTTCATGCAGAAGGGGCAGTGGTCGGTCGACACCGATGTCACGTCGCCGGTGCGGATGTACTTCCACAGCTCGTCCTGGTGGCCCTCGGCCCGGGCGCGCAGGGGGGTCGAGCAGACCCACTTGGCGCCTTCGAAGCCACCCCACTCGTCGCTGCGGGCGCCGAGCTGCTCCTCGAGGGACAGATAGAGGTACTGCGGGCAGGTCTCGCCGAAGACGTTCTGCCCGGCGCCACGGGCCTGCGCGATCTGGGCCAGCGCCTGCTTGGCCGACACGTGCACGACGTAGAGCGGGGCCCCGGTGACGTCAGCCAGCATGATCGCGCGGTGGGTCGCCTCCTCCTCCATCTGCCACGGCCGGCTGGTGCCGTGGAAGTACGGCGCCGTGTCGCCGCGCTGCAGGGCCTGCTGCACGAGCACGTCGATGGCCGAGCCGTTCTCGGCGTGCATCATGATCAGTCCGCCGTTCTCGGCGCCCTTCTGCATGGCCTGCAGGATCTGGCCGTCGCTGGAGAGGAACACCCCGGGGTAGGCCATGAAAAGCTTGAAGCTGGTGATGCCCTCACCGATGAGCTCGTCCATCGCCTTGAGCGAGTCGTCGTTGACGTCACCGATGATCTGGTGGAACGCGTAGTCGATCGCGCAGTTGCCGGCCGCCTTGTCGTGCCACGCGGCGACCTGGTCCTGCACCCGCTGCCCGTGCGACTGGACCACGAAGTCGACGATCGTCGTCGTCCCGCCCCACGCCGCGGCGCGGGTGCCGGTCTCGAAGGTGTCGCTCGCCGAGGTGCCACCGAAGGGCATCTCCATGTGGGTGTGGGCGTCGATCCCACCGGGGATGACGTACCTGCCGGTGGCGTCGATGGTGCGGTCGGCCGTGACGGGGCCGAGCGCCTGCGACCCCGGCGCGATGACGGCGGCGATGGTCTCGCCGTCGACGAGCACGTCCTGCAGGGCCGAGCCGGTCGAGGAGACGACGGTGCCTCCGGTGATGAGGGTCTTCACGGGCGGGTGGTCCTCTCGTAGCTGTCGGGCCGGCGGTCGCGGTAGAACTGCCAGTCGCGGCGGACTGTCGTGACGAGCTCGAGGTCGAGGTCGCGGATGACGATCTCCTCCTGGTCGGTCGAGGCGATCTCACCGACGAAGTTGCCCCGTGGGTCGACGAAGTAGGACGACCCGTAGAAGTGGGGCGCGTCGGGCCCGAACTCGGCGATCTCCTGCCCGATGCGGTTGTTGGCGGCCACGAAGTACTGGTTGGCCGCGGCGGCGGCGGGCTGCTCGAGCTCCCACAGCCGGTTCGACAGGCCCGGCTTGGTCGCCGAGGGGTTGAAGACCAGCTGGGCGCCGCCGAGACCGAGCTCGCGCCAGCCTTCCGGGAAGTGCCGGTCGTAGCAGATGTAGACCCCGACCTTGCCGACCGCGGTGTCGAAGACGGGGTAGCCGAGGTTGCCCGGACGGAAGTAGAACTTCTCCCAGAACGCCGGCAGGTTGGGCAGGTGGTGCTTGCGGTAGCGGCCGAGCAGGGTGCCGTCGGCGTCGATCACGGCGGCGGTGTTGTAGTACTCCCCCTCGTTGGCGACCTCGTAGATCGGCAGGATGATCACGATGCCGAGCTCCTTGGCCAGGGCCATGAACCGCTCGGTCGTCGGGCCGGGGATCGACTCGACGTAGTCGTAGTACTTCGGGTCCTGCACGGCGCCGAAGTACGGCCCGTAGAACAGCTCCTGGTAGCAGATGATCTGGGCGCCGTCGGCGGCCGCGGTGCGCGTCAGCTCTTCGTGCCGAGCGATCATCGAGTCCTTGTCCCCCGTCCACTCGACCTGGGTGACGGCAGCTCTGACGACGGACATCGTGCCTCCGGTGGGGGTTCGACGAGATGGTCCCGACCGCGGTAGCAGCGGGCGAATGGTCAACCTAGCCGGTATGTGTTTCCGGGACGAGACATCGGTGGGAAGAAGTTGGCGCCCTCGACAGTGGACTCGCACCCAGTGCGTGTCGCTCGTTGTGGGTGGTACCCCTCCCACGAGATGCTGGCCTCCTCGGCGTGCGGTTCGACCCCTGGGCCGCGACCCACGGTGGTCCCCTGTCTTCGGCGCACGCGCCTCACTCCCTCCGGAAGGTCCTGATGTCTCCCTCCTCCGCCTCAGCCCCCGCAACCCCCCCGCCGCCCTCCATGAGCCGCCGTGCCGCCGCCGAGGTCGTTGGCACCTTCTGGCTGGTGCTCGCGGGCTGCGGCACCGCGGTGCTCGCGGCGACCGCCACCGCCGACACGCCCGGTGGGTCGTTCCCCGTCGGGGTCGGCTACGTCGGGGTCGCCCTGGCCTTCGGCCTCGCCGTCACGACCATGGCCTACGGCGTCGGACACATCTCCGGCGGGCACTTCAACCCCGCCGTCAGCCTCGGCCTCGCTGCTGCGGGCCGGCTGCCCTGGCGTGACGTCCCGACGTACGTCGTCGCGCAGCTCGTGGGCGCCATCGCCGCCTCCGGCGTGCTCTTCGCCGTGGCCTCGGGCCGGGCGGGCTTCTCGGCCTCCGCCTCCGGCTTCGCCACCAACGGGTACGGCGACCGCTCCCCGCAGCACTTCTCGCTGGCGGCCGGTCTCGTCACCGAGATCGTGCTCACCGCGGTATTCCTCGTCGTCATCCTCGGCTCCACCGACACCCGCGCCCCCAAGGGCTTCGCGCCGCTGGCGATCGGGTTGACCCTCACCCTGATCCACCTCGTGTCGATCCCCGTGACCAACACATCGGTCAACCCCGCCCGGTCCATCGCCCCGGCGCTGTTCGCCGGAGGGGGCGCCCTCAGCCAGCTGTGGCTGTTCATCGTCGCACCGATCGTGGGGGCGCTCATCGTCGGCGCCGTCTACCCGCGGCTCCTCGGTCAGCACCTGGACCCCGTCCCGCAGCGGGTGTCGGCCGAGAGCTGAGCCCGCCGGCTCGACCACCAGGACGTCGTACGACGCCCGGCCCCTCACCAGGGGCTGGGCGCGTAGTCCTTGAGGAAGCAGCCGTAGACGTCTTCCCCGGCCTCTCCGCGCACGATCGGGTCGTAGACGCGGGCGGCGCCGTCGACGAGGTCGAGCGGCGCGTGCCACCCCTCCCCCGCCAGCCTCAGCTTCTCGTCGTGCGGGCGCTCGTCGGTGATCCAGCCGGTGTCCACGGCGGTCATGAGGATGCGGTCGGTCGTGAACAGCTCACCCGCCGAGGTGCGCGTCAGCATGTTCAGGGCCGCCTTGCTCATGTTGGTGTGGGGGTGTCCGGCGCCCTTGTAGCGGCGGGAGAACTGGCCTTCCATCGCGCTGACGTTGACCACGTAGGCGCGTCTGGCCCCGGCGGCCACGGCGGCCCGCATCGAGGCCCGCAGCCGCGACACCAGCAGGAACGGCGCGGTCTGGTTGCACAGCTGCACCTCGAGCAGCTCGAGGGGGTCGACCTCGTCGACGTGCTGGGTCCACGAGTTGGTGCGCTGGAGGTCGGGCAGCAGCCCACCCGCGTCGACGGCGGTGCCGGCCACATGCCGCTCGAGCGATGCGTGCCCGGCGCTGAGGGCAAGGGAGGTGAGGTCGGCGGCCGTGCGGGACGCGAGGGCGTCGGCGACGCTCTCTCCGTCGTGGTGCGCCACCACGTAGTCGCGCAGGGCCCCCGCGATGGCCGCGGGGTGCGCCTCGCTGACCCGGTCGAAGGTCACCATCTCGGGGAGGGCGACCCCGGTCGGCAGCGGCGCCGACTCCATCTCGACCAGCTGGGAGTAGGCGCCCGGAGTGCGCCGTACGGTCTGGCAGGCGTTGTTGACCAGGATGTCGAGGGGCCCGGCGGCCGCGACCTCGTCGCTCAGCGACACGACCTGGGTGGGGTCGCGCAGGTCGATGCCGACGATCTTGAGCCGGTCGATCCAGTCGGCGCTGTCGGGCAGGGACGCGAAGCGGCGGACCGCGTCGTGCGGGAAGCGGGTCGTGATCGTCGTGTGCGCGCCGTCCCGCAGGAGGCGCAGGGCGATGTACATCCCGATCTTGGCCCGTCCACCGGTCAGCAGGGCGCGCTTGCCGGTGAGGTCTGTGTGCTGGTCACGCTTCGCGTGCGAGGTGGCTGAACAGTCGGGGCACAGCCAGTGGTAGAACGCGTCGACGAGCGTGTAGTCGCTCTTGCAGATGTAGCACCCCCTCGGGTTGACCAGCTCACCGGCGAAGGCCCCGGAGACGTTGGACACCAGGGGAATTCCCTTGGTCTCGTCGTCGATGCGCAGCGCTGAACCGGTGGCGGTGAGCTCGGTGACAGCGCGGTCGTGGGCCACCTCGGCCGCGCGGGCGCGGGCCTTGCGGTCCTTCTTGACGGACTTGTACATCTGCGCCGTGGCGCGCTTGACGCTCTGGATGTCGGGGTGGCCGGCCGGCAGCTCGTGCAGCTGCCCGATCACCCGCAGCGCGATCTCGAGCTCGGCGGGGTCGACGCCGGGGACGCTCGGTGGTGCGGCGGGCAGGAGCGGGTGGGTCACCGCGCGAGCCTACGCTGGGGACTGCCATGCACTGTGACTACTTCGACGCCGGCCGCTGCCGCTCCTGCACCCTCATGGGCGTCCCCTATGCCGGGCAGCTCGCCGACAAGCAGGCGGCCGTCGAGCTGGCCCTGCGCGACGTCGCCTCCGCGACCACGTGGCACGAGCCCGTCGCCAGCGCCGAGTCGGGCTTCCGCAACAAGGCCAAGCTCGTCGTCGGCGGACGGACCGGAGCGGTCACCGTCGGCATCCTCGACGGCGAGCGACGCGGGGTGGACCTGCGGCACTGCGGCCTCCACGAGCCGGCCCTGCGCGAGGTGCTCCCCACCCTCGCGGCACTCGTCGACGAGCTGGGACTCGAGCCGTACGACGTGCCGCACCGACGGGGTGAGCTGAAGCACCTCCTGCTCACCGTCTCCCCCGACGGTCAGCTCATGCTGCGCTTCGTGCTGCGCTCGCGACGGCAGCTCGACGTCGTGCGTGGGGCCGTACCGCAGCTGTTGACCCGGCTGGCGGGGCTGCGGGTGGTGTCGGTCAACGTGCACCCGGAGCACAAGGCGGTGCTCGAGGGGGACACCGAGGTCGTCCTCACGCCGGAGGCCGACCTGCCGATGCGGGTCGCCGGGCTCACCCTCCACCTGCCGCCACGCAGCTTCTTCCAGACCAACACGGCGGTAGCGGCCGGGCTCTACGAGCAGGCCCGGGCCTGGGTCGACACCACCCGGCCCGCGTCGGTGTGGGACCTCTACTGCGGGGTCGGTGGCTTCGCCCTCGCCGCGGCCACCATCGGCTCGCCCCCGACCCAGGTGCTCGGCGTGGAGGTGACCCCGGAGGCCGTCCACAGCGCCCGGCGCAGCGCCGACGACCTCGGGTTGGGTGGCGCGGTCTCGTTCGTCGCCGGTGACGCCGCCCAGGTCAGGCTGGACGAGCGCCCCTGCGCCGACCTGGTGGTGGTCAACCCACCGCGGCGCGGCCTCGGCGACCTCGCCTCGTGGCTGGAGGGGTCACCGGTCAGCCACGTCGTCTACTCCAGCTGCCACGCCGGCTCTCTCGCCCGCGACCTCGCCGCGATGCCTTCGCTGGCGGTGCGCGAGGCGCGGCTCTTCGACATGTTCCCGCAGACGGCCCACCACGAGGTGATGGTGCGGCTCGAGCGTCGTTGAGGCGTCGGCTCCCCCGAAAACCCTTTGGCTCACGAAAGGGGTTCGGGGAGGGTGGGCGACCGTGACCCCTGACGCCCCTGACCCCGCTGACACCCCTGACCCCGCTGACACCCCGGAACCTCCTGACACCCCTGACTTCTTCGGCCCCGGCGTGGCCGGGCTCTACGACGACCCCGACGACCCGATGTTCTCCCCAGCCGTGGTCGACCCGGCCGTCGACGTCCTGGCCCGGCTCGCCGGCGGGAGAGGAGCCCTGGAGCTCGCGATCGGCACGGGCCGGATCGCGATCCCCCTCGCGCAGCGAGGGGTTCCCGTCGAGGGGATCGACCTCTCGGCGGCGATGCTGGCCCAGCTGCGCGCCAAGCCGGGTGGGGACTCCATACCGACGCAGGTGGGGGACATGACGACGGTGCGCCTCGGGCGCACGGTCGGGGTCGTCTACCTCGTCTTCAACACGATCGGCAACGTCACGAGCCAGGAGGGCCAGGTGGCCGTCTTCGAGACGGCAGCCGCGCACCTCGCCGCCGAGGGGTGCTTCGTGGTCGAGGTCGGGGTGCCCGACCTGCAGCGGCTGCCCCCCGGCGAGCGCTACCGACCCTTCACCGTCGGCGCCGAGCACCTTGGTATCGACGAGTACGACGTCGTGTCGCAGGCCCTGACCTCGCACCACTACGCCCGCCAGGGCGGCGACGGCCTGATCCTGCGCTCGATCCCCTTCCGCTACGTCTGGCCCGCCGAGCTCGACCTCATGGCACGGATCGCGGGGCTGCGACTGCGGCACCGCTGGGAGGACTGGGACGGGCGGCCGTTCACCGCGTCGAGCACGCGGCACGTGTCGGTGTGGGAGAAGTCGCTCGTGGTGTGAACAAACTCCTCAGTTGACCGCCTGGGCGGTCGATGACAAGGGCATGACCGCCGACTCGCCCCCTGCCCTCGCCCGAGGTGGGCGCCTTCGCGTTCCGAGCCGCCGGCGGAAGATCCTCGTGATCGGCCTGGTGGCTGTGGCAGCCACCGGCAGCGCGATCGCGGGAACCCTGTCGTCCTACACCCAGTCGCAGAACAGGGACCAGACCGTCAACACCGGCACCTTCACCTTCACCCTCACCGACCCTGCCGGCGGGGCTGCCGGGACGCCCTTCACGACCTCGATCTCCGGTATGGCACCGGGCGACTTCGGTGACCGACTGGTCAACGTCGCGAACGGTGGTTCGATCAACTTCGCCTCCATCGGGATGGCGGTGACGGCCCCGACGACCAGCCTCCTCGACACCGACGCCACCAATGGTCTCCAGCTGCAGGTCGACATGTGCTCGGTGGCGTGGACGCAGGCCTCGAGCAGCGCCGCAGCTACGTGCAGCGGCACCACGACGGCCGAGACGGCGTTGACGGCGGTCTCTGCCCTGAAGGCCTCCGGGCCCAGCTACACCTCCGGGTTGGCGTCACTGACGTCCGCAGGAACCGACTACCTCCGGTTCCACTACAGCCTCCCCACGGCGTCCACGGGGACCGCGGGACTGACCTCGATCCTCCACTTCGTGTTGACCGCGACGCAGGCGACCGGCGGTGCCTACCACTAGCACGGCGGTGGTATCCGCCACCGTTCCGAAGCCCACCGCGTTTCTCGTCGTCGGGATCAGGGTCGTGACCCGTCTGCTCTGGGCGCTACTGCTCCTGGACGCAGCCACCTGCGTCGTGGTCAGTGTCGGGGCGGTGGCCCATCAGCTGCAGGTTCGCTCCGAGCTGAGCGGCAGCATGTCACCAGCCATCGATGTCGGCGACCTCCTCGTGTACCGCCCGTCACCAGCGGAGCAGCTGCGCGTTGGTCAGGTCGTCAGCTTCGTCGAACCGGGACAGCCCCTCCCCGTCACCCATCGCCTGACCACGGTTACGGTCACCGGTGGCCGCGTCACGGTCGTGACCGGCGGTGACGCGAACAACGCAGTGGATGCGGTCCCCCAGGTGTTCTCGTCAGGTCAGACCGTCTGGCGGGTCGTCGCCGTCGTCCCCGGCGCCGGCCCGTACGCCAACGGGCTCATCGGTGCCCGCGGGGCGCTGTTCATGCTCGGCTTCGTCCCCCTGTTGCTGGCGCTGCCCTGGATGGAGCGCGAGGTCGCCGGACTGCCTCGACGGCCGTGATCACCACTCGGCGGCGCGACTGGGCGGGGCCGGCGGCCTTCGTCGTCCTCGCGTCGCTGCTGGCTGCAGCCCCGTCGGTCTCCTCGACGACCTCGACGTACGCTTCGGCCGCGGTCCGAGACCAGGCCGTGGGGACCGCGCCGCTGACCAGGGTCGGGCTCGCCACGGCGCAGGGCGCCTACCCCCAGACGTACTCGGTCACGGGACTGACGCCGGGCAGCTCCACCGACCTGCTGGTCTCCCTTCAGAACGACGGCAGCAGCGGCACCTCGGCGATCGACGTCGACCTCAGCACCGCCACCTCGACCTCGCTCGACACCGATACGACCAACGGCCTGCAGGTGCGGGTCGACCGGTGTGCGACGGCGTGGGAGCAGCCGCTCGCGGGCGGTCCGGCCACGTGTGTGAGCGCCTCCAGCGTGCTGTTGGGGTCGACGCCGCTGGCGACGGCGACCGGGAGCTCGCCCGACGCTCAGCTGACGTCCGGACTCTCTGCCTTCACGGTGGGCGGCATCGACCACGTGCGCCTGCGGTTCAGCCTCCCGAACACGGCCCCGGGCGGCTGGGCCAGCCTGACATCGGTCCCGACGCTCTCGATCTGGGGGGTCGGCAGGCCCTCGGCACCGACCTCGGTGAGCGCCGCCGCGGGGGACGCTCAGTCCACCATCACCTGGGGAGGGCCGGTGTGGACCTATGGCTATTCCGTCAGCTACACCGCGACCGCCTCACCGGGCGGTGCCACCTGCACGACCCTGAGCACCAGCTGTGTCCTCACCGGTCTCGTGAACGGGATCGTCTACTCGGTCTCGGTCACCGCGACCAACACCTGGGGCACGGGTGCCGCCTCGACCGTGGTCACGATTCCCTATCCCGCCTCCGTGATGTCATCGGGACCCGGGATGTCCCTGTGGCTCGACGGGGCCGACGCGGCGACGATGCTGGCCTCCTCCTCCTGCACGGGCACCGTCGCCACGACCGGGGTCGGGATCGGCTGCTGGAAGGACAAGAGCTCCGTCGGGGAGAACTTCATCCAGGCGAGCGCCGGTGCCCGCCCCGTCGTGGGATCCATCGGATCGCTCGGCGCCACCACCTTCACGTCGAGCAGCACCCAGGTGCTGACTTCGGTCGACGCGATGGACACCTACCAGGCCGTCTTCATCGTCGCCACACCCGGCACCACACCGAGTGGCTACAACTATCTCTTCGCCCAAGCCGGTGGTTCCGACTTTTCGGTCCGCCTGAATGGGTCACCGAGCACCACCTTCAGCGCCGGGAACGGCAACGACTGGGCGTACGGCACGGGGAATCCCGCCGCGAACTGGACCAACAGTGCTCAGGCCGCCAACCCGGTCACCGGCGTCACCCAGGTGGTCACGGCCGCGTCCTCGTCGGCCCGGACCTTCTCCGCGAGCGTGTCATCGAGCTTCGCCTCGCAGGGTTTCACCCGCGGGATGCTCGGCCCCGTGGGTGAAGTCATCACCTTCCGGGGCGTCGGGACCACTGCGCAGCGACGTCTGGTCGAGAACTACCTCTCGCGGAAGTGGGCCGTCACCATCACCCCCGACCAGCCCACCTCCGTGACGGCCGGCGTCGCATCCACGACCTCGGTCACGGCCGGGTGGACCGCTGCGTCGTACGACGGAGGCAGCGCCGTCACCGCCTACCGGGCGACCGCCAGCCCCGGTGGTGCGTTCTGCACCACCTCTGGAGCCACGACCTGCACCATCACCGGACTCACTCACAGCACGACCTACACGGTCACGGTCGCGGCCACCAACAGTGTGGGCACCGGACCCTCCTCGGCAGCGAGCGCGAACGTCACACCCTGAGCCGACGTCCCCTAGCGTGGGGCCCATGACGACCTCACCCACCCGCAGCCCGGACGGCGACCCCCACCAGCTCTCGGACGGTGCGGTGCTGCCGGCCACCGGCTTCGGGACCTACCCCCTCGCCGGGGAGGACGGCATCTCGGCCCTGCTGTCCGCCCTGGAGGTCGGCTACCGCTACCTCGACTCGGCCGTGAACTACGGCAACGAGGCCGAGGTCGGTGAGGCCGTCAGACGCTCCGGGCTCCCCCGTGACCAGGTGCAGATCGCGACGAAGATCCCCGGCCGCTTCCACGCCGGTCACCTCGCCCGCGCCTCGCTCGAGGACTCCGCCCGCGCCCTCGGCGTCGAGCAGATCGACGTCGCCCTCATCCACTGGCCCAACCCCTCCCAGGACCTCTACCCGCAGGCCTGGCGAGCCCTCGTGGCCGCCCAGCGCGACGGGCTCGTGCGCACGATCGGGGTCAGCAACTTCACCGAAGAGCACCTCCAGCGGGTCATCGACGACACCGGGGTCGTGCCTGCCCTCAACCAGGTCGAGCTGCACCCGCGCTTCCCCCAGGCCGAGCTGCGCGAGGTCCACGCCCGACTCGGCATCCTCACCCAGGCGTGGAGCCCGCTCGGCAAGTCGACCGCCCCCTTCGACGAGCCCGCGGTGGCCGCCGCGGCGACGTCGTACGGCGTCACCCCGGCCCAGGTCGTGCTGCGGTGGCACCGGCAGCTCGGGACGATGCCCGTGCCGAAGTCGGCGTCGACGCAGCGCCAGCGCGCCAACCTGCACCTGCCGGACTTCACCCTCACCGACGACGAGGTGGCCGCGATCAGCGCCCTGGCCAGCGACGACGGCCGCCGTTTCGGCGGCGACCCCGACACCCACGAGGAGATGTAGCCGGGTGGACCTGCCCGTCATGCCACCGGTGAAGCCGATGCTGGCCAGGACGGCCGCCGAGATCCCGGTCGGGCAGCTCTACGAGCCGAAGTGGGACGGCTTCCGCTCCGTCGTCTTCCGCGACGGTGACGAGGTGGAGATCGGCAGCCGCAACGAGAAGCCGATGACCCGCTACTTCCCCGAGGTCGTCGACGCCGTGCGCGCCACCCTGCCACCACGGTGCGTCGTCGACGGCGAAATCGTCATCGTCGACGACCAGGGCGTCCTCGACTTCGACGCCCTGCAGCTGCGCCTGCATCCCGCCGCCAGCCGGGTGCGGCTGCTGTCCGGGCAGACCCCCGCGGCCTTCGTGGCCTTCGACCTGCTCGCGCTCGGCGACGACGACCTCACCGCCCTGCCCTTCGCCGAGCGCCGGGCCCGTCTGGCCGCTCTCCTCCCGGTCACCGAGGCCGGGGAGCTGCCCGACCGGGTGCACCTGACGCCCCTGACCAGTGACGCCGAGGTCGCCCAGGACTGGTTCGTGCGCCTCGAGGGAGCAGGGCTCGACGGGGTCATCGCCAAGCGTCCCGACCTGACCTACCAGCCCGACAAGCGGGTGATGACGAAGGTCAAGCACGTGCGCACCCTCGACTGCGTGGTCGCCGGCTACCGCCCGCACACCTCCGGCCCCGACGCCGTGGGCTCGCTCATGCTCGGCCTGTACGACGACACGGGCCGGCTCGACTCGCTCGGGGTCATCGGGGCCCTGCCGATGGCGAGGCGCCGCGCCCTGGTGACCGAGCTCGCGCCCTACGTCACCGACCTGGCGGGCCACCCGTGGGACTGGGGCGGGCACGCGGAGGGGCTGACGGACGCGCAGCGCAAGGCCTTCGGCAGCCGGTGGAACGCGGGCAAGAGCCTGGCGTTCGTGCCGTTGCGGCCCGAGCTCGTCGTGGAGGCGCGCTACGACTACCTCGATGGCGGCCGCTTCCGCCACACCGCGCAGCTCTCACGGTGGCGACCGGACCGTGAAGCCTCCTCGTGCACCTGGGCGCAGGTCGAGCGGCCCACGCCGGTGGACATCCGCGGGGTGCTGGGCGGATCGTAGGCTGCGCTGCATGACCGACTCCCCCACCCCGTCCCCCACCCCGACGTGGACGCCCGACCCGCAGGTCGTGGCCTCCGCCCGGATCACCGCCTTCGCCCGCCTCGCCAGTGAGCGAGCGGGACGTGACCTCACGGCCTACGCCGACCTGCAGGCCTGGTCGGCCCACGAGCTCGAGGACTTCTGGCGCACGGTGTGGGACTTCTTCGACGTGCGGGCCGAAGTCGTCGGTGACGTCGTGCTGGTCGAGCCGACCGAGGGGCCGGCGATGCCGGGTGCGCGGTGGTTCCCGGGCACCCGGCTCAACTACGCCGCCAACGTGTTCCGCGACCGGCCCGCTGATGACATCGCGATCCGTGGGGTGCAGGAGGACACGGTGACCGACGAGGTGACCTGGGGCCGGCTCGAGGCCGAGGCGGGGTCGCTCGCGGCCGCGCTGCGCGAGGCGGGGGTGGGGGTCGGCGACCGGGTCGTCGGCTACGTGCCGAACGCCCCGCAGGCGGTGGCCGCCTTCCTGGCCACCGTGAGCCTGGGCGCCATCTGGTCCGCCTGCGGGATGGACTACGCGGCCGATGCGGCCCTGGCCCGGTTCCGCCAGCTCGAGCCGACGGTGCTCGTCACGGCCAACGCCTTCCGCCTGGGCGGCAGGGTCGTGCACCGCCACGAGGCGGTGGCGGCGATCCGCGCCGGTCTGCCGACGGTGACCACGACGATCGCCCTCAACCGCGACCTGGCCGAGCCGGTGCCCGGCGCCCTCGACTACCGGCAGGTCGTCGCCCGGCCGAGCCCCCTGGTGCCGGTGGCCGTCGACTTCGAGCACCCCCTGTGGGTGCTCTTCTCCTCCGGCACGACCGGGTTGCCCAAGGGCATCGTCCACGGCCACGGCGGGGTCGTCCTCGAGCACCAGAAGGCGCTGGCCCTGAACAAGGACGTCTCCCCCGACGACGTCTTCTGGTGGTTCACCACCCCCAGCTGGATGATGTGGAACCTCCAGGTGGGCGGGCTCCTCGTCGGCGCGACGATCGTCACCTACGACGGCAGCCCGGCGTACCCCTCGACGGATGCCGTGTGGATGCTCGCGGCGCGGGAAGGGGTGACCGTGCTCGGCACCAGCCCCGGCTACGTCGCCGCCTGCGCCAAGGCGGGGTCCGCGCCGAAGGACGACCACGACCTGGGCCGTCTGCGGAGCGTCGGGGTCACCGGATCGACCCTGCCCACGCCGTCGTACCACTGGCTCGCCGAGCACCTGCCCGCCGGTGTGCAGGTGATGCCGACCTCGGGTGGCACCGACGTCGCGACCGGCTTCGTCGGGGGCGCGCCCTCGGTCCCGGTCTGGCCGGGCGAGATCAGCGCGGCCGCGCTCGGGGTCGCCCTCGACGCGTTCGACGAGCACGGCGCCAGCGTGCGCGGTCGCGTCGGCGAGCTGGTCGTCACCCGACCCATGCCGTCGATGCCGCTGCGCTTCTGGGACGACCCCGACGGCGTGCGGCTGCGCGAGGCCTACTTCGACACCTACCCCGGCGTGTGGCGGCACGGGGACTGGGTCACGATCACGGAGCGGGGCTCGGTGACCATCCACGGTCGCTCCGACGCCACCCTGAACCGCAACGGGGTGCGCATGGGCAGCGCCGACATCTACGAGGTCGTCGAGCAGCTGCCCGAGGTCGTCGAGGCCCTCGTGGTCGGCATCGAGGAGGAGGGTGGGGGCTACTGGATGCCGCTGTTCGTCCACCTGGCCGACGGGGTCGTCCTCGACGCCGAGCTCGACCGGCGGCTGCGTCAGGCCATCCGCCAGCACGCCTCACCGCGGCACGTGCCTGACGAGGTCGTCGCCGTGCGCGGCATACCGCACACGCGCACCGGCAAGAAGCTCGAGGTGCCGGTCAAGCGGATGCTCCAGGGGTCCGCATCCGGGTCCGCCTTCGACCCGGGTGGGGTCGACGACCCCTCGCTGGTCGACGACTTCCTGGCCGTCGGCGACCGGCGGCGGGCCGCGGCGAAGGCGACGTGACGACCCGCACAGGTTCGGCTCCCGGTCACCGGATGCCGTCGGCGCTCCGGATCCGCTAGCGTCACGGTCATGTCCCAGCTGACCGTCAACGCCCGCCCCCGCGTCCTCGGTGACGCCATCCCCGGCGGCGCCGTGCGCGACGTCGCCCTCGTCCTGGGCGGGGCCGGGCTCATCGGCATCGCCTCGCAGGTTGTCATCCCGCTCAGCTTCACCCCGATCCCGGTCACCCTCCAGACCCTGGCCGTGCTGCTCGTCGGGGCCGGCCTGGGCACGGTGCGCGGGTTCGCGGCGCTGTCGGTCTACGCCGTCGCCGGCATCGCCGGCGTCCCGTGGTTCGCCGGGGCCGGGCACGGCTTCGGGGGGGCCGCCTTCGGCTACATCCTCGGCTTCTGGCTCTCGGCGCTGGTCGTCGGTCGCCTGGCCGAGAGGGGGACGACCCGCAGCACGTGGAAGACCGCGCTCACCATGCTGGCGGGCAACGCCATCATCTACGCCGTCGGTATCCCCTGGCTGATGGCCACTGCGCACGTCGGCCTCGCCAAGGGTCTCGCCCTCGGCCTGACCCCCTTCCTGATCGGCGACGCCCTCAAGCTCGCGGTCGCCTCGGGGCTGCTTCCGAGCGCGTGGAAGCTCACCGGCCGCCGCTGACGACCCGAGACCTCGGCTTGCGGGCCAGGGTTCGCGCTGCGGGAGGCGGGTGCGACCGGTACCGTCAGGGGTGTCGGCCGCGCAACCCCCTTCAGGGTTGACGGCCACGATCGGTCTGGGTGATCTTCGACACCGGGGTGTCACGCTTGCTCTCCTGCCATCGACGACCGCCAGGGTCGTCGGTCTCGGTGGGAGGTCATGCTCAGGGAGGTGAGGTCAGGTCGGTGCAGGTGCGCACCCGTTCACGACCCACAAGGGGGACTTGTGCTTCGTCGCTCGTCAACCGTCGTCGGCCTCACCGCCGCGTCGGCTCTCGTCACCACCATCCTCGCCACCTCGCCTGCGCTGGGGGCCTCGTCCGGCACCGGGGCCGCTGCTGGCACCTCCGTGCTCAGCTTCCCCTTCTCCGGCAGCACCGGCACGATCACGGCCCCCGTGAACGTCGGCACCGTGGCAGCGGTCAGGTCGTCCGTCGTCACCCAGAACAGCGGCTCGGCGCAGGCCGTCGCCGGGCTCACGGGGGCGGGGCAGGCGATGGCCCTGCCCTCCTACTCGGCCGGTTCACCGAAGAACGCCGTCGTGAAGGTCGCCAACGTCGCGACCTCAGGAGCCGACCCGCTCAACCCGGGCTCGGGCACCTTCAGCTGGCAGGCAGACTTCAACCAGGACGCCCAGCTCGGCACCGACCCTCGCGACGGGGACAACGTCGTGCAGCGCGGGCTCACGAGCATCAAGACCGGCAACACGATGTGGAAGCTGCAGGCTGACCACCACATCGTGCAGTGCGGGATGCAGAGCGTCCTGATGACGGGTGACCTGCTGACTCCGGGCATCACGATCCCGGTCGCCCCCGGAGCCACGCAGTCTGGCTGGTACCGCGCGACCTGCACCCGAAGGGCCGGCGCGACCGCGACCCTGACCGCCACCGTCACCCGCTGGAACGGGGCGACCTCGTCGTGGGTGGCCTTCGGCTCCCAGACGGTGGGAGGCGCCGCCGGCTCGGTCAAGATGAAGATCGGCGTCCCGGTGAGCATCGGCGGGAAGCTCGACACGAAAGGCGTCGGGCTCAACGCCACCCCTGACCAGTTCAACGGTGACATCGACAACGTCCGCCTCACCCTCGGGTGACCCCGTACGGCGTGCTGGCCTTGCCTGCGCGTCAACCTTGCGGAAACATCGCCGCTCTAGGCTGCCGGGCAGCCGACCTGCGGTCGTCGCCGCTGCCCGCCGTCTCACCCCCAGGAGCCTGATGCACCTCACGCCCTCGGACACCGAGAAGCTGCTGCTCAGCGTGGCGGGGATGGTCGCCCGCGACCGCCTCGACCGCGGGGTGCTGCTCAACTACCCCGAGACGGTGGCACTGCTCAGCACCTGGGTCATCGAACGGGCTCGCGAGGGCTCCGGGGTCGCCGAGCTGATGGAGCGCGGCCGCAGCGTGCTGAACGCTGACCAGGTGATGGCAGGCGTACCCGAGATGATCCACGACATCCAGGTCGAGGCGACCTTCCCCGACGGCCGCAAGCTCGTCACGCTTCACCACCCGGTCGGGCCGGGGTCGGCTCCCGCCACTGACGCCTCCGGGGGAGGCTCCGGCTGGCCCGGCGAGGTGACCGCCACCGACGGCACGCTCCTGCTCAACGAGCGCCCTGAGGGGATGCGCATCGAGCTCGTCCTCGAGAACACCGGCGACCGGCCCATCCAGGTCGGCTCCCACGTGCACCTCCCCGACGCGAACGCCTCGCTCGCCTTCGACCGTGAGGCCGCCCACGGGTTCCGGCTCGACCTCCCGTCGGGCACCTCGCAGCGTTTCGAGCCCGGTGCCTCGCGCACCGTCTCGGCGGTCTCCATCCAGGGGGCCCGCCGGGTACCCGGCATCCAGGTCAAGTCCGAGGCGGAGGCACTGCTCGATGGCTGAGATCTCCCGCGCCGACTACGCAGCGCTCTACGGACCCACCACCGGCGACCAGGTGCGCCTCGGTGACACCGACCTGTGGGTGCAGGTCGAGATGGACCACACCGTCGGCGGTGAGGAAGCCGTCTTCGGGGGTGGCAAGTCGATCCGCGAGTCGATGGCGCAGTCGGACCGCACTCGCGCCCAGGGCGTGCTCGACACCGTCATCACCAACGCCGTCGTGCTCGACCACTGGGGCGTCGTGCGGGCCGACGTCGGCATCCGCGACGGGCGCATCGTCGCCCTCGGCCGCTCCGGGAACCCCGACATCGCCGACGGCGTGCACCCCGATCTGGTCATCGGCCCCTCGACCGACGTCATCAGCGGGGAAGGACGCATCCTCACCGCAGGCGGCATCGACAGCCACGTGCACCTGCTCTCGGCCTCCCAGGTCGTCGAGGCCCTGGCGACCGGCATCACCACCATCGGCGGTGGTGGCACGGGCCCCTCCGAGGGCACCAAGGCGACCACCGTCACGCCCGGTGCCTGGCACCTGCAGCAGGTGCACCGGGGCCTCGACCCGCTCCCGGTCAACGTGCTGCTGCTCGGGAAGGGCAACACGACCAGCCTCGCCGCCCTGCGCGAGCAGGCCCTCGGCGGGGCCGGCGGCTACAAGGTGCACGAGGACTGGGGCTCCACCCCGGCGGCGATCGACGCGGCCCTGCGCTCCGCCGACGAGATGGGTCTGCAGGTCGCCCTGCACTCCGACAGCCTCAACGAGGCCGGCTTCCTCGAGTCGACCCTC
The DNA here is from genome assembly GCA_038230235.1 of Actinomycetales bacterium. Lineage (GTDB taxonomy): Bacteria > Actinomycetota > Actinomycetes > Actinomycetales > Dermatophilaceae > Lapillicoccus. The sequence continues at coordinate 28,273 of JBBRNQ010000001.1, forward strand.
CGAGCCATCGGTGGGCGCTCGATCCACGCCTTCCACGCCGAGGGCGCCGGTGGTGGTCACGCACCCGACATCATGAAGGTCGCCGGGCAGCCCCACATCATCCCCGGGTCGACCAACCCGACCCTGCCCCACACGGTCAACACCGTCGCCGAGCACCTCGACATGCTCATCGTGTGCCACCACCTCAACCCCGCCGTGCCCGAGGACCTCGCCTTCGCCGAGTCGCGCATCCGCGAGACGACGATCGCGGCCGAGGACGTGCTGCACGACATGGGAGCGATGTCGATCACGTCGTCCGACGCCCAGGCGATGGGCCGCATCGGTGAGGTCATCACCCGCACCTGGCAGGTCGCGCACGTCATGAAGGCCCGACGGGGTTCGCTCGGGACCAGCCTCCCGGCCGACAACGAGCGGGCCCGGCGCTACGTCGCGAAGTACACCATCAACCCCGCCGTCGCGCACGGGATCGACCACGAGGTCGGGTCGGTCGAGCCGGGCAAGCTGGCCGACCTCGTGCTGTGGGACCCGCGCTTCTTCGGCATCCGTCCCGACGTCGTCATCAAGGGTGGCGCCATCGTCTGGGGCGCGCTCGGCGACCCGAACGCGTCCATCCCCACCCCCCAGCCGGTGCTCATGCGGCCCACCCTCTACGAGGGCAACGGGGCCGACCTGTCGGTGAGCTTCGTGGCTCCCGCTGCGCTCGACGACGGCCTGGCCGGCCGGCTCGGGCTGCGCAGGCGGCTCGTCGGGGTGCGCCCGACCCGCGACGTCGGGAAGGCCCAGATGGTCAACAACGACTACTGCCCGGTCATCGACATCGACCCCGAGACGTTCGCCATCACGGTCGACGGCGAGCTGGTGCTGCCCGCCCCGGCCGAGCGGCTGCCGCTGGCCCAGCTCTACACGATGTTCTGACCGGACCCGCGCCCGTGCCCGACCTGCTCACGTCCTCCCCTCCAGCCCGCTCCCCCGAGCTGGTACTCATGCTGCTCGCCGACGCTCGGCTGCCGACCTCGGGCCACACCCAGTCGGGCGGCCTCGAGCCGGCCCTGCTCGGCGGGCTCGCTCCGTCGCAGGTGCGCGACTACTGCCGCACGAGGCTGCACACCGTGACGCGGACGGAGGCCGCCGTGGCCGTCGTCGCACGGGCCCGGGCCACCGCCGGGCGACCCACCGACGACGTGGAGACCGCGTGGGCGGCGCGCACGCCGAGCCCCGCCCTGCGGGCGGCCTCCCGCGACGTCGGCCGCGCCTACCGTCGGCTCGCGCTGCGGGTCTGGCCGGACGCGGGTGAGCTCAGCGAGCTGGCTCACGTCACCACCCCGTGCCGCCCGCGCGTCGTCGGCCTCCTCGGTGCGGCCCTGGGTCTCGGGCCGGCGCAGGTCGCGCGACTGGTCGCCTACGACGACGTGCAGTCGGTGCTCGCAGCCTCCCTCAAGCTCGCGCCGGGTGACCCGGCCGCAGCGACCGCCGCCCTCGTCGAGCTGGCGCCCGACCTCGAGGCCGTCGTGGTGGCGGTCGAGCAGCTGACCGAGCCGGACGACATCCCTGCGGCCTCGGCCCCCCTCATCGAGGCCTGGGCCCAGGCTCACGCCGCCACGACGAGGAGGCTCTTCCGTGCCTGACCAACCATCCTCGGTGCCTGACCACCGACTTTCTGTTCCTGATCAACCACTGTCGGTGCCTGATCAACCATCTTCTGTTCCTGATCACCTACCAGGACACGGTGTCCCCCGGTCGTCGACGACCCCGGCCCGGGCCCTGCGTCTCGGGGTGTGCGGTCCGGTCGGCACCGGCAAGACCTCCCTCCTCGCCCTGGTCTGCCGCGAGCTCGCGTCGACGCTGTCCATCGCCGTGATCACCAACGACATCTACACGGACGAAGACGCCCGGATGCTCCGCGCCGCAGGCGTGCTCGCCCCTGAGCGGATCCGCGCGGTCGAGACCGGGGCCTGCCCGCACACGGCCATCCGCGACGACGTGACCGCCAACCTGTTGGCCGTCGAGGACCTCGAAGCCGACTTCGACCCTGTCGACCTGGTGCTCGTGGAGTCGGGTGGCGACAACCTCACCGCCACCTTCTCCCCAGCCCTCGTCGACACCCAGGTCTTCGTGCTCGACGTGGCCGGCGGCGGAGACGTGGCCCGCAAGGGTGGGCCCGGAATCGCCCGGGCCGACCTGCTGGTGGTCAACAAGACCGACCTGGCGCCCTATGTGGGCGTGGACGTCGAGCTGATGGTGCACGACGCGTCGGTCACGCGCGAGGGCAAGCCCGTGCTCGCCCTGTCCCGCACCGACCCCGGCTCCGTCGCCGCGCTGGTCGCGTGGGTGCAGGGCCAGGTCGAGACCCACCGGGCGGGGACGCTGGTGCCCCAGGACCCGGGGCCGATGGCTCCGCACTCGCACACGGGAGTCGTGCACACGCACGTCGGTGGTTCGATCTCCCACGGTCACCTCGACGGGTCGACCACGTCCGGGGCGGCCGGTGGCGTATGACGTCTCGTTGTCGGCCGGCGCCGTTCTCGCCAACCGGGGCCAGCACCCCACGGCGGCGTCCAGCTGGCGGGGAGTCGACCGATGGCGTCGCGGTGACCACCCCGTGAGCACCACCCGCCTGGTCGTCACCGGTGGCCGGGATGGGTCCCGACCCGACGTGCGCGTCGAGACGGCCGGCCCCCGTGGCCGTGGACACCTCGCCGCCCGCATCCTGCCCGCCCGTGCCGGGGTGGCGCGGGTCGCCCTGCTGGCCGAGGGTGCCCTGCTGCTCGGAGGCGACGAGGTCGAGGTGCACCTCGTGCTCGGCGACGGGGCGAGCGTCGAGGTCGTCGAGCCCGCCGGGACCGTGGCCTACGACATGCGTGGCGACCGAGCCTCCTGGCGGGTCGGCATCGAGGCCGGTGACGGCAGCCGGATCACCTGGCGTGGACAGAGCTTCGTGGTCTCCGACGGTGCCGACGTCGACCGGTCCACGACCGTCGGCCTCGGCACCGGCGCCGTGGTCGCCCTGCGCGAGCTGCTGGTCCTCGGCCGCACCGGCGAGGCCGGTGGGCGGCTCCATACGACGACGAGGGTCGCCGGTAGCGGGCCGCTGCTGGTCGAGGAGCTGCTCCTCGACGGATCGCAGCCCTGCGTCGGCGTGCTCGGGGGGGCCCGGGTGCTCGAGACGGTCAGCGTGCTGGGCCGTCGTGCGACCCCGACCGACCTCGTCGCCCCCGCCCACCGCCTCGAGCTCGACCGGGAGGGGACCCTGTTGCGCTGGTGGGGTGCCCGAGCCCACGAGAGCAGTCTGGCCCCTGCCTGGCGCGACGTGGTCTACGACATCCTGGCCACGTCAGCACCGACATCTACGTCGACACCGACACTCACACCGGCAACCGCGGCAACCACCCTGCCCCAGCTCACCGAGGAGAGCGATGTCACTACCCCTCCCCCCATGGGCGCAGCCGCTTCACCTGCAGCCACACCCTGAGGGCGGCTGGTACGCCGAGACGTGGCGTCACGAGACACAGGTCGGGCCCGAGCACCTCGACGACCCCGTCCTCGGCGGCTACCCCGGCCCCCGTCCCCTCGCCACGGCGATCTACTTCCTGCTGCTGCCCGGAGAGCAGTCGGCCTGGCACCGGGTGCGCTCGGCCGAGCTCTGGTTCGCCCACCGGGGGTCGCTCGAGCTCGGCCTCGGCGGTGTCGGCGACACCCCGCACGAGCTGACCACCCTCCGACTCGGTGTCGACGTGACCGGGGGGGAGCTACCCCAGGCCCTCGTCCCGGCGGGGGTCTGGCAGCGGGCCCTCCCCCTGCACGAGGAACCCTGCCTCGTCAGCTGCGTCGTGGCCCCGGGCTTCGACTTCGACGACTTCAGGCTGGCCTGAATCCCGTCCACGCCGGACCCCTGAGGCGTGGTGCCGGGCGCAGACGGCCGACCCCGGACCACGCCGGGCAGTCGGCGTGGCTACTCAGGGCCTCCCGACCCGAGAGCGTTGTCACCCCGTGGCGCTTTGCCCCGTTGCAGACAGGGGTGATGCGTCGCGACGAAGAGCGCCGTTTCACCCCACTCGCGTCGTGTGCGTTCGACCCCGCTCCATACGGGGGTGGAACCTCGGGCCTTGGAGCGACGTCCTACCCCCGTATGGAGCGGGGTAGAACGCCGGTGCCGACGCGGACCCGGCTCAGGCCTTCACCATCGACAGCACGACGTCGGCGGCGCGCCCGCTGCCTCCGCAGTCCAGGAGGTCGGCGCCGAGGGCCCTGGCCCGCGACGACGCGTCGGAGGCGAGCAGCTCGTCGGCCGCTCGCCTGATCGACTCCGGCGAGGGCGGCGAGCCGGTCAGCACGCGGCCGGCACCCAGCCTCTCGAGGCGGGAGGCCACGAGCGGCTGGTCGGCGGTCTGGGGGTAGAGCAGCATCGGCACCCCGTGCACGAGGCTCTCACTGGCGCTGTTCATCCCCGCGTGCGTGACGAAGAGCGACGCCCGGGCGAGCACGGCCAGCTGTGGAACGAACCGGCGCACAATGGCGTTGGCCGGCAGCTCGCCCAGCTCGGACACGTCGGTGCGGTCTCCGATCGACAGGAGCACCGGACCGGGGTGGTCGGCGAAGGCGGTGAGGCACGCGCGGAGGAAGTCGGGGCGGTGGTTGAGCCGGGTGCCCAGCGACACGTAGACCAGCGGGCCAGCGGGGAGGTCGGCCAGCTCGGGGTGGTCGGGGCTCGCGACCGACACCGGTGAGCCGACGAAGACGACGTCGTCCCCCAAGTGGTCGCTTCCGGGCTGGAGACCGCGCGAGGTCCAGGCGATGGTCCGGTCGGCCATCCCCCCGAGCACCCTCAGGGGTCCGCCGAGGTCGACGCCGTACTGACGTCGCAGGCGACGGCGGGTCGCGGCGTACCGCACGAGGTGCGGCAGCCCGCCCACCACCTCGGCGACGAGCTGCGCCCTGAGCTGCCAGGTGCTCTCGAGCCCGGCGTGGACGACGAAGGTCGTGCTGGACGAGACGCATGGCACCCCGAGGCGCTCGGCGGCCAACCGGCCCCAGGGCGCCGAGGCGTCGACGAGCACGACGTCGGGCTCAGTGTGCCGCAGCAGGTCGAGCGACCACGGCAGCGACTGGTACGTGGCCTCGGCGAGCTCGTGGCAGATCCGGGCCAGGCCCTCGGGGGGAGTCGCGACGCGCGCGACGATCTCGGCCGGGTAGTCCGACAGGGTCGCTCCGGTGGCGGCGAGCTTGTCCGTCAGGTCGGGTGTGCTCGTGACCGTGACGTCGCAGCCTCTCGCGACGAGCTCGGACAGCACGGGCACGAGCGGACCGACGTGACCGCTGATCGGCAGAGTGAGGACGGTGACCCGCAGGCGGCTGTGCACGAGGTCACGCTAACGGTGTCGCCGACCTCTCGGCGGTGGTCTGGGTGTGGCGCCCGTCTCGCCCGAGGACGAACTGGCCCACCCTGCCTAGGACCGAGGCTTGTCGTCAGTGCCACCACTGCCGGGCGCGGCGATCTTGCGGGCGAGGCACTGGTTGCCGGACAGGCTCTGCGCAGCGCACCACGCGTTGGCCTGGTCGGCCGACGGGTACGGGCGCGGGACCAGGCTCACCCAGACCTGACGGCCCGAGCACGGTCCGTGCAGCGGCGTCTCCTGCGCGGCTCCCATGGACCGCTGCCCCACCAGGACCGCGCCGTACCGTGCCTGCACGGCCAGGTGGTACCCCAGGATCTGCTGCACGGTGATCGGTCTACCCGGGTCCGGGGTCTGCTCGCTGAACCAGTCCGGTCCGAAGTCCCGCGGCACCCCGAGGCACTTGGCCGACACCTGGGGCAGCCAGCTGCCCGGCGCCAGCCCCCGTCCAGCGAGGTCGGCGACGGCCATCGTGCCGAGCTCGGCTTCGGCGTCGCTGTCGCTGAGCAGGAGGGCCTCGTCGGCCACGGTCGCCGAGGTCGGCGTCGGCGTCGGTGTCGGTGTCGGGATGGGCGTCGAGGTGGGTGACGACGGGTCTGACGTGGTCACATCCGCCGTGAAGACCGGCTCCGGCGTGGTCGGTGGTTCTGTTGTCGCCGCGAACGTCGGCGCGGGAAGGGGAGCCCCGACGGTCGACGACGGCGAGCGCGAGCGCGAGCCCACCAGCCATCCTCCGGAGACGAGCAGCGCCACCAGGAGCAGTCCGCCTGCCACTTGCCACACTCCCCCCTGGTGACCGTCGAGGGAATGGGAGGGTCCACTGGTCGGATCGGGTCCGTACACGATCCCTGCAGAGTCGTGGGACTCCGACGGCCGAGATTCGACTGCGCCGAGGTCGGCACCGTACGTCACGTCGCTCGAGCGTGGACCGGGCCCGCCGGCACGAGGCCCCTCTTCCGTGAACGGGCCGAACGCGACCTCGCGGGCCGGCTGCCGTCGGGGTGGCGTCGAGGAGGTCTCGCCCACGTCGACCGAGTACTCGATCGGGTCACCGTCACTCACCATGGTTGCCCTAGACCAGCTTCCCGAGCTCCTGGATGACCAACGAGGTGCCGATCGTCTCCGCGAGCCTCAGGACCCAGGTGGTCGTGCGCTTCAGGGCCGTCGCCAGCCCCGACCGGTCGCCCGCCGCCGCAGCATCGGCAGCCTGACGGATCGTCGAGGCGTCTTCCGCGTGCGCGGATCCCGCCAGGGCGGCCGCTTGATGGAGCCTCTCGAGCTCGGCCGCGAGCGGAGCGAGCGTGACGTCGACCGAGCCGCTCACCGTCTGGCGGTTGCGACGTCCGGCAACGACGTTACCCATCGCGCCGCCGATGTTCATGACGCCGTCACCGTTGCTGTAGTCGCTCATGTCGGTCCCGTCCCGTTGCTGGAGGTGTTACCTGCGCCGGCGACGACGTCTCCCATCACGCCGCCGACGTTCATGACGCCATTGCCGTTGTTGGCGTAGGTGGTGACGCTGTATCTGGCTTCCAGGGCGACCAGTGGCCCCTCGAGGAACGCGATGTCGATGTCGTTGGACTCCGCAGCGTCGCGGATCAGCCGGACGGTCGTCGGCATCAGTCCCTTGAGGAACATCAGGCAGTCGTCGCTGTCGAAGGAGCTCGCCACCACCGACTTGGGAAAGGCTCCGCGGAGTCCGAGCTGCAACCCGTACATCCGCATCCCCCGGATCGCGCGGGCGAAGAGGACCACCAACACCGCGAGGGTCAGGGGCGCCATCACGATGAAGGTCACGGGAAGAGCCTGCATGACCGTCAGGGCGAAGGCGATCCACGCCACGGCGAGCGCGGTGCGCACGAGGAGGGCAGTCCAGTTGAGGGCTCCGAGCAGGAAGGAGTCCATGGCGATATAGACCTGCGTCGCGTTGTGGTAGCTGCGGAACAGCGTGGTGACACGGCTGCGTCGTGAGGTGCTGAGCACAGCGCGGATCTGGCGACGGGCACTCTCACCAGGCACCTTGATGTCGTCGAAGTCGGCGACCTCGGCCTCCACGGAACCGAGGGAACCCTCCCGCATGGCGTGGTAGACGCCGACGTAGAGGTCGCGGGTGAAGGCATTGACCTGATCAGGACGGGTCTCCGGCTCGAGCGGCACGAGCAGGTTGAGATCGAAGGCCCTCAGGGGGACACCGACCAGATCTATCGGATCCTTGGGCAGGAGAAACCCGTTGAAAGGCCGACGCCTCGGCTGTGGCAGGCCGGTTTCCGCTGTCCGTGACCGCTGGTCCGTCATGACAACCGGCTCCCGCCCGAGAGGATCTTGAGCCGACCGTAAACTCTCACCTTCCCTTGGTCAATGGGTCTCGCCCCACTCTTTCTGCTCGCGATTGAATGTCGAGGTTCAGCCCTGGCCGTGCAACAGGGGTAGCCGTCGCGTCTCCACCGCGCCCGGGTGGCCCCATAGGCTCGGGGGGTGCGCACCGCCTTCGGCCAGGAGTTCGACGTCCGCGACGGTTACCTCAACACGGCCAGTATCGGCCTGCCGCCGCGGGCCGCGGTCGAGGCGGTCCGTCGTACGGTCGATGCGTGGGCCGTCGGTGGGGCTCAACCGGGCGACTTCGACCAGGCCGTCGGGGCGGCGCGTGCTGCCTACGGTCGGCTGGTGGGCGCACCGGTCGAGGACGTGAGCATCGGGGGGTCGGCTTCGGCCCTCGTGGGGCTGGTCGCGGCCTCGGTGCCGGACGGCACCCGGGTGGTCACTGCCCACGACGAGTTCACGAGCACGACCTTCCCGTTCGCCGCGCAGCACGCGCGCGGCGTCACCGTCACCGAGGTGCCGCTCGCGCAGGTCGCCGACGCGGCGGTCGGCGCCGACCTCGTCGCCGTGAGCATCGTGCAGTCGTCGGACGGCTCGGTCGTCGACCTGGACGCCCTGCGCGAGGTGGCGGCGACGGGGACCACCGTCCTGCTGGACGCCACCCAGGCCCTCGGGTGGCTCCCCCTCGACGTCGGCTGGGCCGATGCCGTGGTCGCGGGCGGGTACAAGTGGCTGATGTGCCCCCGGGGAGTGGCCTGGATGAGCACCTCCGCCCGGCTGCGCGAGGGGATCGTGCCCCACGCCGCCAACTGGTACGCCGGCGCCGACCCCTGGCAGAGCATCTACGGCCTTCCGCTGCGTCTCGCGCAGGACGCCCGCCGTCTCGACACGTCGCCCGCGTGGTGGTGCCACGTCGGCGCCGCGGTGACGCTGCCCTGGCTCGCCTCCCTCGAGGGTGGTCTGGTCCGTGACCACTGCGTGGGCCTGGCCGACGGCTTCCTCGCCGGTCTGGGGCTGCCGCCGCAGGGGTCGGCCATCGTCTCGGTCGACGTGCCCGGCGCCCTGCCCAGGCTCATCGAGGCCGGGATCACGGCGAGCCTTCGAGGCGGCCGCACCCGCCTGGCCTTCCACCTCTGCAACGACGAGTCCGACGTCGAGGCGGCCCTCCTCGCGCTCCGCTGACCCTCGGGCTGCACGTCGTCGCGACTCAGGCGACGACCTCGAGCGGCAGGTCGCGCTCGGCCGCCCACTGCTGCCACTCGGCTCCGGTACGACGCGCGAAGGCGGCCGCCAGGGCGTCAGCGGAGTCCTCGACCTCCAGGGCCTCGAGCAACCGCCGATGGAAGTGGGGCTCCAGCGCCGCGACGGCCACCCGACCGTCTGCGCACGGGTACACCCCGTAGGCCGGGAAGCCGCCGGCCAGCAGCCCGCCGGGCGAGGTCATCCCCCACCGGAAGGGCCGGGCCATGTCACGGGCGGCCTCGCTGAGGGCCACCTCGATCAGGCGGCCCTCCCCCGTCGCTCCCCGACCGACCAGCGCCGCGACCGCCTCCAGCGCCGCTCGGTCGGCGCCCGCGAGGTCGGCGAGGAGCACCCGGGGAAGGGTCGTGCCGTCGATCAACCCGTTGACCGCCTGGTAGGTCAGGTCGTGGCCCGGGACATCGGCTCCGGCTCCGGGCTGCCCGACGATGGCGACGTGGACCAGCCTCGGGTGGGCCGCGTGCAGGTCGGGCCAGCCGAGCCCCAGCCGGGCCAGCGCGGCGCGGCGGTGCGAGCTCACGAGCACGTCGGCAGCCTCGAGCAGGTGGTGCAGCTGAGCCTGACCCTGCTCCGACTTGAGGTCGAGGGCCACCACGTCCTGCCCGACACAGAGCTCGTCGTAGGCGTCTCGGGTGTAGGTCGCCAGAGGGTCGCCCGTCGGCGGCTCCACCTTGACCACGTGGGCACCGAGCGCGGCGAGCCGGGCCGCGGCCACCGGCCCGGGGAGGTTCACGGCGATGCTGACGACCTCGACCCCCGTCAGAGGGGCGTCAGGGGCGTCTGCCGCGTCGACGGAGTCTGGAGGATGACGGGAGTCAGTGGTGTGGGGGGAGGCGGGGTCGGTGGGCGGAGCAGGCGTCATACGGTCTCGTTCTCGCTCACTGTTGCTGGTTGTCGCTGGTTGGCGCGTCGGGTGGAGCTGTCAGATCAGGTCAGGTCGCGCCGCAGCTGCGGTTTGACGACCTTGCCATTGGCGTTGCGGGGCAGCTGCGGCACCGTCTCGACGTGACGCGGGTGCTTGTACGACGCCAGCCGGTCGCGCAGGAAGGCTCGCAGGTCGTCAGTGCCAAGATCGTCCGCCCCCTCGCGCAGCGCCACCACGGCGACCGGCACCTCGCCCCACCGCTCGTCGGGCCGACCGATGACTGCCACCTCGAGCACGTCGGGGTGGGCAGCGACGGCGTTCTCCACCTCGGCGCAGTAGATGTTCTCCCCTCCGGAGATCAGCATGTCCTTCTTGCGGTCGACGACCCAGACGAAGCCGTCAGCGTCCTGGCGCACCAGATCACCCGAGTGGAACCACCCGCCCTCGAACGCCTCGGCGGTGGCGTCGGGCTGGCGCCAGTAGCCCTGCATGAGGGTGGGCCCGCGGTAGACGATCTCGCCGACCTCGCCCCTGGCCACGTCCTGGCCGAGGGCGTCGACCACGCGGGCCTGCACGGTGGGGATGACCTGCCCGACCGACCCGAGGCGGCTGAGGGCATCCTCGCCGCGCAGCACGCAGGTGATGGGCGACATCTCGGTCTGGCCGAAGACCGCGACGTTCTGGGCGTGCGGGAAGGCCTCACCCATCCTGCGCAGCAGCGTGTCGCTCGCGGGTGCGGCCCCCCAGCTGATGCAGCGGAGTGCGAGGTCACGCTCAGCGATGGAGGGGTCGGCGCACACCGCCTGCCACTGGGTCGGCACGAGGAAGACCGAGGTCACGCGCTCGCGCTCCCAGGCGTCGAGGGTGTCACTCGCGGAGAACTCGCGCAGGGGGTGGATGACGGTGCGGACGCCGAGCAGCAGGTTGGGGGCGACCGCGCCGATCGCGGCCACGTGGAAGGCGGGCGCGGCCATGAAGCCGACGTCCTGCGGCCGGCTGTCGAAGGCGCGGATGCAGGTGAAGGCCTGGCCGGCGAGGTTGACGTGGCTCAGCATCGCGCCCTTGGGTCGTCCGGTCGTGCCGCTGGTGTAGAGGATCAGCGCGGTCGAGTCCTCAGGCACGTCGGGCCGGTCGGCGACAGGCGCGTTGCCCCCCTCCTCCACCACCTGCTCGTAGCCGAGCTGGTCGCCCTCGGTCGGCGCGCCCATGACAATGGTGAGAGCCAGGGCGGGCACCTGGGCGCGCACCGCCGCGGCCAGCGGTGCGAGGGCCGGCTCGGTGACCACGGCGGTCGCCCCGCAGTCGAGGGCCAGGGTCACCACCTCGGCAGGGGTGAGCCGGAAGTTGAGGGGCACCGCGATCGCCCCGAGGGTGTTGACCGCCAGCACCGTCTCGAAGAACTCGGTGCGGTTGAGGGTGAGGAGAAGCACCCGGTCGCCCTGAACGACCCCGCGCCCGGCCAGACCGCTGGCCAGGTCGGCGACGCGGTGCCGCAGCTCGGCCCAGGTCGTGTCGTTGCCCAGGAAACGGAAGGCGACGTCGTCCGGTCGCATGAGCGCATGCGTCTCGACCCAGGTCATCCAGTGGTTGCGGGTCGAGCGCAGCGGCTCCTCCCGAGCCGAGGTGGCGGGTGCGACGGACGGGGCAGTGGCGGACATCGTCGTCCTCTCTGGCTGGGGCCGGTCTGACTCTCTGGCTGGGCGGTCTGGCGCTGCGGCTGGGCCGGTCTGGATCCCTCGTCGGGGCCGACCCGGGGGAAGGACGCCCTGGGTTCAGGCGCGGGCGGGCGAGCGGGCCAGCAGGGCCGTGGTGCGCTCGGCGAAGTCCGTCGATTGCAGGAGCTCGCGCTGGCCCTCGCCCTCACGGCGCAGGGCGTCGCCGAAGCCGGGGAGGGCCGCTGCCGCCAACGCCGCCTTGGCGAGCGCGACAGCGCGACGCGGGGCAGCGGCGACCCGCGCCACGGCGTCCTCGACGAGGACATCGAGCTCATCGAGGGTGTCGGCCGCACCGGCGACGAGCCCGTACCGGGCCGCCTCGACCGCGGGGATCCGCCGACCCAGCAGCACGGCTTCGTTCGCCCTCGCCCGTCCCATCGCCGCGCCGAGCAGGAGCGTGGAGCCGCCGTCGGGCATGAGGCCGATGGACAGGAACGACTGCAGGAGATAGGCCCCCGGCCCGGCGTACGCGAGGTCGGCGGCCAGGACGAGCGACATGCCGATCCCCACCGCGGGGCCGTTGACGCGGGCCACGACCGGGACGGACGTCTCGAGCACGGCGCGGACGAGGCGCTCGGCGCCCGCCATGATGGCCTCGGGGTCGGCGTCCTCGCCGCCGATGTCGGTGAGGTCGGCGCCGGAGCAGAAGGCCCGCCCGGCCCCGGTGAGGACGACCACCCGCACCGACTCGCCGGTGCCCGCCTGCTCCAGAGCGGCGACGATGCCGCGCATGTGGTCCCCCGTGATCGCGTTCAGGCGCGACTGGTGGTCGATGGTCAGTCGCATGACACCGTCGGCGACGACGATGCTCAAGTGCGCCGGCTCCGTCGCGGGGGCGCCGTCGTTCACGCCACCTCCTCGTACGTTCCACCCTCGGTGGCGCGACGCACGAGGGCCTGCGGCGGGGTGAAGCGCTCGCCGTACCGCTGCGCGAGCACGCGGGCCCGCGCCACGAATCCCGGCAGCCCGCCGTCGTACTGGTCCATGAAGCGGGCTACTCCCCCGGTCCAGGCGGGGAACCCGATGCCGAGTATGGAGCCGACGTTGGCGTCGGTGCTCGAGTCGAGCACCCCCTCCTCGAGGCACTTCACCGTCTCGAGGGCTTCGGCGAAGAGCATCCGCTCCTTCATGTCGTCGAAGGGGATCTGCCTCCAGCCACCCTCGGGGCGGAAGGCCTCGAGCCCCGGCCACAACCCGGCGCGTCGCCCGTCCTCGTAGTCGTAGAAGCCCCGACCCGAGCTGCGGCCCGGCCGGTCGAGCTCGTCGATCATCCGGTCGACGACCGCGTCGGCCGGGTGCGGGGTCCAGGTGCCACCGGCGGCTTCGGTCGCTGCCCGGCCAGCCTCCCGGATGCGGCGCGGAAGCGTGAGCGTGAGCTCGTCCATGAGCGCGAGCACCGCTGCGGGGTAACCTGCCTGGCGGGTGGCCTGCTCGATCGACGCTGGCGCGATGCCCTCGCCGAGCATCGCCAAACCCTCCTGGGTGAAGGTGCCGATGACGCGGCTGGTGAAGAAGCCGCGCGAGTCGTTGACCACGATCGGGGTCTTGCCGATCTGCTTCGCGAAGGCCAGCGCCTGCCCCAGGGCCGCGTCGCTCGTCTGCTCGCCACGGATGATCTCGAGCAGGGGCATCTTGTCGACCGGGGAGAAGAAGTGCAGCCCGATGAAGTCGGTTGGGCGGCTCACGCTGGTGGCGAGGGCGGTGATCGGCAGGGTGGAGGTGTTCGACCCGAGGAGGGCGTGAGGAGCGAGGTGCGGCTCGATCTCGGCGTAGACGGCGGCCTTGACATCGGGGTCCTCGAAGACGGCCTCGACCATCAGGTCGGCGCCGTGGGCGGCCGCCGGGTCGGCGGTCGCAGTGATCCTCCCGAGGAGGGCGTCCCCGTCGTCGGGAGCCATCCGCCCGGCGGCGACTGCCTTGTCGACGAGCTTCTGCGAGTAGCCCTTCCCCCGCTCGGCCGCGCCCGTGTCGACGTCCTTGAGGACGACCTCGATCCCGGCCTTGGCGCTGACGTAGGCGATCGCGGCGCCCATCATCCCGGCGCCCAGCACGACCACCTTGCGGACCGGGGCCGTGTCAGGGGTCGCGAACTGCTTGGCCCGACCCGTGGCCGTCTGCAGGTCGAAGAACATCGCGCGGATGAGGTTCTTGGCGGTCTGGCTGCCGAGCAGGCCTGCGAAGTAACGGGTCTCAACGAGGTGCGCCGTCTCGAGATCGAGCCCTGCCCCCTCGACGGCGGCGGCGAGAATGGCTCGCGGTGCAGGGTATGGAGCCCCGCCGGACTGCTTGCGCAGCGTCGCCGGCGCGGCGACGATCAGGCCCGACAGCGCGGCCGACCCCGGGAGCCCGCCGGGGAGACGGTAGCCGGGACGGTCCCACGGCTGGGCGGCATCGGGGTGGGCCGCGATCCACGCCCTGGCCGCAGGCACGAGGTCGTCGACCGAGGGAACCACCTCGTCGACGAGACCGAGCTCGAGGGCGGCTGCGGGAGTGAGCCGCTGGCCCTGGAGCAGGCAGCCGGTGAGGGCCTTCAGGACCCCCAGCATCCGCACGCTGCGCACGACGCCACCGGCTCCCGGCAAGAGGCCGAGGGTGACCTCGGGGAACCCGATGCGAGTCGACGGCAGGTCGGCGACGACGCGGTGGTGGCAGGCCAGCGCGATCTCGAGACCGCCGCCGAGAGCGGCCCCGTTGATGGCGGCGACGACCGGACGCCCCAGCGTCTCGAGGTCGCGCATGGGCGCCTTGATGCCGGCCGTGCGGGCCATCGACGCCGCCGCACCCTCGGCCCCGCCCGGCACGTGGAGCAGGTCAGCGAGGTTGCCACCGGCGAAGAACGTCTTCTTCGCCGAGGTGAGGACCACGCCGGTGATGGACTCCTTCTCGGTCTGCAGTCGCGCGACCGCAGCCGCGAAGCTCGCGAGGTGGGCGGCGTTCATCGTGTTGGCCGACGCGCCGGGGTCGTCCATCGTCAGGACGACGACGCCGTCGTCGCCCTGCTCCCAGCGGATGGTGCTCGGGCTGGTGGACGACTCCATACCGGTGGTGCCCTCCTGCTCGGTCGCTGCGGCCTGGTCGCTCGCGTGGGTGGTGGTGCTCATGTCGCTCAGGCCTCCAGGCGCTCGATGATCGTGGCGATGCCCATGCCGCCGCCGACGCACAGGGTGGCCAGCGCGTAGCGCTGCTCGGTGCGCTCGAGCTCGTCGAGGGCGGTGCCGAGGATCATCGCGCCGGTGGCGCCCAGCGGGTGGCCCATCGCGATGGCCCCGCCGTTGACGTTGATCTTGTCCATGCTGATGCCGAGGTCCTTGCTCAGCTTGAGGGGGACGGCCGCGAAGGCCTCGTTGACCTCGTAGACGTCGATGTCGTCGGGGGTGAGGCCGGCACGGCGCAGCACCTTCTCGGTGGCGGGCGTGGGGCCGGTGAGCATGATCGTCGAGTCGGAGCCGGTGACCGCCGTCGCGACGATGCGTCCGCGGGGGGTCATGCCGGCCGCGGTGCCCGCCTCGCGGGTGCCGATGAGCATCAGGGTCGCGCCGTCGACGATGCCGGAGGAGTTGCCGGCGTGGTGCACGTGCTGGATGCGCTCGACCCAGTGGTACTTCTGCAGGGCGACGGCGTCGAAGCCGACGTCAGCGCCGAGTCGGGCGAACGACGGCTTGAGCGAGGCCAGGGTCTGCGTCGTCGTGCCCGCCCTCACGTGCTCGTCGTGGTCGAGCACCAGCACCCCGTTGGCGTCGCGGACGGGGACGACCGACCCGTCGAAGAGGCCCTTGTCCCAGGCGCGGGCGGCGAGCTCCTGCGAGCGGACGGCGAACTCGTCGACGTCGGAGCGGGTGAACCCCTCGATGGTCGCGATGAGGTCGGCGCCGATGCCCTGGGGCACGAAGCCGGTGTCGTAGTTCGTCGCGGGGTCCTCGGCCCAGGCCCCGCCGTCGGAGCCCATGGTCACCCGTGACATCGACTCGACCCCGCCGGCGAGGACCAGGTCCTCCATACCGCTCATGATCTTGTGGGCCGCGAGGTTGACCGCCTCGAGCCCGCTGGCGCAGAAGCGGTTGACCTGCAGGCCCGCCACGGTGTCGGGCAGGCCGCCAGCCAGGGCCGCGATCCGCGGCAGCACAGAGCCCTGCTCGCCGATCGGGGAGACGATGCCCATGACGATGTCGTCGATGGTCGCGGGGTCGAGGCCGGGATGACGCTCCCGCACCGCGTGGATGAGCCCTACGACGAGGTCGATGGGCTTCGTCCCGTGCAGGGAGCCCGAGGCCTTTCCCCGCCCACGGGGGGTGCGGACGGCGTCGAAGATGAGGGCGTCTGTGGCGGGCAAGGGGGCCTCCGGGGCTGTCAACGATGACCATCACTGGCTGAACAGTCATTAACCTAGGAAGCCGTTCCACGCTTGTCAAGGGGAGGATCTTGACGGCGCAGTGGTGAAGGTGCGTTAATCCCGAGGTGACTCAGGCAACTCGGCCCCGGCCGCCCCGTACGGCGCCCGACGGTGTCGCACCGGGAGCCGGCCGCCGCGCCCAGGTCCTCGAGGCGGCGGCCGTCGCCTTCGGACGGCGAGGGTACGCCGCAGTCGGGCTGGGCGACATCGCCGCTGCGGTCGGCATCTCCGCCCCGGCGCTCTACCGGCACTTCCCGGGCAAGTACGCCCTCTTCGCCGAGGTCGCGCAGGTCGAGATGGCGACTCTCGTCGCCGCCGCCGACGCCGTGCCGGACCCCGACGACCTCCAGGCGGTGCTGCACGCGATCGCGACGACCACGCTCGCCCACCGGCTGCACGGCAGCCTCTACCGCTGGGAGGCCCGCTTCCTCGAGCCCGACGACCGTGAGCGGCTCCGGGCGACGACCCGGCGTCTGCGGGCCGCGGTGTCCGTACCCCTGCGACGACGGCGTCCCGAGCTCGACGAGCGGGATGCGGCGCTGCTGGCCGCCGCCGGCCTCGCGGTCATCGCCAGCGTGGGGGCCCACCGGGTCGTCACCCCCGACCTCGCCGACCTCGTCACGGAGCTGGCCCTGTGCGCGCTCGAGACGTCGTTG
This sequence comes from Actinomycetales bacterium, assembly GCA_038230235.1. Lineage (GTDB taxonomy): Bacteria > Actinomycetota > Actinomycetes > Actinomycetales > Dermatophilaceae > Lapillicoccus. The sequence goes on from JBBRNQ010000001.1 coordinate 44,868, forward strand.
CCCAGCGCGCCGGTGTCCCGGCTCGAGGTGGCCCCCGTGGCCACGCCCCCCTGGCAGGTCGGGCTCGAGGCCACCTCCAAGCGGGAGCGCCTCGTGACCGAGGCCGTCAAGGCCTTCGAGCGCCACGGCTACCTCGGGGCGACCCTGGAGCAGATCGGGGGCGCCGTGGGGCTCACCGCGTCCGCGGTCTACCGCTACGTGCCGACCAAGGCCGCCCTGCTGGCGGCCGCCTTCGCGCGCACCCAGGTGCAGCTGTCGGCGGTGACCTCTGCGGCGCTGGCCGATGCGAGCAGCGCCGACGAGGCCGTCGACGCCCTGGCCTCGGCCTACGTGCTGCTGTGGTTCCAGCAGCCGGAGGTCATGAGCGTCTGGGGCTCCGAGGCTGGACACCTCGGGGACGACGAGCGTGACGAGCTGCGCGCGGCCCAGCGCGACCACGTCGAGGTGTGGGTGAGGGTGACCCAGGCCCGCGCCCCCGGGCTCGACCCCGTCGCCGCCCGGCTGCGCGTCCACGCCGCCCTGACGGTGGTCGCCGACACCGGCCGGCTGCTGCGTTTCGACCGTCGACCCGAGGTGCGGGCGCGGGTGGTGGCGCTCGTGCGCTCCGTCCTTCTCGCCCCTGGTCCGTGACGTCGTCCCACCCCGACCCTGATCGCGCTCACCCTCCGCCCATCCCTCCCCCACCACTCACAGCCCTTCCGCCCTTCCCATGCTCAAGGAGACCGACCGATGTTGCTCGAGCTCACCGACGACCAGCGTGACTTCGCCGCCGCCGTGGCCGACTACTGCCGCAAGGAGGCCGGCACCCGCGAGCAGCGCTCCACGCTCACCGATGGCGGTCGTATGCACCACAACCCTGACGTGTCCGCGCAGATCGCCGGGCTCGGGTGGCCAGGCATCCGCGTGCCGGAGGAGTACGGCGGCCAGGGGGGAAGCCATGTCGACATGTGCCTCCTGCTGGAGGGGACGTCGTACGGCATGCTGCCTGTCGCGGGCATGGGCGTGACCCTCATCGTCGGCAACGCCGTCGCCCGCTTCGGCAGCGAGTCGCAGAAGGAGCTGCTGCTGGGCAGCATCGCCGCCGGTGAGTCGCACTCGATCTCGATGTCGGAGCCCGGTGCCGGGTCCGACGTGGGCGCGCTGACCTGTCGCGCCGAGCGCACGGAGACGGGCTGGCGCATCAACGGGCAGAAGACCTGGTGCTCGAACGCGCACTACGCCAGCCACCTGCTGCTGGTTGCCCGCACGTCGCGCGAGGGCGGCAAGCACGAGGGCATCACCATGTTCCACGTGCCGATCCCCTCTCCCGGCCTCGAGGTCCGCGGCATCTCGACCCTGGGCGGCACCGAGGTCAACGACCTGTTCTTCACCGACTGCGACCTGCCGGCCGACGCCGTGATCGGCGAGGTGGGGCAGGGCTGGCGCCAGCTGATGTCGGGGCTCAACACCGAGCGGCTCATCCTCGGGGGCCTGATGATCGGCCTGGCCCAGCGGGCCTTCGACGACTGCCTCGAGTTCGTCTCCTTGCGTGAGCAGTTCGGCCGCAAGGTGGGGTCGTTCCAGGTGCTGCGCCACCGTCTCGCCGACCTCGCGACCGAGATCGAGGCCACCCGGCTGCTGGTCTACGCGGTCGCGCGGGCGGCCGACCGGGAGCCCGACCGGGTGCTCGCCCGCGAGGCGTCGATGGTCAAGCTGAAGTCGACCGAGGTCGCCAAGAAGATGGCCATCGAGGGCATGCAGATGATGGGTGGCTACGGCTACGCCACCGAGTTCGACATGGAGAAGCACCTGCGGTCGGCGATCATCTCGACCGTCTACGGCGGCACCAACGAGATCCAGCGCGACATCATCGGCAAGACCTTCGGCCTCTGAACGGCCCCCTTGGGTAGCCGAAGAATCACCTCAACCTCCGGAGGTTGAGGTGATTCCTTGGCTACGTAGTGGGGGGAGGGGCTTCCCAGGGTGAGGTACGGGGCCGGGGTTTGGGATGCTTCATCGGTGACCACCCCCGATGTCTCGCCCAAGGACCGCTTCGTCACCGTCTACGGCCGCAACCCCGTGATCGAGGTGCTCGACGACCACTCGGTGACAGTCGACAAGGTCGTGCTGGCCGAGGGCGCCCGCGGTCCCGGCGTCGGCGAGATCCTCGGTCTGGCCCGCGACCGGGGCGTGCCGGTGCACCGGGCCAGCGCCGAGCGGGTGAAGAAGCTCGCCGGCAACGGCCGTCAGGACCAGGGCGTCTTCGCCGATGTCGTCGCCCCGCGGATGCGCCCGCTCGCCGACGCCCTCGACGACCCCACCCTGCGCCGGGTGCTGCTGCTCGACGGCATCACGACCCCGGCCAACGTCGGCATGATCCTGCGCACGGCGACCGCGGCCGGCATCGACGGCATCGTCGTTCCGCGCAAGGGCGTCGCGTCGCTCGACCCCATGGTGGTCAAGGCCTCCGCGGGCGTCGCCTTCCGCGCCCCGATCCTCAAGTGCTACACCGCCGCCGAGGCGGCCGACCGGCTCACGGCGGCCGGCTTCCACCTCGTCGGTCTCGACGGCGGCGCGCCCACGAGCCTCTTCGAGGCCGAGCTGCCCGAGCACGTGTGCCTCGTGCTGGGCAGCGAGACCTCCGGCATCGGCGAGGAGGTCGCCGAGCAGGTGCGCACCTGGGTCTCCATACCGATGGTCGACACCGTCGACTCGCTCAACGTCTCGGCCGCCGCCGCCGTGGTCTGCTTCGAGCTGGTACGACGCGCCGCCGGCGCCTGAGTCGCGCCCCGCCAGAACCCGACCCGATGTGGCCATGTTCTGCTAACCCCACTTCCCGGCGAGCGCCCGCACCACCTTCACGTCGCGCAGGGTGCTGACCCGTCCGGTGATCTTCTCGACCCGCGCGTTGCTCAGCCGGGCCTCGTGGGACGACTTGGTGAACCACACGACGACGTGCGCCCCGACGACGAGCGCCCGCTCACCGCCGACCTCCCACCCGGCGAGCTCGGCGGCCGCGTCCTCGCTCGGCTGCGCGTCGAGGAAGCACACGTAGGTGCGGGCCTCGCGGCCCAGCGGCGACTCCATGGCGTCGACCTGCTCCGCCACCGACGCCAGGTCGGCCGTGGTGCGGGCGAGGCACGGGATGTCGAACCCGAACTCCTCCGAGAGCAGGCGGCCCACCTTCGTGCCCACTGAGGAGGCACTGCGCAGGCCGGTCGTGACGCGCACGTTGCCGGAGTTGATGTGGGTCACGACGTCGTGGAAGTCGTTCTCCGACAACAGCTCTCGTACCCGCTCCATCTTCACCCGCCGCTGCCCGACGTTGACGGCGCGCATGAACACGGCATACGTGGGCATGAAGCCCATCCTGCCGTACGGGACCCACCCAACGGCGGTGGTAGCGGGTCGATTCGTCGGTGCCGGTGCCGCTGCCGGGCCCTGTCAGGGCAGGGTGAAGGTGCCCCTGCCGAGGTCGAGCACGGTGCCACCCACCGTCACCACGCCCTCGGCCGTCACCTCGAGGTGGAGCTGCGACGGCCGGGAGACGGCGGACCCCTGGTGGACGAGCAGCGACAACCCGTCTGGATCGTGCGCCTCCCGAGCCCGCAGCCACCCCCCGAGGTTGGCGCACGCGGACCCGGTCGCCGGGTCCTCGAAGAACCCTCCCCCCTCGGCCACCACGAAGCGGGCCTCGATCTCTCCGGCACCCCTCGTCGCCCACACCAGCACCTGCACCATGCCGGCGCGCGACCGCGCGTGCTGCCCGAGCAGGTGCGGCACCGGGGCGAGCCGACGCACCGCCTCGGTGGAGACGAGCGGGACGACGAGCTGCTCCACCCCGGCGTCGACGAAGAGCGCGTCCTCGCCGAGGTCGGCCACCGTGAGCCCCAGCATCGCGGCCAGCTCGGCTCGACCTGCCTCGGGCGGGCGCACGCTGGGCGTCACGGCCGTCGTGAGGGTCCAGTGGGCGGGCCCGTCGCCGACGCTGCGTACGACCGGCACGCGTCCGGCCGGGAGGACCAGCGTCACGGCGTCGGCACCGCCGAGCAGGTCGGCGACCACGCTGGCCGTGCCGAGGGTCGGGTGGCCGGCGAACGGCATCTCGTAGGCCGTGGTGAAGATCCGTACGGTCGCCTCCCGGCGGTCGGGGTCGATGTCGGTGACGAACGTCGTCTCGGAGAGGTTGAGCTGCCGGGCGAGCGCGAGCATGGTCACCTCGTCGAGGTGCCCGGCGTCGTCGAACACCGCGAGCGGGTTGCCGGTGAGGGGGGCACTGCCCGACGTGAACACGTTGACGATGCGGTAGCTGAGGTCCACGGGGTCAGCCTAGGGTCGTCTCGTGGACGACCAGACCCCCGACCCGAGCACTCTCCCGTCGACCGACGGGATGCTCGTGCTCCTGCGGCACGGTGAGACGCAGTGGTCTCGCACCGGCCGGCACACCGGCCTCACCGACGTAGCGCTGACTACGGAGGGAGAGGAGGCCGCCCGGCGCCTCGCACCGCAGCTCGCGGGTCGACCGGTCGTGCGCGTGCTGGTCTCTCCCTGGCAGCGCGCCCGACGCACGGCCGAGCTGACCGGGCTCACCGGTCTCGGCGTGCCGGTGTCGTACGACGAGCGCCTCCACGAGTGGGACTACGGCGGCTACGAGGGCCTGACCACCACCCAGATCCGCGAGCAGCACGGCAGCGACTGGACGGTCTTCGACGACGGTGTCGTGCCCGGCCACACCCCTGGCGAGACCTTGGAGCAGGTGGCCGCCCGCGCGGCCGCTGTGCTCGCCGACGTGCAGGCCGATCTGGCCCGGGGAGACGTGGTGCTCGTCGCCCACGGTCACCTCCTGCGGGTGCTGGCCGCGGTCTACCTGCAGGAGCCACCCCGCCTGGGTGCCAAGCTGCTGCTCGACCCGACCGCCCTCTGTCTGCTGGGGCGCTCGCACGGGGTGCCGGCCATCGTCCGGTGGAACGGAACCGGGACGGTGTGAGGCCGTGACCACTCCTGCCTGGCGAGGACGGCCGCGGGGGCCCCGTCACCTGCCCCACGGGCCAGGTCAGCGACCCCGGGTACGGGGCGGCTTGACCACCGTCAGCTCGTCACGCCGGGGAGGGCGCAGAGGCGACGGGGCTCCGGGTAGGTCCACCGCCGGGACGGGCTGGGGGTCGACGGCACCCGCGCCGGATCCGGCCTCGCCGAAGACGGCGAGCGAGGTGACCGCCCCGGTGGAGAACCGCGGTCCGTAGCGCACCCCCTCGTGACCCGCTGCGGCGAAGGCGCGCGCCCAGGCCTGCGGGACGGCGTACGGCACCATCGTCTCGAGCTCGCGGGTCGCGCCGAAACGGGTGGCCCGGCGCGCGGTCAGGTCGGCGACGCGGTGGGGCCGGGACAGGTGCAGCCGCGACACGACGGTCTCCTCGAGCAGGCTCGCCGGCACCTGCCCGGCGCCCCCGAGCACGACGCCGATGCGCTCACGCAGGGCGACCAGGGGGTCGTCGGCGAGGTAGCACGTCCCCCGGGGTGCGGGCAGGTCGAAGCGGCCCCCCGTGCTGCTGAACCACCATGGCCCGAGGTCGCGGTGGTGGGCCCGGTGCAGGGGTGCGCGCACCGTCGCGGTGTGGGTCGGGAAGGCGTCGAGGGGCCGCGCAGGAGGCTCCTGGGCCACCCGCTCGCGGTCGAGTGCGCTCCTCGTCGGATCCGGCTCGATCGGCTCGGGGTCACCCGGCTCGATCGGCGCGGGCTCACGCGGCCCACCCGGCTCGCCTGGGTCACCGGACCTGCCGGGGCCGTGCGGAGCGCTCACGCCGCCCACGACGCGACGTCGGCGGTGGCGGCGGCGGTGACCCGCGCCACCGACGCCCCGGACGCGTGGTGGACCACGAGGTGGTCGACCGCGCTGTCCCCGTCGAAGACGGGAGTCGGCGTCGTCAGCCAGGTGCCCGTCACCCAGCCGTCGACCCGGGCGCGAGTCATGATGCCGACGACGTCGACGATGCCGGCCCGCACCTCGCCCGTGCGGGCGAACTGGAACAGCGGGTAGAGCAGGTGCCCGTCGTCTGTCCGACAGGCGAGCAGGGTGCCTCGGCGCACCCGGTCGGCCAGCGCCTGTCGGCTCACCCCGAGCCACTGGCTGAGGCCGCCGGTGTCGTAGAACGGGCCGATGGCGGTGTCGTAGGGGTGCACCGATGGCAGGACCGCCACCATCCGCGCCGCCAGCTCGTCGAGGTCACCCAGCGACCGCAGGCTCCTCCCCTGCCTGGCCAGCTCGTCGGCCCGTTCCCCGAGCAGCCGCTCGACGGTGGAGAGCAGCTCACCCGTGGCGACGGCGTTGCGCTCGGTGATCGGGGTGGCTGCGTCGGTCACCGGGGTCTCCTGCTGCGTCAAGGGGGTCAAGGGATACCGACAGCGTAACCGACGCCACCGACAAACACCGACGAACCCCTCCTGTGGGCGATGCGCCGTCAGGGAAGCTCCCAGGTGTGCACGGGCAGGTTCTCGTGCATCTGGGCGGCGTAGGAACGCAGCATCTCCCGCAGCGCCGTCGGGCGGTCGAGCCCTCGTTCCTCGAGGCGTCGTACGGCCCCGATCTGCCACGAGGCACCGTTCTGGCCGGTGAGGCACCGCCCCTCGATGACCGACAGGTAGCGATCGCGCACCTCTGGGGCCACGCCCCACCGCCGCAGCCCCTCGTGGGCCATCGGCAGCAGGTGGCGCAGCACGAGCTCGGTCGCGGGAACCTCTCCGCGGTCGGGCCAGAACATCCGCGACTCGATGCCGTCGCGGGCTGCCGCGAAGAAGTTCTCCTCGGCGGCGCTGAAGCTCATGCGGGTCCAGGCCGGGCGGTCCTCGGACGCCAGCATCCGCAGCGCACCGTAGTAGAAGGCCGAGTTGGCCATGACGTCGATGATGCTCGGGCCGGCGGGCAGGACGCGGTTCTCCACCCGCAGGTGCGGGCGCCCGCCGACGATGTCATAGATCGGGCGATTCCATCGGTAGACCGTGCCGTTGTGCAGCTTGAGCTCCTCGAGCCGGGGCACCCCACCGGCGTCGAGCACGGCCACCGGGTCCTCGTCGGTCATCTCGGGCAGCAGCGCCGGGAAGTAGCGGACGTTCTCCTCGAAGAGGTCGAAGATCGAGGTGATCCACCGCTCGCCGAAGAAGACGCGAGGCCGCACCCCCTGGTTCTTCAGCTCGACCGACCGGGTGTCGGCGGCCTGGCTGAAGAGCTCGATCCGCGTCTCGTGCCACAGCTGTCGACCGAAGAAGTAGGGGCTGTTGGCGCCCACGGCCAGCTGCGGCCCGGCCAGCACCTGGGCGGCGTTCCAGTGCGCCGCGAAGTGATGGGGCTCGACCTGCAGGTGCAGCTGCAGCGAGGTGCAGGCGCTCTCGGGAGCCAGCGAGTCGGCGTAGGTGTCGACGCGCTCACCGGTGGTGCCCTCGATGTCGAGCTCGATGTCCTCACCGCGGGCGGCGAGGACCGCGTCGTTGAGGGCCTGGTAGCGGGTGTTGGCGCTCATCCAGTCGGCCTCGAAGTGCTCGGGCATCACCGTCGGCAGGATGCCGATCATGAGGATGTGGGCACCGACGTCGCGGCTGCGCCGCTCGGCCACGTTGAGCGAGTCGCGCAGGTGCGCCTCGAGGTCGAGGGCGGCAGTGCCCGGCAGCGGCTGCGGCGGGAGGTTGAACTCGATGTTGTAGCGGGCCAGCTCAGTCTGGTACTCCGGGTCCTCGATGGCGGCGAGGACGTCCTCGTTGGCCATCCGCGGACCATAGTCGTCGTCGACGAGGTTGAGCTCGATCTCCATGCCTGTGAGCTGGCGATCGAACTCGAAGCTGCTCTCGCTCAGCATCCGCCCGAAGACGTCGAGGTCGGCCCGCACCTTCTCGCGATACTGCTGGCGCTGCTCACGCGTATAGCTCGCCGAGGCGACGTCCTTTCCCATGGGCAAACCGTAGGGGGTGCAGGCCCCTCGGCGCACGGTGAGGCCGTGGCGGATCGGCACACGCCGCCCGGCCTCCCCGACGCTGTCGGTGCGCCGACCTACCCTTCGAGCGTGCGGTTCCTCCACACTTCCGACTGGCACCTGGGGCGGTCCTTCCACCAGGTGGGCCTCCTGCCTGCCCAGTCCCGGTTCCTCGACCACCTCGTCGAGGTCGTGCGGGCCGAGCAGGTCGACGCCGTGCTGGTCGCGGGCGACGTCTACGACCGCGCCCTGCCCTCACCCGACACGGTGCGGCTGCTGTCGGAGACCGTCGTGCGCCTCGTCGACGCCGGTGCGCAGGTCGTCCTCTCCAGCGGCAACCACGACTCCGCGACCAGGCTCGGGTTCGCGTCCGACCTGCTCGAGCGCTCGGGCCTGCACATCCGCTCCACCGTGGCCGACATCGGCCGGCCGGTCCTCGTCGAGGGAGTGGCGGTGCACGCCCTGCCCTACCTCGAGCCGTCAGCCGTGTCGGACACCCTCGGTGCGGGGGAACGGACCCACGCCGGCGTGCTCCGCGCGGCGATGACCCGGGTCGAGGCCGATCTCAGCGCACGCGGAGGACCGTCGGTGGTCATGGCCCACGCCTTCGTCACCGGCGGAGCCACGAGCGACAGCGAACGCGACATCTCCGTCGGCGGGGTGAGTGCCGTGCACCCCGACGTGTTCGCCGCCGCGTCGTACGCCGCCCTCGGGCACCTGCACGGGCGGGCCGAGATCACCGACCGGGTGCGCTACAGCGGCTCCCCCGTGGCGATGTCGTTCAGCGAGTGGGGGCACACCAAGGGCTCGTGGCTGGTCGACCTGGCCGACGACGGGGCGGTGGCGGCGCAGTTCGTCGAGGCGCCGGTCGACCGACCCCTCCGGTTGCTGCGCGGCGACCTCGACGCGCTGCTCGCCGATCCGGGCCTGCGCGGGGCCGAGTCGGCCTACGTGCAGGCCACGCTCACCGACCCCGCCCGGCCGCGGGCCGCGATGGACCGGCTGCGGGCGCGGTTCCCGCACACCCTCGTGCTCCAGTGGGAGCCGCAGGGGGTGGCAGTGGACCTCAGCACGTACGCCGCGCGGGTCGGCACCCGCCGTGACGACCTCGACCTCTGCTGCGACTTCCTCGCCCACGTGCGCGGTGGGCTCCCCGCCGGCCGCGGCGAGCGGGGTCTGCTCCGCGAGGCCCTCGAGGCCTCGCGGATCGAGCAGGCCCGACACGCCGACGAGATCGGGGCCATGCTCCCCGGGCTCGAGGACCTCGAGCTACCCGAGCACCCCGAGCGCCGGTCGGGTGCCGCGTGAGGCTCCACTCGCTCCAGGTCACGGCCTTCGGCCCGTTCGCCGACACCGTCGAGGTCGACTTCGACGACGTGACCGCCGCGGGCCTCTTCCTCATCCAGGGCCCGACGGGGGCCGGCAAGACGAGCCTGCTCGACGCCATCTGCTGGGCCCTCTACGCCGGTCTGCCCGGTGCCCGACGAGGCACCCGGCGACTGCGCAGCGACCACGCGGTCGACACCGCAGTCCCCCAGGTCGTCCTCGACTTCACCACCGGTCGCCGGCGCTTCAGGGTGACGCGGTCACCGGAGTTCGAGCGGCCGAAGAGGCGGGGCACCGGCACCACGAGGGCTTCGGCCACCGTGCTGCTCCAGGAGCACGTCGGTGGCACGTGGGTGGTGAGGTCGACCCGCAACGACGAGGTCGGCGAGATCGTCACCGAGGTGCTCGGGATGGGTCTGGAGCAGTTCAGCAAGGTCGTGCTGCTGCCCCAGGGCGAGTTCTCCGCCTTCCTGCGGGCCGACGCCGAGGAGCGGCGAGGCCTCCTCGAGCGCCTCTTCGACATCTCGACGTGGACCGGTGTCGAGGAGTGGCTCGTCGAGCAGCGCCGCACGCTCGCCGAGCAGGTCGAGCGGTCTCGGGCTGGCGTCGTCACCGATCTCGCCCGCCTGCGCGATACCGTCGTCACGCTCCCGGCCGAGGTCGCAGGCGACGACGTCTGGACGGTCGAGCACCTCGACCGCGTCCCGGCGGCCCTCACCGGTCTCGCCGAGCGCTGCGAGGAGCACGTCGGCTCGACCCTCGCTGCGCTCGACGCCGGCGACAGCGAGGTCACCCGGGCCGAGCAGGCCCGGGTCGAGGCCGTTGCCCTGGCCGAACGCCAGCGCCGGGCTGCGCACGCCGCGGCGCAGCTGGCTGAGCTGGACGCTGCGGCACCGGTGGTCGACGAGGCGGCCCGGCGCATCGAGCGGAGCCGGCAGGCCGAGGTCGTCGCCACCGAGATCGCCGCCCGAGCGCGCGCGGTCACGAGGGTCCGCACGAGCGCCGGGCAGGTGCAGCGGCTGCGAGACCAGCTGGGACTCGGGGTCACGGCCCCAGGAGCTCGACCTCACGGACTCGAAGGTGACGACGTCGACCTCGCCCAGGTCGCAGCCCTCCGCATCGAGGTGGGCCAGCACTCAGCCGACCTGGCCCAGGCCCTGAGAGCCGACCTCGACGAGCGAGAGCAGCGACGTCGGCTACGGCGCCTGCGCGACCAGGAGGCGGCAGCGACGCGCGAGCTCGAGGAGCTCGACCTGCTGGCGGCCCGGCTGGTCGCGGATCAGGTGGCGGCCAGACAGTCCGTCGACGCCCATCGGGCGCGAGCCCGCGAGCAGGCCGTCCTGCGGGCCCGACACGAGACGCTGGGTGAGCTGGTCTGGATCGCCGACGCCCTCGACAAGGCGCGCGAGGGCGCACTGCGCCTGCAGGACGAGCACCGCGCGGCGCGTGACGACGAGCTCGATGCCCACGAGACCTACCTCGCGGCTCGCCAGCACCGGCTCGAGGGCATGGCGGCAGAGCTGGCCGGGCAGCTCGACGCCGACCAGGAGTGCCCCGTGTGCGGCGCTCTCGAGCACCCCCACCCCGCCTCGGCCGCCGGGGACGCGGTCTCGGCCGAGCAGGTCGCCCACGCCGAGGAGGCCTGGCACGACCGACGGGGTCGGCGCGACCGGGTAGGCGGTCGGCTGGCCGCCGCAGAGGCCGTGGTGCGTTCACGCACCACCGACCTGGCGCGGCAGATGCGGGCGGTCGCCGAGCGCGCCGCACCCGGCGAGGACCCGACGGGTGCGGTCTCGACGGGTGACGTCCCGACGGGTGAGGTGTCGACGGCTGAGGAGGACGGGCTCCTGGCCGCCTCGGCCACCCCTCGCGCGTGGCAGTCGGAGCAGGCGCAGGTGCGGGTCGCCCTGCGCGATCTCGGTGATCCACCCGGCACGGCCGAGCGGCTCGAGGCCCAGGTCCTGGCCACGGACGACGCCGTGTCTGCTCACGGACTCCGCGTGGGTGCGCTCGCCGAGTCCCTCGCCGGCGGGCGGGCGCTCCTGGCTGAGGTCCAGGCCTCCCTGACCACGATGGCGTCCCGACGTGACACCGTCCTCGCTGCCCATGCACCGTGCCCGTGCACGGCCCCAACTGTCCGCACCGCAGCCGACAGGGCCGCACGCGACAGGGCCGCAGCCGACAGGGCCGCAGCCGACACGGCCGCACAGGACCACCCCACAGCCGGCATCACCGTCGACCGCCTCGAGGGCGCTCGGGTGGCGGAGACGGTGCGCCGTCACAGCCAGTACGACGAGGCCCTGCGTGAGCTCGCCGCGCGGCTGAGCTCGGCCGACGAGGCGCAGGTCGAGCTCGCCGCGTGCGACGCACGGCTCACCGAGACCCTGCGTGAGCGGGGCTTCGCCACCGCCGACGAGGCCAGGAGCGCCGCGGAACCGACCGTCGAGGTCGCGCAGCTCGAGACCGTGGTCCGCGACGCCCGCGCCCGGCGCACGGCCGCCGAGCAGGTGCTGGCCGACGAGCAGGTGCGGCGGGCGGCCGCCCTCCCGCCCGCCGACGAGGCGGGGGCCGCGCAGGTCGCCCTCGTGGCCCGCAGTCGGCAACGCGCTGCCCAGCAACGCGACGTCGTCGCCCGGCAGGCCCACCAGCAGCTCACGGGACTGCTCGCCTCCCTCGGCGGGGCGTGCGCACAGCTCGCCCCGCTGATGAGCCGGTCCGACCAGGTCAGCGACCTGGCGGCCCTCGTGACCGGGATCGGGGCCGACAACACCCTGCGCATGCGCCTGTCCTCCTTCGTCCTTGCCGCCCGGCTCGAGAAGGTCGCGGCGCTGGCCAACGAGCGGCTGGCGGTGATGGGCGACGGGCGCTACCAGCTCCAGCACAGCGACGGGCTCGACACCGGCCGACGCCGCAGCGGTCTGGGGCTGGTCGTGCGCGACCTCTGGACCGGCGCCGTGCGAGACACCAGCACCCTCTCGGGGGGTGAGTCCTTCATGGCCTCGCTGGCCCTCGCCCTGGGTCTCGCAGACGCCGTGCGCGAGGAGGCCGGGGGGTTCGACCTGCAGACGCTCTTCGTCGACGAAGGGTTCGGCACCCTCGACGACGACAGCCTGGAGGAGGTGCTCACCGTCCTCGACGGCCTGCGCGAGGGTGGTCGAGCGGTGGGCGTGGTCAGCCACGTGAGCGACCTGTTGACCCGGATCCCGACGCAGATCTGCGTCACCAAGACCCAGGCCGGCTCCTCGGTGTCGATCCGCACCGGGTCAGGACAGACGTCCGCCGCCTGAGCCGACCCGTGACCGAGGTGGCACAGTCAGGGCTGTGGACGACGAGACCCGCGCCCGGCGCGACCGGTGCGACACCTTCCTGCTCGGTGACGGCCAGGTGCTGCCGGCGCAGCTGTTGGCGTCGATCGGGGAGTCGGTGGTGCCCGACACCTACGGCGACGGAGGTGTCGTGGCCGACCTCGAGTCGGTGGTGGCGAACCTGCTCGGCTTCCCCGACGCGGTCTTCCTCCCCAGCGGGACGATGGCGCAGGCCGCGACCCTGCGGGTGCACGCCGATCAGCGCTCTCGGCGGACCGTGCTGTGGCACCCTACCTGCCACCTGCAGACCCACGAGGGGGATGCGTACTCCCGAGTGCACGCCCTGGTGGGCCGGTCGGTCGGGGACCGCCATCGACTGCTGTCACGTGCTGACCTCGACGAGGTCGCCGAACCGGTGGGGGCGCTGCTGCTGGAGCTGCCCCAACGCGACCTCGGTGGGCAGCTGCCGGACTGGGACGACCTCACCGAGCAGCTGGGGTGGGCTCGTGACCACGGCGCAGCTGCGCACCTGGACGGGGCGCGGCTGTGGGAGGCCAGCGCGGGCTACGAGCGGTCTCCGGCCGAGATCGCCTCGCTCTTCGACAGTGCGTACGTGTCGTTCTACAAGGGCATCGGCGCGCTGTCGGGGTGCTGCGTGGTCGGGTCGTCCGACGTGGTGGCTCAGGTGCGGGAGTGGCGACAGCGGCTGGGCGGCACCATGTTCGGGTTGTGGCCAGCGGCCGCTTCCGCCCTGCACCTGCTTCAGGAGCGGCTTCCCGAGATGCCGGCGCGGCTCACCCAGGCGCGGAGGATCGCGGCCGCGCTGAGTGGCGTGGACGGCGTGCGGGTGGTCCCCGACCCACCGCAGACGCCGATGATGCACCTCCTCTTCGACGTCACCGAAGCGCGGTTCGTCGCCAACGCGAGGCGGCTGGCGGACGAGCAGGGCATCTGGGTCTGGCCGCAGCCCATGAGCACCGACGACCCGGGCGTGGTGCGCTGCGAGCTGAGCGTCGGTCGCGCCACCTGTCGTCTGGATCCGGAGCAGGTGGCCGCGACTCTCCAGGCGCTCTGCCGCTGACCAGCCTGATCTGACCTCGACGTGGAGCCCTCGCTCAGTCCTCGAAGGCCTCGGGCGGGGGGCAGGAGCAGACGAGGTTGCGGTCGCCGTACGCACCGTCGATGCGTCGCACCGGCGGCCAGTACTTGTCGGCGGCCACGACGCCCACGGGGAAGGCGGCATCGGTGCGCTCGTAGGGGTGGTCCCACTCCCCCGCGATCGACATCGACGTGTGCGGGGCGTGCCGCAGCATCGAGTCGGCGACCGCCACGCGTCCCTGCTCGACCTGCTCGATCTCACCACGGATGGCGATCATCGCGTCACAGAAGCGGTCGATCTCGCCCTTGTCCTCGCTCTCGGTGGGCTCCACCATGAGGGTGCCCGACACCGGGAAGCTCATCGTCGGGGCGTGGAAGCCGTAGTCGACCAGCCGCTTGGCCACGTCGTCGACGGTGACTCCGGTGCGCTTGGTGAGGTCGCGCAGGTCGAGGATGCACTCGTGGGCCACGACGCCCACGTGGTTGGAGTAGAGCACCGGGAAGTGCTCGCGCAGACGGGCGGCAATGTAGTTGGCGTTGAGCACGGCCACCTCGGTGGCGTGGGTCAGGCCCGCCCCGCCCATGAGGCGGACGTAGGCCCACGAGATCGGCAGGATGCTCGCCGAGCCGTACGGCGCGCCGGCGACCGGCCCCACGCCGGTCGCCGGCCCGGCCTCGGGCGCGAGCGGGTGGTTCGGCAGGTATGGCGCGAGGTGGGAGCGCACGGCGACCGGGCCCACGCCGGGGCCGCCACCGCCGTGCGGGATGCAGAAGGTCTTGTGCAGGTTCAGGTGCGACACGTCGGCACCGAACGCTCCCGGCTGGGCGAGGCCCACCAGGGCGTTGAGGTTGGCACCGTCGACGTAGACCTGACCGCCGGCCTCGTGCACGAGCGCGCAGAGCTCCCCGATGGTGTCTTCGTAGACCCCGTGGGTCGAGGGGTACGTCACCATGATCGCGGCGAGGTCATCGCGGTGCTGCTCGATCTTGGCCCGCAGGTCGTCGAGGTCGACATCGCCCCCCTCGGCCGTCTTGACCACGACGACCTTCAACCCCGCCATGACCGCCGACGCGGCGTTCGTGCCGTGCGCGCTCGCGGGGATCAGGCAGACGCGGCGGTGCCCCTGGCCGCTGGCCTGGTGGTAGGCGTGGATCGCCAGGAGCCCGGCGAACTCTCCCTGCGACCCCGCGTTGGGCTGGAGCGAGACGGCGTCGTAGCCGGTGATCTGGCACAGCCACGCCGACAGGTCCGCGACGAGCTCGCGGATACCCTCGGTCTGGTCGGTGGGCGCGAAGGGGTGCAGGTCGGCGAACTCCGGCCAGGTCACGGCCAGCATCTCGGTTGTCGCGTTGAGCTTCATCGTGCACGAGCCGAGCGGGATCATCCCGCGGTCGAGGGCGAAGTCGCGGTCGGCCAGGCGTCGCAGGTAGCGCAGCATCTGGGTCTCGCTGCGGTGGGTGTGGAAGACGGGGTGGGTCAGGTAGTCGCTGGTGCGCGTGACCCGCTCGTCCCAGACCGGCCCGTCGCTCGAGGGGTCGGGCGAGAGACCCGGGACGCCGAAGGCGCTCCATACGGCGGTGAGGTCGTGGCCGGTCGTCGTCTCGTCGACGCTCATGCTGAGGGTGTCGGCGTCGACGAGGTGCAGGTTGACTCCGCGGGAGGCGGCCTCCGCGAGCACCTGCTCCGCGCGACCGGGCACCCGCACGGTCAGGGTGTCGAAGTACGAGGTCGTGACCACCCGCACCCCGGCGTCCTCGAGGCCCTCGGCGAGGGTCCGGGCGTAGCCGTGGACGCGGCGCGCGATCGCCGCGAGACCGTCGGGCCCGTGCCAGACGGCGTACATGCCGGCCATCACGGCGAGCAGGACCTGCGCGGTGCAGATGTTGGAGGTGGCCTTCTCGCGCCGGATGTGCTGCTCGCGCGTCTGCAGCGCGAGCCGGTACGCCGGGTGGCCGTCGCTGTCGACGGACACCCCGACGAGTCGACCGGGCATCGAGCGCTCGAGACCCCGACGGACGGCCATGAAGCCGGCGTGCGGACCGCCGAAGCCCATCGGCACCCCGAAGCGCTGGCTGGAGCCCACGGCGATGTCGGCTCCCCACTCGCCGGGGGGCGTGATGATCGTGAGCGCCAGCAGGTCGGTGGCCGCGGTGACGAGGGCCCCGTGCTCGTGGGCGGCCGCGGCGATCGTGGCGGCGTCACGGATCTCGCCGTCGGCACCGGGGTACTGGAGCAGGACGCCGTAGACGTCGCGGTCACCGGCGGCCCCCCGCAGGGCGGCGGCCGAGTCGAGCCCGGTGAGGTCGGCGAGGACGACCGGGATCTCGAGCGGCTCGGCGCGGGTCCGGAGCACGGCGATGGTCTGGGGCAGGACCTGGGCGTCCACCAGGAGGACGGCATCGCCGGGCGCCTTGCTCATCCGGCGCATCAGGGTCATCGCCTCGGCAGCCGCCGTCGACTCGTCGAGCAGCGAGGCCCCGCTGATCGGCAGTCCTGTGAGGTCACTGACGACCGTCTGGAAGTTGATCAGGGCCTCGAGGCGGCCCTGCGAGATCTCGGGCTGGTACGGCGTGTAGGCGGTGTACCAGGCAGGGTTCTCGAAGACGTTGCGCTGCACCACGGGCGGGGTGACGGTGCCGTAGTAGCCCAGGCCGATCATGGGGCGCAGCACGGTGTTGCGGGCCGCCAGCGCACGCAGCTCGGCGACGACCGCGCTCTCGGAGGGGGCGGCGGCGATCTGCAGCTCACGGTCCGCACGGATGCTCCCGGGGATGGCGGCGTCGACGAGGGCCTCGAGGGACGGCTGGCCCACCACCTCGAGCATCGCCGCCACGTCGGGGCCGTCGGGGCCGACGTGGCGGGCCACGAACGGGCTCAGGTCACCCTCGGTCGGGGCGGGGCTGGCGCCATCGACGCCCGCGCCCGTCGTGGACGCGGGCGTCGTGGTGGCCTTCTCCTGACGCTCTGCGTGCGCTGCGGAGGTGGAGGCGTGGGTCGTCGTACCGGCGGTCATGGGACTCCTCGGAGGCTGCGGGGGACGCGATCGTGACGGTGCTCCCCCTCTGTCGTCCCGCCCCGGCGACTGACGACGGGGCTGCTCCAGAGTTGCCTTGCTCGCGTGGTCCTTTGCGCCTGAGAGGTTCCGGGGTGTTGCCCCTTCGGCGCCCCGGCTGACGCCCGATGTGCTCGGTCGTCCCGGGGGCTCTCCCACGAGAGCTGATGCGGCGTGCCCAGTCTACCCACCCGGAAGCCGAGGCTCGCCAGCGAGCCAGGGGTTGCGTCGACCGGCTCGGGTCAGGAGGTCTTGCGCAGCCGGCGGGCCGACAGCTCGTCGCCCGCCTGGAGGCCGGGGGCGTCGTCGCCGGCGCGCTCGCTCGGCAGGGCGGAGAGGGTGCCCTCGATCTCGCGCCACACGCGGCCCACGGCGATGCCGAAGACGCCCTGACCACCCTGGACGAGGTCGATGACCTCATCGGCCGACGTGCACTCGTAAACCGAGGCACCGTCGCTCATCAGGGTGATCTGCGCGAGGTCGTCGACGCCCCGCTCCCGCAGGTGGGCGATGGCGACCCTGATCTGCTGCAGCGACACCCCCGTGTCGAGCAGGCGCTTGACGACCTTGAGGACGAGGATGTCGCGGAAGCCGTAGAGCCGCTGGGTGCCCGAGCCACCTGCCGTGCGGACGGAGGGCTCGACCAGACCGGTCCGCGCCCAGTAGTCGAGCTGCCGGTAGGTGATCCCTGCCGCCTTGCAAGCGGTGGGGCCGCGGTAGCCGATGTCGTCGCTGAGGTCGGGCAGGTCGTCGTCGAAGAGCAGGCCCTGGGCCGCCATCGGCATCGCCGGCCTCGGCTCCAGGTGTGCGTCACCCGTGGTGTTCACGCATGACCTCCTCGTTGGGTAGTGCCCGGCCCGCGTCGGGTCGTGGCTCGGACGCTCCAGGGTCGTGCCGCCGCAGCCGTGGTGGCCGCAGGTGTAACTACACCGTCGTGCTTCCGAAGCACTGACGCTACGGCGCTCCCCCGTGATCGTCAATCACCCCGCCCTGACGGGACGGCGTGTCGCCCGAGCAGGACGGCCGGTCTGACCCTCCACCTCAGGGTGAGGCTCACCGCTCCGGCGGGGGTCCGTCACCGGGAAGATCGTCTGCCTCACCGGTCTCGTCGCCCGGGCCCGGCTCGTGCGGACCCTCGGCGGCACCGGCACCGAAGTCCTCCGCCGACACCTGGTCGAGGAACTCGCGGAAGCGCTCCACCTCGTCGTCCTCCTCGGGGGCCAGCGCGACCCCGGCCTCGTCGAGGACTGCCTCGGCCACGACGATGGGGGTGCCGGTACGGAGCGCCAGCGCGATGGCGTCCGAGGGCCGTGCGCTGATCTCGTGCGTGCCGTCGATGAGCAGCAACGCATAGAAGACCTTGTCGCGCAGCTCGACGATCCGGATCTCGGTCACCGCGTGCCCCAGGCCGTCGAGGACGTCCTTGAACAGGTCGTGGGTCAGCGGCCGCGGAGGCACGACACCCTGCTGGGCGTAGGCGATAGCGGTGGCCTCGGCCGCACCGATCCAGATCGTGAGGTACCTGTCGCCGTCTCGCTCGCGCAGCAGCACGATCGGTTGGTTGGTGGGCATCTCGACCCGCACCCCGAGGACGTCTACAGGCTTCACGTGCCCACGTTACCCCGCTCCGGTCAGGATCCGAGGCCTGCCTTGACCAGAGCCACATGCAGGGCCAGGCAGTGCCGCAGCACGCGGGCGGTCTCGTCGTCGTCACCGGGGCGCACGGCCTGCCTCACCAGCCCGATCTCGCGGTCGGCGGCGGTGCGGAACGGGCGCAGGTGCCGAGCCTCGATCCCGACTCCCGCGAGCGCCCCCGCGGACCGGGCGACCTCGAGCGCGGCGGCGTCGTAGTGCCCGTCGCGACCCGGGCGGAGGAGTCCGTAGGTCAGCAGGGACGCGAACGTCGCCTCGTCGAGGCCGCTGGCCGTGCGGACCTCCGAGTCGGTCAGACGCAGCCGCCGTGGCGTATGGAGCTCGCTCTCCGGGGGCAGCTCATCGCCCGGCGCCGCCGGCGGGACGGTGGGCAGCCCGGGGGTGCCGACGAGCCCGTCCGCCCCGTGTCCGAGCCCAGCACCGGGCCCACCACCGGGCCCACCACCCGGCCCACCATCCGCCCCACCCGCCGTGCCCCCGTCGAGCGCGGGCTCGAGGCCACGGTCGAGCGCGTCGAGCGCGTCACGGATCACCTTCAGCGGCCAGAACCGGTCTCGCTGGGCCACCAGGACGTAACGCAGCCGAGCCACGTCACCGCGTCGGTACCGACGGTAGCCCGACGAGGCCCGTTCGGGCGTGAGCAGACCCTCGGCCTCGAGGAAGCGGATCTTGCTGATCGTCAGGTCGGGGAACTCCGGAAGGAGCTCGTCCACCACGGCCCCGATGGATCGTGCGCTCTCGCTCACCGGCCAGTCCTCGGAAGAGCGGCCGTCACTCGCCGCGTGAGGCGTAGTAGACGAGGCGGAACTTGCCGATCTGCACCTCGTCGCCGATGCCCAGGACGGCGTGCTCCACGAGCTCCTTGTCGACGTAGGTGCCGTTGAGCGACCCGACGTCGTGCACGGCGTACCCCGAGTCGACCCGCCGGAACTCGGCGTGCTTGCGCGAGACCGTGACGTCGTCGAGGAAGATGTCGCTGTCGGGGTGCCGCCCGGTGGTGACCACCGGGTCGTCGAGGAGGAACCGGGCCCCGCTGTTGGGGCCGCGCAGCACGACGAGCAGGGCCGTTCCCGGACGCAGCGCGTCGATCGTCGCCTGGTCCTCGGCCGAGAGGCCCCTGGTGTCGGGGTCGAGCTTCTCAGGCTCGCCGACGCCCTGGAACCGCATCGTCGTGGGCTCTGGCGCTCGCCCGTCGTCATCCGTCATGGTCCGGCCCTCCTGTCGCGCTCACCGTGCCCGGCGCTCACCCTGTCCCGCTCACCCTATGGCACCCGATCGGGCCCGGCGACGGGTCGGGTCAGGTCCGGCAGCTCAGGTCAGGCTGGTCCGGTAGGCGTCGGAGTCCATCAGGCCGTCGGGCAGGTCACCGGTGGGTCGGACCTCGTACATCCAGCCCTCGGCGTACGGCGCGGTGTTGACCAGCTCGGGGCTGTGCTCGAGCGCCTCGTTGAGGGCGACCACCTCACCGCTCACCGGCGCGAAGACGTCGCTCACCGACTTGGTGGACTCGACCTCACCACAGGTCTCGCCGGCCGTCACCTGCTCGCCGACGGCGGGGAGCTGGACGTAGACGACGTCACCCAGGGCGTCCTGCGCGTACGCCGTGATGCCGATGCGGACGGCGCCGCCCTCCACCTCCTGCACCCACTCGTGGTCGGAGGTGTACTTCAGGCCGTCGGGGTAGTCGAGGTCGCTCATGCTGCTCCTTGCCGGGGGGACATGGGTGGTGGTGACACGTGAGGGGCGCCGCCGTGAGCGGGCACCCGCAGGGAGGCTATCGGGAGGTGGAGGTGGGCGATGACTGCGGGACCGGCTGAGCGTAACGGGGGGTCGTCACCGGGGACAGCGCATCCACCCGCACCGAGGTGAGCTGCTCGACCCGGGCCGTCGCTCCGAGGCGTCGCAGGGTCTCGACGATCCCACCGGGGATCGTCATCGCCGAGGCCATCGTCTGGGGATCGCCGATGGCGAGGATCACCACGGGACGGGTGAGGGTGGCTCCGTCGGCGACCAGGGAGCCGTCACGATCGGTGAACCACGAGCTCGCGACGATGCGCACGGACCCGACCTGGACGACCTCCGCCCCCGCGTCACGCAGCTCCTGGAGCACGTCGAGCAGCTGGGCCGCGAGGACGGCGGACCCCGGGTCGGTGATGGTGATCCGGATGCCCGGCCCCTGGGCCGGGGCCGTGCCGCCCAGCAGGCGCAGCGCGTCGAGTCGCTGTCGGGCCTGGTCGACCGCCTCCTGGCTGCCGGCCCCCGCCCCCAGCCGGTCGCGCTGGTTCTGCAGGTCGCGCACCTGCAGGTCGAGTCGGGCCGAGCGCTGGCTGACGTCGTCGAGCACCCGGACGAGGTCGTCCTGACGCATCTGGTCGAGACCACCCTCCTGGGTCTGCTGCACCTGGGTGGCGATGGCGAAGCCGAGGGCGAGGGTGAGGACGGCACCGAGGACCTGCGCGCGGGTCGCGCGGGGCGACCCGGCACGCGCGAGGCGCCGCCACGCCGTGCGCGCCCCCTTCGGGTCGTCGGGGGCCATCAGGAACCGAAGAGGTGTCGGCGGATGGAGGCCACGTTGGAGAAGATCCGCACCCCGAGCACCACGACCACCCCGGTGGACAGCTGCGTGCCCACGCCGAGCTGGTCTCCCAGGAAGACGATGAAGGCGGCCACGACCACGTTCGACAGGAACGACACGACGAACACCCGGTCGTCGAAGATGCCGTCCAGCACCGCCCTGACGCCACCGAAGACCGCGTCAAGCGCGGCGATCACGGCGATCGGGAGGTACGGCTGGAGACCGAGGGGCACGGTCGGGTGCAGCAGCAGGCCGGCCACGATGCCGGCGAGCAGTCCGAGGGCGGGGATCACGGGGTCACCTTCGGGTCAGGGGTGGTCGACGTCGAGGACGGGGCGGACGCGGGTGCTGCCCGGTCGATCCCCAGCGTCGGGCTGCGGGGGACGACGAGCTGTGCGTCGGTCGTCGTGCTGGAGGGGATCTGGTAGTTGTCGCGCAGCGCGGTCAGGTAGCTGCCCCCCACCGTCTGGGCGAACGCGGCCGGCAGCCCCCGCTCGTCCCCGACCGCCGTGATCACGTACGGCGGCGAGAGCGGCCGGTAGTCGACGAGGATCGCCTGACCGGCGAAGCGGATGGCCGAGCGAGCCGTGAGCCGCTGACCGTTGACCGCCATCGCCTCCGCGCCGGCCTGCCAGAGACCGTTGACGACGACCTGCAGGTCGGCGGAGGTCACCCGGCCCTCCTGGGCGGTGTCACCGGTGCGCGGCTGACCCGGCCCGGCCGCCGCGTCCGGGGCGTCCTGCAGGGTCACGGTCATGCCGGGACCCTGCACCGCGACGTCGCCGGTCGTCAGCGACAGGCGGGCCAGCTCGTCGGTGAGGGCGGAGGCCGAGCCTCCGATGGCCGCCGCCCCCGACGCCGCGATCTGGGCCCGGAGCTGCTCGATCGCGGCCACCTGCTCGTCGCCGTGCGCCTGACGGGCGTGGACCTGGTCGATGAGCTGCTGCTTCTCCCTGCTGGCGGAGGTGCCGCCCGGGCGCAGGGTGAGGGCCGACGCCGCGAGGAGGAAGCCGATGACCACGGCCGCGGTGGCGACGAGCCAGCCTCGGTCGCCGTGGCTGGCTGGACCACCGACCCCGGTGCGGCGCTCGGAAGCAGCCGCGTAACCCGGGTCGAGCGGGCGCTCGAGGATCTGGGTGAGCAGGGTCATCGACGCGTCGGGGCGCCGGGGGACGGGAGCCGGGGAGGGAGTGGCCACGCGCTCAGGCCGATCCGGTGGCGAGGGGGGTCCGCAGTGAGCGGCGACGACGCAGGTCGGCCGCCTGGACGGCGTACAGGGCGGCGGCCAGCCAGTAGAGGCCGACCCCCCACCAGGTGAAGGCCCACCCGATCGGACGGGCCACGTCGCCCAGCCGCCCGGGCTGCACCGAGAGCAGCAGGATCGGGAAGGCGTACAGCAGGTTGAAGGTCGCGGCCTTGCCGACGAAGTGCACCGGCAGACCGGTCTGGCCGACCCGCTTGAGCGCCAGCACGAGCACCGCCATGAACCCGTCACGGGCGAGCAGGACGACGAGGAGCCAGACGGGGATGATGTCACGCCAGGCGAAGGCGAGGATGGTCGTGAGGGTGTAGAGGCGGTCGGCCGCGGGGTCGAGCAGCTCACCCACCCGTGAGACGAGGCCGTAGCGCCGGGCGATCTTGCCGTCGAGGTAATCGGTGACGCCCGAGAGGATGAGCACCGTGACCGCCCACCCGTCGTGGCGCTCCAGCAGCAGCCACAGGAAGAGGGGAACACCGAGCAGTCGCAGGAACGAGAGCGCGTTGGGCACCGTGAGCACCCGGTTGCTGACTGCCTCAGGGCGGGCAGGACCGTGCGACGACCGGTCTCCCGAGCGCCCCGTCCCCGCATCGTCGACCACGAGGCGAGACTATCGGGTCGGCCGACCGGCGCCGGGGAGGCCACGAGCGGGCACCGGGCGTTCCCGCTCGGTCTCAGCCCGACGCCTTGCCCCTGTTGCGCACGGCGCGGTCGAGGCCGAGCCCTCCCCCGCCGAGACCCAGCAGGGCGGCACCCGCGCCGGCGAGCAGGAGCTGGAAGTCTCCGTTGAAGCCCGGCACACCGGGCGAGAAGATCTGCGACCCTCTCGACCAGTTGACCAGGACCAGGGCGGTGACGGCGCTGATGACCACCCCGGCGCCCACCACCCGCACCGCGAGGCCGAGCACCAGGGCGATCGCCATGGCCAGCTGGATCGGCCCGAGGAGCGTGCCCAGCACCTCGTAGGCCGGCATCCGCACGGCGCGGAGCATCTGCTCGGCCTCGTCTCGCCTGTCGATCTTCTGCAGCCCCCGCACCCCCAGCACCGCAGCGACGACCAACCGCAGCAGCAGGAGCCCCACGGCTCCGTCGACACGGTCCACGACGTGGTGGGTCCGGGGGCGGGTCTGCGCGTCTCCGAGGGCCGCGAAGGGCTCGGGCTCACCCTCCGGCGCTTCGTACGGTGCCTCGTACGGCGCCTCGTCATGCGCAGCGCCGGGGGCGTCTCCCTGCTCGCGGGAGGCGTTGCCGCTCATCGTCGGGCCTGGTGGGTGCTGGATCGGCTCACGGTCACCATGCTGCCCCAGGCGGGCATCCGGGTCGGGGAGGCACACCAGCGAGACTCTGGGGCGGCCGGAGCGCCGTACGCCGGGCAGTGTCAGTCGCACGCCACCGCGACTCGCAGTCGTGGTGACCTTGTGCCCTGTTTCCCGCTCATGCCGGTGCACAGACTCAGGTCCATGACGCTCAGCCCAGCTCTCAAACCATCGAGCGACGCCACCCCGCCGCACACGCGTGGTCTTCGACCCCTCTACTTCAAGGCGGGAATCCCTCTCGTCCTCACGTTGGCCCTGTACGTCGTGCCAACACCGACTGGCGTGAGCGCTCATGGCATGCACATGCTGGCGATCTTCGTCGGGACCATCGTGGCCCTGATCCTGCAACCACTGCCGACCGGTTCGGTGGCCATGGTGGGACTCGCAGTGGCCATGATCACCGGTACCCAGGTGCCCGCCGATGCGCTTTCCGGCTTCAGCAATGCCACCATCTGGCTGATCGTGGCGTCGTTCTTCATCGCCGAAGGGTTCCTGGTCACCGGGCTCGGGGAGCGCATCGCCCTGATGTTCGTTGCCCGACTGGGCCGCTCTAGCTTGGGCCTGTCCTACGGCATGGCCTTGACCGATCTGGTGCTGGCACCGGCCACCCCCTCGAACACGGCCCGGGCCGGGGGGGTCGTCTACCCGATCATCGTGTCGCTGAGCTCGCTGGAGGGATCGAAGCCCGAGCCGGAGGAGTCCCGCAAACGCCTGGGCGCGTACCTGCTGCTGACCTCACTGCAGGTCAACGTCGTCACCTCGGCGATGTTCGTCACCGCGATGGCCGGCAACCCGCTGGCCGTGGCCGCGGCGGCAAAGCTCGGGGTCGACATCTCCTGGGCGAAGTGGGCGGTCGCCGCCTCCGTGCCCGGTATCGCCAGCCTGGTCGCAGTCCCGTGGGTGATGTCCAAGATCTACCCGCCGACGGTGACCAGCACACCGGAGGCGCCGGCTCACGCACGCGAGCGGCTGACCGCCACCGGGCCGTTGTCGACCGCCGAGAAGATCATGGGCGTGACGTTCGTCCTCCTCCTGATCCTGTGGTGCACCGGTTCCCAGACCGGGGTCAACGCGACCTCGGTGGCGCTGGCCGGCGTGGCGGTCCTGCTGGTGACGAACGTGTTGACCTGGAAGAACCTGGTCGGCGACGCCGGCGCCTGGCAGACACTGGTCTTCTTTGCCGTGCTGGTCGGAATGGCCTCGCAGCTGCAGACCGACGGCGTGATCGCCTGGGCCGGCCGGCAGGTCTCCCACGGTGTGGCCGGGCTGCCGTGGCTGCTCGCGTTCGCCATCCTGGCGCTGGTCTACTTCTACGTGCACTACCTGTTCGCCTCGAACACCGCGCAGATCGTGGCCATGTATGCGGTGTTCCTGGCCGCGGCCATCGGTTCCGGCGCACCGCCGTTGTTCGCCGCACTGGTGCTCGGATTCATCGGCAACCTCTTCGGTGGACTGGCTCACTACTCGTCCGGCCCGGCGGGGGTGATCTTCGGCTCAGGGTTCGTCAAGACGTCGGAGTGGTTCCGGATCGGGTTCATCATGAGTCTGGTGCTGATCCTGATCTGGACCGTCATCGGCGGCGGCTGGATGAAGCTGATCGGCATCTGGTGAGCACGACCCCCTTGGCCCGGGATCATGCTCAGTCAGGGCGGCGACGCCAGCGGGCCCGGAGGGTTTCCTTGGGTACGGCGGCGATCGCGGTGAGAGGGATATCTGCCGGGCAGACCCGGGCGCACTCGCCGTACGTCGAGCAGGGCCCGAAGTCCGCATCCAGCTGGTCGTTCATCGCGATCGCCCGGCTACCGCGTTCGGCCTGCCCCTGAAGGATCAGCGCCAGGTGGGTGAGCTTGGCACCAGCGAAGAGGTGAGCAGCACCGTTGGGGCAGGCCGCCACGCAGGCCCCGCATCCGATGCACCCGGCGAAGGCGAGGGCGGTCTCGGCCGTGGCGCGTGGCATCGGCCGGCTGTCGGCATCGGGGGCGGTGCCTGTCTGGACGCTGACGAAGCCACCGGCTTCGATCAGGCGGTCCAGCGCAGAGCGGTCGACGGCGAGGTCGCGGACCACCGGAAACGCGTTGGACCGGAAGGGTTCCAGCGTGATCGTCTGACCGTCATGGAAGCTACGCAGGTGCTGGCGGCAGGTCGGAGTGTTCGCCTCAGGCCCGTGGGGTCGCCCGTCGACGGTGATACCGCAGGCGCCGCAGCTGCCCTCGCGGCAGTCCGAGTCGAAGGCGATCGGGGGCGTGCCCTGCCCGACCAGGGTCTCGTTCAACCGGTCCAGCAGCTCCAACAGGGACATGCTCGGCACGGCGTCGGTGACCTGGTGGTCGACGAAACCGCCGGGCGCGGTGCCATCCTGCTGCCGCCAGACCCTCAGGGTAATCTTCATCGGTAGTCTCTCGTCTGCAGGGGGACGGCGGTGAAGGTCAGCGGTTCATCGTGCCGGACGTGGCTTCCGTCGGCGCGGGTCTCCCAGGCGGACACGAAAGCCCAGTCGGTGTCGTTGCGTTGTGCCTCTCCGGTGCTGGTCTGGTGCTCGGTCCGGAAGTGGGCGCCGCAGGACTCGTCGCGGTCCAGGGCGTCGATGCACATCAGCTCGGCCAGCTCGAGGAAGTCGGCCACCCGACCGGCGTGTTCGAGCTCCTGGTTGAACTCTTCACCACCACTGACGATGCGCAGGTCCGACCAGAACTCCGCTCGCAGGCCACGGATCTCCCTGATGGCCGCGCTCAGTGACGAGGCGGACCTGCTCACACCGCAGCCGCGGAAGAGGATCTCTCCGAGCAGCCGGTGAAAATGAGCGGGACCATGCGTGCCGCCTACCCCCAGCAGGGAGTCCGTCCGGCAGCGGACCCGGTCGATCGCCTCTGTGACCGCCTGGTCGTCGAGGGCGAGCGCGGGTGCCCCGAGGGACGGAGCGAGGTAGTTCGGAACCGAGAGGGGGAGCGTGAACCACCCGTCGACCGAGGCAGACAGCAGCGAGTTGGCGCCGAGGCGGTTTGCTCCGTGGTAGCCGTAGCCCACCTCTCCCCCGACGAAAAGCCCCGGTATGGAGGTCATCTGGTCGAAGTCGTTCCACAGGCCGCCCATGACGAAGTGCGCTCCCGGTGCGATCCGCATCGGGGTGCGGTAGGCGTCGTCCCCCGTTGCGTTGCGGTAGGTGGCGAAGATGTTGCCGTACCGCTCCTCCAGGATCGGCCGCCCGACGGCGGCGATGGCGTCCCGGAAGTCCAGGTAGACGCTGTTTCGCAACGGCCCGACCCCGAGGCCGGACTCGAGCTGCTCTTGGGCGGCCCGGGATGCCACGTCACGAGGCGCGAGGTTTCCGTAGGCCGGATACTTCCGCTCCAGGTAGTAGTCGCGCTCGCCCTCCGGGATGGAGTTCGGGTCCCGCTCGTCCCCCGGTGCCTTGGGCACCCAGATCCGTCCATCGTTGCGCAACGACTCGCTCATCAGCGTCGTCTTGGACTGCCAGGGGGAGTCCACCGGCAGGGTGGTCGGATGGAACTGGACGAACGACGGCGACGCCATCAGGGCGCCGACCCGGTGTGCCCGCCAGGCTGCGGTCGCGTTGGAGTTCAGCGCCAGGGTTGCGTGGTGGTAGACGGTTCCGTATCCGCCCGTGGCCAGGACGACGGCATGCCCGGTGGTGGCGCGCAGCTCCCCTGTCAGCAGGTCGCGGGTGACGATCCCCTGTGCTCGGCCGTCCGCGACGACCAGGTCGAGCATCTCGTGTCGGGTGTGAAGTCGTACAGAACCGCCCGCCACCTGACGATGCAGCGCCGCAGTGGCAGCGACCTGCAGCTGCTGCCCGGTCTGCCCTCGGGTGTAATAGGTGCGCGAGACCTGGACGCCGCCGAACGAGCGGGTGGCCAGCTGGCCACCGTACTCACGGGCGAACGGGGCCCCGATGGCATCGAGATGGTCGATCACCCGGACCGACTCCTCGCCGAGCCGGAAGCCGTCGGCTTCCCGGCCACGGTAGTCACCGCC
Organism: Actinomycetales bacterium; assembly: GCA_038230235.1. Classification (GTDB taxonomy): domain Bacteria; phylum Actinomycetota; class Actinomycetes; order Actinomycetales; family Dermatophilaceae; genus Lapillicoccus. The sequence goes on from JBBRNQ010000001.1 coordinate 72,385, forward strand.
TTTCACCGTGTCCTTGACGAACCGGGCGAGGCTGTCGTTGTCGACCTTCCGGGCGCGAGCAGCGTTGATCCCCCCCTGCGCCGCAACGCTGTGCGCGCGGCGGGCCGAGTCATGGAACGTGAACGACTCCACCTGGTAGCCGAGCTCACCCAGGGAGGCGGCGCAGCCGGCACCGGCCAGACCGGTCCCGACCACGATGACGGTGAACTTCTTCCGGTTCGTCGGGCTGATCAGGCGGTAGTCGAACTTCCGGGTCGCCCACGCCAGCGCCGGGTCACCGGCAGGCACCTTCGCGTCGAGATGCCCACCGAGGGTGCGCAACGACTCGAGGCCAAGGAGGTCGAGGGCGTGCTCTTCCACCGCGGTCATCGGACCAGGCCCGTCAGCACCGCGATCGGGATCGAGGCATTGCCGACGAACACGACGCCCGCCACGGCCCCGGAGAGTGCGACAGCCACCTGGCGGAAGCGCTGACCGGTGGCGCCGAGATCATTGACCACGCTCCATAGCCCATGCCCAAGATGCAGGCCGAGCGCGAGCATGGCCAACAGGTAGAACGCCGAGACCGCCGGCCGCTCGAAGCTCGCCACCAGGTTCTGGTAGGCGGCGCTGCTCGTGGCCGACCCGGCGGAGTAGGTCGGGCTCGTCACCGGCCGGGTGCCGGTGGTCAGGTCGAGGAGGTGAAAGACGATGAACAACAACAGCACGATGCCTGTCACGGGCATCGACCGGGCCGAGAAGGACCGCCATCCCAGTCCGGTCCGCCGAAACGACCCCCTCGCCCGGCGACCGCGCGCCCTCAGCACGACGGCACACCACAGGTGAGCTACCAGAGCGCACGCGAGGACGACTCGCAGTACCCACAAGAGCCCTTCGTACGGCAGCAACGGCTCCAGCACGGTCCGCAGCCAGTGCGCGTACTCGTCGAAGTGTCGCTGCCCGGTGTAGACCTTCAGGTTTCCGACCAGGTGGGCGATGACGAACAGCCCGAACACCGACCCGGTGACTGCCATCACCACCTTGCACGTCACCGTCGATACCCGCGGCGCGGGTCTGGCCGGGTGATGCGGGCTGCCCGCATCCACCGGCGACGTGCGCATGGGAACGCTCACAGGATCAGCCCTTCCGATGGTCTGCGTCGCGACCAGCTGAGCACGACCCGAAGCCCAGCCTGCCGCGAGAGCAGGGTCGCGACCAGAGAACTAGGTCCCGACTACGAGCGGGACCAACGGCTCTACGGAGGACCAGCAACGCCGAGCAGAGTCAGCAACATGACCTCGTCCCCCAGTACCAGCCCGCCAGTGGTCCTTTCTCTGCCGGTGGGTATCCCCGCCAGCGGCTACCGAGCCGAGACTGACCCGATGGGCTCGATCCCGGTCCCGGCCGAAAAGTACTGGGGCGCAGAGACGCAGCGCTCACTGGAGCACTTCGCGATCGGCGAGGACCGCATGCCTGTGGCCCTCTGCCGCGCCTATGGCTACGTGAAGAAGGCGGCTGCCCTGGTCAACGGCCGGGACGGTCGGCTGCCCCGGTGGAAGGCCGATCTGATCGCCCAGGTCTGCGACGAGGTGATCAGTGGCGACCTCGACGAGCACTTCCCTCTCTACGTGTGGCAGACCGGGTCCGGAACCCAGACGAACATGAACGTCAACGAGGTGATCGCCAACCGGTGCATCCAGCTCGTGGGCGGCGTCCTCGGCTCCAAGGACCCCGTCCACCCGAACAACGACGTCAACATGAGCCAGTCGTCCAACGACACCTTCCCCACCGCGATGCACCTCGTCACCCTGACCGAGATCACCCTTCACCTGGTCCCCAGTGTGGCGGCCCTCCACGCGGCCATCGACGCCAAGGCCCGGGCCTGGGATGACGTCGTGAAGATCGGCCGGACCCATCTGGAGGACGCCGTCCCGATCACCGTCGGCCAGGAATGGTCCGGTTACGCCCAGCAGGTCACCGACGGTCTCGACCGCCTGCTGGCCACCCTCCCGGCGCTGCACCAGATCGCCGCTGGGGGGACTGCAGTGGGCACCGGCCTCAACGCCCCCGCAGGATTCGACACCGACATCGCCGCCGAGCTCACCCGGCTGACGGGACGTCCCTTCGTGACCGCCCCGAACAAGTTCGCCGCCCTCGGAGGGCTCGACGCGATGGTCGCCGCCTCAGCCGGGCTGCGCGCCCTCGCCGTGCCCCTGATGAAGATCGCCAACGACATCCGGTGGGCGTCCTCAGGGCCCCGATGTGGGATCGGGGAGCTGGTCCTTCCCGCCAACGAGCCCGGCAGCTCGATCATGCCGGGCAAGGTGAACCCCACCCAGTGCGAGTCGATGGTGATGGTCTGCATCCAGGTGCTGGCTGACGACGGCGCAGTCGCCTCGGCGGGGAGCCAGGGCAACTTCGAGCTCAACACCATGCGCCCGATCATCATCAACAACGTCCTCCACTCGATCCGGATGCTCAGCGACTCCACCCGGCTGCTGCGCACGTTCTGCATCGAGGGCATCGAGCTCAACCGCGAACGGATCGACTCCAACGTCGACCGCTCCCTGATGCTCGTGACCGCGCTCTCCCCTACCCTCGGCTATGACGCCGCCGCGGCCATCGCCCAGCGCGCCGACCACGACGGGACGACGCTTCGCGAGGCCGCCCTGGCATCCCACGCCACCACCGCCGAGGACTTCGACCGCATCATCAACCCGAAAGCCATGACCGGACCCCAGCCCGTGGCCTCGGGCACCCGACAATAGGCACCTGGCCAGGGTTGGTGTTCGAGCGACGGACAAGATGCGCACGACATCGCAAGGAGGCCGCCTCCGCATGGTGCGGAAACGGCCTCTGACCTGCTGACTCTCCGTCGGGATGACAGGATTTGAACCTGCGACCCCTTGACCCCCAGTCAAGTGCGCTACCAAGCTGCGCCACATCCCGTCGGGCACCCCGTCAACCGGAGACCCGGCTGGTGGAGCGAAGCAAACCTTAGCGCACCCGCGATACGCCGCTGACATCGGCACACACGCCTGAACGCGGGCGGCGCGGTGGGACTACTGGTGCGACGCCGATCACGGGCGGCTGCGGCGTCGTGCCGGTCGTGCGAGGTGGTGCGAGGGTGGCGCGGTGCCCGGTGGCCCCACAGGCTGGGGGTGTTCGCCGGCCCGGGCAGCCGGCAGCGCGACCCCGAGCAGGCGACGACGAAGGAGGCCCCGATGGGCCACGACGAGACCCCACAGCACGACGACGCCGGTCCCATGACCCGGGCCACCGAGCACGCCGGCGACGACAAGGTGACCCGACCCGCGACGGGGCACACCTGGGGCGCCTCGGTGACCAGCCTGGTCGGACCGACGGACGAGACCGTGGGGGCGGTCGACGTCGACGAGCCCCGCGTCCAGGAGCAGCAGTCCGTCGCGGAGAAGATCGAGGCCGCCATCGTCGCGGTGAGGAAGACACACAGCGGGACGCACTCGCGCGAGGTGGTCATGGATGCCCTGCAGCGCGAGCTGGAGGCGCGCGGACGGTGGCCGCAACCGCAGCCGTGGCTCGACGCCGTGGCCACCGAGGTGGAGGCGGGCGGCGTCTACACGACGGGGACCGACCCCGCGGACCCCGTCGAGCCGCACGACACCCCGAGCGACCTGGCAGGGAACGCCGCCCGCTGACCGAGCGGTGAGGCCCCACGCCGAGGGGGACGGGTCAGCGTCGGCGGCGCTTCTCCTTGACCCTGACCGACACCTCGATGGGCGTGCCCTCGAAGCCGAACTGCTCCCGCAGCCGGCGCTCGAGGAAGCGCCGGTACCCCGCCTCGATGAAGCCGGAGGCGAAGACGACGAACCGCGGCGGTCGCGTCGAGGCCTGGGTCGCGAAGAGGATGCGCGGCTGCTTGCCTCCCCGGACGGGGTGCGGGTGCCCGGCGACGACCTCACCGAGGAAGGCGTTGAGCCGGCCGGTGGGGATGCGCTGGTCCCACGACTCGAGAGCCACCTCGAGCGCCGGCACGAGCCGGTCCATGTGCCGTCCGGTGCGGGCCGAGATGTTGACCCGCGGAGCCCAGGGGATCTGCACGAGATCGCGGTCGATCTCGCGCTCGAGGAAGTGACGGCGCTCCTCGTCGACGCTGTCCCACTTGTTGTAGGCGACGACGAGCGCGCGGCCGGCGTCGATGACCTGCTGGATGACCCGCACGTCCTGCTCCGCGATGCTCTCGCTGGCGTCGACGAGCACGACCGCCACCTCGGCCTTCTCCAGCGCCGTCTGGGTGCGCAGGGAGGCGTAGAAGTCGGCCCCCCGGGTCTGGTGGACCCGGCGACGGATGCCGGCGGTGTCGACGAAGCGCCAGGTCTTCCCGCCCAGCTCGATCATCTCGTCGACCGGGTCGCGGGTGGTGCCGGCCACCTCGTCGACCACGACGCGGTCGCTGCCGGCGAGCTGGTTGAGCAGGCTGGACTTGCCGACGTTGGGTCGGCCGAGGAGGGCCACCCGGCGCGGCCCGCCCCGCGCGTAGGCGTCGCCGACGGTGGACACGTCGGGCAGCACGGCGAGGACGGCGTCGAGCACGTCACCGCTGCCTCGCCCGTGGAGGGCGGAGACGGGGTAGGGCTCGCCCAGGCCGAGGTTCCACAGGGCCGTGGCGTCGGCCTCGAAGCGCTGGTCGTCGACCTTGTTGGCGACGAGGACGACCGGCTTGCCGCTGCGACGGAGCAGCCGGACGACGCCCTCGTCGGTGTCGGTCGCACCGACCACGGCGTCGACGACGAACATCACGACGTCGGCCAGCTCGACGGCGATCTCCGCCTGCTCGGCCACCCGCAGGTGGATACCCGTGGCGTCGATCTCCCACCCGCCGGTGTCGACCAGGGTGAACCGTCGGCCGGCCCAGTCGGCGTCGTAGGCGACGCGGTCACGGGTGACTCCCGGCACGTCCTCGACGACGGCCTCACGGCGGCCGAGGATGCGGTTGACGAGCGTCGACTTGCCCACGTTGGGGCGACCGACGACGGCCACGACGGGCAGGGGACCCTCCGGGCCTTCGTCGTCGGGAGCCCCGTCACCGCGCTCGAGCAGGTGCAGGTCGTCGTCGTCGAGCTCGAAGTCGTCGAGTCCCGCGCGCAGGGCCCGCTCGACCGTCAGGTCGTCGTCGCGCCCCGCATCGGTCAGGGGGACGACACCGGGGTCGGTGGTATGGGTGGGGTCGGTCACGAGATCGCCTGTCGCTGCTGGAGTTCGGTGAGCCGGGTGCCTCACCGCGCGCCCTGTCACATCCGGGGTCCGGGGCGACGGCACGCGGACGCCCACCCCGATGACCGTGGTGGACGGCACCCGCAGCCACCCATTCTCCCCCAGCCCGAGCAGTGTCCGAGCCACCCGCTCCCGTGAGGAGGCACCGACGAGGGCCGGAGCCCACCGGGCGCCGTCCCGGTCAGCTCTGCGGCGGTCCGGGCGACTCGACCACCGGTGGCAGCCCGTCTCCGGCGCTGGCCCGGGCCACGTGGCCCGCCAGCCGCTCACGCAGGAGGTCGGTGGCCGCGACCAACCGGGCCCGGCCCCGCAGCGTCGAGCCGACCTCCAGGTCGAACGGCTCGCCGAAGTCGACCACCACCCGCGAGCGCAGCCGGGGCAGCGCGTCCGTGCTCCCACCGGGCACCCGGGTGCCCAGCACGCAGACGGGGACGACACGGGCGCCGGTCTGCAGGGCCAGCCAGGTGGCGCCCTGGTTGACCTGCTGCACGTCGCCCGCGCCGCGGGTGCCCTCGGGAAACACCCCCACGACCCCGCCCCGGCCGAGCACGGCGCGGGCAGCGTCGAGGGCGCGGCGGTCGCCTGTCGTGCGGTCGATGGAGATCTGCCCGACAGCACGCAGCACCGACCCGACCATGCCGTGGAACAGCTCCTGCTTGACCAGGAAGGTGATTGGTCGCGGGGCGACCGACATCACGAGTGGGCCGTCGAGCAGCCCGCTGTGGTTGGCGACGAGCACGAGAGGACCCTGCGCGGGGACGCGGTCACCTCCGGTGACCACACAGCGGTAGGCCAGCGGGAGGACCACCCGCCCCAGTCCCCGACCGACGCCGGCGCGCCACGCGGGTGGAGCGACCCGCAGCGCCCCGTCAGCGGCGGGCACCGACCACCGCCTGGACGACCTCGAGCACCGCGGCGACGGAGCCCCCGAAGTCGAGCTCGGAGGTGTCGACGGTGACGACCCCCTCGCCTGCCGTGAGGAACGAGGAGACCGTGGAGTCGTCGCGGTCACGGCGCACCACCTGGTCACGCGTGGCGGCCAGGGAGTCGGCATCCGCCGCACCGTGCAGCTCGGTGGCCCGGCGGGCCAGCCGCGCCTCGACGCTGGCCGTCAGCAGGATGCGTACGTCAGCGGTCGGCTGGACGACGGTCGTGACGTCGCGACCCTCGGCGACGCAACCGCCGGTGGCGGCGACCGTCTCGACGATCAGCTCCCGCTGGCGACGCACGAGGATCTCCCGCACGTCGGGGTTGGTGGCCACGGTCGAGACGGCCTCCGACACCCGCGACTCACGGATGGCCGCGGTGACATCCGTCTCGTCGACGACGACCGTGATGCCCTCGGGGTCGGTCGACAGCTCGAGCGGCAGCGACAGGGCCGCCGCGGCCACCGACCGCCGGTCGGCGAGGTCGATCCCCCGGTCGAGGCACCACCACGTCACGGCCCGGTAGGTGGCCCCGGTGTCGACGAAGCCGACACCGAGCTCGCGGGCCACGGCACGCGAGACGCTCGACTTCCCTGAGCCGGAGGGCCCGTCGATCGCGACGACGAGGTCAGGTCCGGCGTGCGTGGTCACGGGAGCACACCCTACCGAGGGCCGAGGGTCACCGTGCGCCGGCAGCACCCCCGCCGACCTGCGCGGTCAGTCGTGGACCCGCCACCCCCGCGCAGCGAGCGCCGTCTGCAGGTGCTCGACCGCGGTCGGCAGCACGTCGACCTCGGCCAGCCCGAAGGGGAGCCCGAGCCCGTGGTCGAGGCGGAGGTCCTCGAGGTTGACCCCGGCCGCGCCGACGTCGGTGAGCAGGGTGGCGAGGGCGCCGGGGGTGTCGGGCACCACCACCACGACCGTGGCGTAGGCGGTCGGGCCACCACCGTGCTTCCCCGGGATGCGGGCGTGCCCGGTGTTGCCCTCGCTGATGGCCCGGGACACGGCGGCGAGCGACCCCGGGGCGTCAGCCGCGGTGGCTCGCGCGCGCCCGGGGCTCCCGGTGACCGGCTCCTCGGGCTCCGGCGGCTCGACGAGCCCGGACAGCGCGGCAATGACGGTGTCGAGGTCGGCTCGCAGGTCGACCAGCACCTCACGCACGGCCTCGGCGTTGCCGGCGAGGATCTGGGTCCACAGGCGCGGGTCGCTGGCCGCGATGCGGGTGACGTCACGCAGCCCCTGACCAGCCAGGGCGACCGCGTCGTCACTCAGCTCGCGCAGGCGGCCCGCTACGAGGCTGGCTGCGACCTGGGGCACGTGCGACACGACGGCGACCGCCGCGTCGTGCTCGGCGGCATCCATGACCGTGACGACCGACCCCACCGCGCGGGCGACCTCGCAGGTGAGGTCGACGGCACCCGGGCTGCTCTCCGGTGTCGGTACGACGACCCAGGCCCGGCCCTCGAAGAGGTCGCTCCGGGCGGCCATGGCTCCGCTGCGCTCGCGACCGGCCATGGGATGGGAGCCGACGTAGCGGGCCAGGTCTCCCCCGTGACCCCGCACCCACCGCGCGACCGATCCCTTGACCGAGGCCACGTCGGTGACGACGGCCTCGGGCCAACGGGACAGCTCGGCCACCACGGCGGCGCCGGCCACGTCGGGTGGGGCGGCCACGACGACCAGCTCGGGCGAGACCCCGTCGTCGACGTCCGTCTCGGTGCCCAGCCGGCCGGCGCCGAGGTCACGCGCCAGCCGCTCGGCCGTCGGCGAAGGGTCACTCAGGGTGACGTCAAAACCCCTGTTGGACAACGCGATCCCGAGACTCGTCCCGATGAGGCCGGTGCCGACCACGCGCACCTTCCTGGTCATCGCCTCACATCCCGGCGGCGCCGTAGAGCTGCCCGACTTCCTCCGCGGTCAGGCGCCTGGTGCGGCCCGACTTGAGGCTGCCCAAGTGGATCGGACCCACCTGCGTGCGCACGAGGGTGATCACCGGGTGACCCACGGCCTCGAGCATGCGACGCACGACGTGCTTGCGTCCCTCGTGCAGCACGACCTCGACGAGCGCGCGGCCGGGCTGGCTGTCGACGAGGCGGAAGGAGTCGACCGAGACGGGGCCGTCGTCGAGCTGGACCCCCTCTCGCAGCCGCCGACCGAGGTCACGTGGGACCGGGGCCTGGATCTGCGCCAGGTAGGTCTTGAGCACCCCGTACGCCGGGTGCTGGAGCCGGTGCGCGAGGTCGCCGTCGTTGGTGAGCAGCAGCAGACCCTCGGTGTCGGCGTCGAGCCGGCCCACGTGGAAGAGGCGCTCGGGCCGGTCACCCACGTAGTCGGCCAACGAGATGCGACCCAGCTCGTCGCTCATGGTCGAGACCACCTTGAGCGGCTTGTTGAAGGCGAGGTAGACCCGCGACTCGTCGAGGTTGACCCGGGTGCCGTCGACGTGGACGACCACACGGGCCGGGTCGACCCGCACACCGAGCTCGGTGACGACCTGTCCGTCGACCGCGACCCGCCCCGCGGTGATGAGGTTTTCGCAGGTGCGCCGCGAGCCCACGCCGGCAGCCGCCAGCAGCTTCTGGAGCCGGACGCCGTCAGGATCGTGGACGTCGACCTTCGGGGCCTCGCGCCGCTGCGGCAGACGGGTGGGCTGGCCCGGGCGGGTCGACCCCGCGAACCGGGGCCCGCTGGTGCGGCTGCTACTGCGCCCTGTCGGCCCGGAGTCACCCCTGCCGTCGCGTCCGTCGCGTCCGTCGCGTCCGGCTGGCTTCCCGCTCGAGCCGGTCCCGCGACCTCCGCCGCTGGACGCGCCACCGCGCCCGCCGGCGCCGCCGCGGCCACCCGCGCCGCCGGTACCGCCGCCCGGACCGCCACGGCCACCGACGCCTCCGGCCCGGCCGCCTCCCGGGCCGCCGCGGCCCGCTCCTGCCCCCCGCCCGGCGCCACCCGCACCACGCGAGCCGCCCGAGCTGCCAGAGCCGCTCGATCCGCCGCGCTGCGCGGGACTCATGACCGCCCCTGCTCGACGAGCTCGTCGAGGGCGTCGATCTCCGGCAGGAACGGCGCCAGCGCAGGCAGGTCGTCGAGCGACCCCAGGCCCATCCGCTGCAGGAAGTAGGGGGTGGTGCCGTAGAGGATGGCGCCCGACTCCCCCGCCTCGTCGACCTCAGTGATGAGGCCGCGAGAGAGGAGGGTACGCACGACCCCGTCGACGTTGACCCCGCGCACCGCGCTCACCCGAGCCCTCGAGACGGGCTGCCGGTAGGCGATCACGGCGAGGGTCTCGAGGGCCGCCTGGGTGAGCTTGGCCTGCTGCCCGTCGAGCAGGAACTTCTCGACCACGCTCGCGTGCTCGCTGCGGCTGTAGAAGCGCCAGCCCCCGCCGAGGCTGCGCAGGGTGAAGCCTCGGTCGGCGGCTGCATACTCCGCCTCGAGGGCCGTGAGGTGAGCCACGACCTCGTCGACGGGCAGCTCGAGGGCCGACGCGAGGGTGACCTCGCTCACCGGCTCGTCGACGACCATGAGGACCGCCTCGAGCGCGGCCGGGGCCCCGCCGGGCAGGTCGCCGACACGGAAGCCGCGCGGCTCCTGCTCCTCCACGGACGCAGGGTCCCCCAGAGCGGCGCCCAGGGGCGCCTCCGTGGTGGTGGTGTGCTCAGCCATCGTGCTCTCCTGGCTCGGGTCGTGCGTCGGTCGGTGCGGAGGGTCCGGTTCGTTGCCCGGGAAGGTCTGCTGCCCCGGGAGGATCAGCGGTGGGGTCCTGCCCGGCGGTCGAGTCGAACTCGTCGAACTCGTCGACCAGGGCGACGTCTCCGTCGTCGCTGCCGGTCCACCGGACGGTGAGCTCACCCAGCGCCTCGGCCTGCTCGAAGACGATGGACGCCTCCTTGAACAGCTCGAGGAGCGCCAGGAACCGCGCGACGATCACCACCGTGCTGTCGGCGTCGGCCACCAGGGTCCGGAAGCTCGCCGTGCGCTGGCTGCGCAGCCGTGCGACGAGGATACCTGCCTGCTCGCGCACGCTGACCTGCACCGAGTGCAGGTGCTCGAGCCCGACGGTGGGCGCCACCCTCGGGGTGAGCGCGCGGGCCGCCACCATGGCCAGCTGCTGCGGGGTGATCCCCATGACCAGCTCGGGCAGCAGGGCAGCGAACTGGCGCTCCATCCCCACCTGACGTGGGGTGAAGCGCCCGGCCGTCACCATCTGCGCGGCGAACGTGCTGGCGATGTCCTTGAACGCGCGGTACTGCAGCAGGCGGGCGAAGAGCAGGTCGCGGGCCTCGATGAGTGCGAGGTCCTCCTCGTCCTCGGGGCCGGTCTGCGGCAGCAGCCGCGAGGCCTTGAGGTCGAGCAGGGTCGCCGCGACCAGCAGGAACTCGGACGCCTGCCCGAGGTCCCACTCGGTCCCGGAGACCTGGGCCGCCTTGAGGTGGGCGATGAACTCGTCGGTCACCTTCGCCAGGGCGATCTCGGTGATGTCGAGCTTGTGCTTCGAGATCAGCCCGAGCAGCAGGTCGAACGGACCGGAGAAGACGTCGAGGTGGACCTCGAAGGTGGTGGACACCGCCCGCCGGGTGAGGACGCCACCGGGCACGGTCGGCGGGGCGTCCCCGTCGACGCCGAGGTCGACGGGCACTGCCTGGGCCATGGTGTCAGGCCGCCCCGCCCCGCGCGATGAGCTCGCGGGCCAGCTGGCGGTACGCCATGGACCCGCCGTGCGTCGGGGCATAGGTCGTGATGGGCTCGGCCGCGAGGGTCGCGTCGGGGAACTTGACGGTGCGGCTGATGACCGTGTGAAAGACCAGCTCGCCGAAGTGGTCGACGACCGAGCGCACGACCTCGCGGCTGTGCAGGGTGCGGCTGTCGTACATCGTCGCGAGGATGCCGTCGGTCTCGAGCTTGGAGTTGAGCCGGTCGGTGATCTTCTCGATGGTCTCGAGCAGCAGCGCGACCCCGCGCATGGCGAAGAACTCGCACTCGAGCGGGATGAGGACACCGTGTGCGGCCGTGAGCGCGTTGACCGTCAGCAGGCCGAGCGACGGCTGGCAGTCGATGAGGACGACGTCGTAGTCGTCGAGGACGGGTCGCAGCACCCGGGAGAGGATCTGCTCGCGGGCGACCTCACCGACGAGCTGGACCTCGGCCGCGGAGAGGTCGATGTTGGCCGGTACGAGGTCGAGGTTGGGCGTGTTGGTGTGCGCGATGATCTCGCGGATGTCGCGCCGGCGACCCGGAGGCTCGACCAGCAGGTCGTAGATGGTCGTGTCGAGCTCCTGGGCCCGCACGCCGACCCCGACGGAGAGGGCACCCTGGGGGTCGAAGTCGACGAGGAGCACCCGGCGCCCCAGCTCGGCCAACGCCGCACCGAGGTTGATCGTCGTCGTGGTCTTGCCGACGCCACCCTTCTGGTTGCACATCGCGATGATGCGCGCGGGGCCGTGGGTCGTCAGCACCGGTGGGTCAGGGAAGTGCGGCAGGGGCCGTCCCGTGGGGCCGAGGCTATCGGGTCCGACCCGCTCGGTGCCCGGCAGCACCGCGTCGTGCCCGTGGTCGGCGTGGCCGTGGTCGTCATGCCCGTGGTCGGCGTGCCCGTGGTCGTGGCGCACGATCTCGTCACCCCGGTCACCGAGAGACTCGGCATCGGAGGTCTCGTGCGGGGGGGTCACCTCGGCGGTCACGTGCTGGTCAGCTCTCGGTCGTCGGTCGTGCGGTCGGTCAGCATCACGCTGATCACCGCGACACTATCAGCGGGAGGCGCTCGGACAGGGCAGGCGCGTCGCGCGCCGAAACGGTTTTCGCGACGCTCGACGTGCACCGCAGCCGCAGGCTCCCAGACCTCGACCTCGACTGCAGGTGGAGGCCTCGTCCGGACTAGCGGGCGCGGGGATGGGCAGTGGCGTACACCTCGCGCAGGCGCTGCACCGAGACCATGGTGTAGATCTGCGTGGTGGTCACCGAGGCGTGGCCGAGCAGCTCCTGCACCACCCGCACGTCGGCACCCCCGTCGAGGAGGTGGGTCGCAAAGGAGTGCCGGAGCGTGTGGGGCGAGAGGTGGCCGGTCAGCCCGGCCCGCTCGGCTGCGGTCTGGATCACTGCCCACGCACTCTGCCTCGAGAGGCGGTTGCCGCGCTGGTTGACGAAGAGCGCAGGGGTCCCCGCTCCCCGCCCGGCGAGGTCGGGCCGGCTGCGCACCAGGTAGGCCGCCACGGCCTCCCTGGCGTACCGGCCGACGGGGACGATCCGCTCCTTGTCTCCCTTGCCGTGCAGGCGCACCGAGCCGGTACGACGCGCCTCTGGCGGGCCGCCGCCGACCAGCTCACCACCGTGGTCCTGACGGTCGTCGAGGTCGTCGAGGTCGTCGAGGTCGAGGCCCACGGCCTCGCTGATCCGCGCTCCCACGCCGTAGAGCACCTCCAGCAGGGCCCGGTCGCGCAGGGCGAGCAGGGGATCGCCTCGCGACGCGCCGTCGAGGAGGCGCTCGACGTCACCGACGGGGATGGCCTTGGGCAGTCGTGACGGGGGCCTCGGCGGGCTGACGTCGCCCGCCGGATCGGTGGTGGTCACTCCCTCCAGGGCGAGGAACCGGTGCAGCCCCCGCACGGCCACGAGGGTGCGCGCGGCCGACGACGTCGACAACGGCTCCCGACCGGGGGCCTGCTCCCGCAGCGAGGCCAGGAAGTCCGTGACGTCACGCTCGGTGACCTCGGCTGCGGCGACCACACCGCGCTCGGCGAGGAAGCCCGCGTACCGCCTGAGGTCGCGCCGGTAGGAGCTGAGGGTGTTGGCAGCGGCACCCCGCTCGACCTCCAGGTGGTCGAGCCAGCCGCGCACCTGGCGTTCCATCGGCGTGTTCGGCACGGGCGGAGTGCTCGGCACGGGCGGCGTGGTCGGCACGGGCGGCGTGGTCGGCACGGGCGGCGTGGTCGGCACGGGCGGCGTGGTCGGCACGGGCGGCGTGGTCGGCACCCGTCGAGGGTAGCCGGGCGGGTCGTCGACGACCGGGCACCGTGGAGGTGGCCCGACCGGTGGTCAGGGCCGCCCGGGAAGGACGCAGAAGTCGTTTCCGGAGGGGTCTGCGTAGAGCCGCCACGGGAGGGCGCCCCACGAGGGGTGGAGCTCGCGGCCCCCGCGCTCGGTGATGCCGCCCGCCACGGCGTCGGGGTCGTCCCCGGTCTCGAGCCGGATGTCGAGGTGCAGCCGGTTCTTGCTCGTCCCCTTGGGTGCCGGCTCCCGGCTCCTGCGCGGCGGGAAGGGCCCGGCTAGCGTGACCCTGGGGGGTCAGCCGTCCTCCGCGCCGCACGTGTCGGCCAGACCTCCCCCATCTCCCCCACCCCAGGAGCCTCGATGACCGACCTGCCAGCCGAGCCCGCCCTCCCGCTGTCCCCGGCACCGGCTGCCGTGCGTGCCTGGCACGCCGTGGTCGCCGCCAACGACCCGGCGACGCGGGACCGCCTGCTGGCCGACCTGCTCGCACCCCACGTCGTCTTCCGGTCACCGGCCGTGCACACGCCCCAGGAGGGCCGCGACCTCACGACGGCCTACCTGCGGGCCGCCGTGGCCGTGCTGGGCCCCACCCTGCACTACGAGCGCCAGCTCGTGAGCCAGGACAGCGCCTGCCTGGAGTTCAGGGCCGATCTCGGCGGGATCCAGGTGCACGGCGTCGACCTGCTGCGGTGGGACGAGCACGACCACCTCGTCGAGTTCACCGTGATGGTGCGACCGCTCAAGGGCCTGACCACCCTGGTCGAGCTGATGCGGTCGCAGCTGGCGGCCCCCTCCCACGACCGCCCCTCCCGCCCCTCGGCTCCGGCGTGAAGCTCTACTCCGACCTGCCCGGACGCCGGACGGCGCAGGTCACGTCCGACGCGCTGACCCTGGTCTGGGTCGGCGTGTGGGTGGAGGTGGGGCGGCGGGTGCACGACAACATCGCCCAGCTGCGGGGGACCGCCGACCAGCTCACCGGCGCCGGCACCTCCTTCGGCGGCAGCATGAGCGGCGCCGCCGAGCAGCTGGCCAGGGTGCCGCTGCTGGGTGACGAGGTACGGCGCCCCTTCGACGGTGCCGCCCTGAGCGCGCAGCAGCTCGCCCAGGCCGGCCGTGACATGCACTCCGCGGTCGACCGGGTTGCGGCCGTCCTCGGTGTCACCACCGCCCTGGTGCCGATCCTGCTGGTGGTAGCGACCTGGCTGGCGCTCCGCGTGCGCTTCGTCCGCCGGGCGAGCGCCGCGGCCCGCTTCATCGACGCGGACGCCGACCTCGACCTCTTCGCGCTGCGGGCGATGGCCCGCCAGCCGATGCACCGGCTGGCGGCCATCTCCGACGACCCTGCCGGGGCGTGGCGCGCAGGCGACGCCGACGTCGTCAGGCGCCTGGCGTTGCTGGAGCTGCGTTCGGTGGGTCTGCGGCCCCCCGGTCCACGGCCCCCCGGTCTGCGGACGGAGTCCGGATGATCGCGGGGCGCAGGTCCTCCGCCGGGCAGTGCCACGAGGTGGCGTCGGCCGCCACCTGGCCACCCGACCGGATGTCCTTGACCGCGTCGGCCCCGGTCTCGGCGTCCGCCCCCGGGAACCAGACGTAGGGGATGCCGCGCCGCTCGGCGTACCTGATCTGCTTGCCGAACCGGGCCGCACTGGGAGCCACCTCGCAGGGGATGCCTCGGCGACGCAGTGCGGACGCGACCGCCGCCGAGCGGGGGCGGTCGTCGTCGGTGTTGAGGGCGACGAGCACAGCGGCCGGTGTCTTGCGCGAGGCCGTGAGCAGACCCCTGCCGATCAGGAGCCCCAGCAGTCGCGAGACGCCGATGGAGATCCCGACGCCGGGGTAGGTCGTGCGTCCGTCGGACGCGAGCGCGTCGTACCGACCGCCGGAGCAGAAGGAGCCCCAGTCCTCGAAGCCGACGAGCTGGGTCTCGTAGACCGTGCCGGTGTAGTAGTCGAGACCCCGCGCGACCCGCAGGTCGGCGACGATCCGGCCGGGTGCGTGCTCCATCCCCTGCCTGACCACCTCCGACAGGGCGTCGAGGCCGACGTCGAGCGTGGGGTGGGAGACCCCGAGCGCACGGACCCGCTCGACGAAGGAGAGGTCGGGAGTGCGGATGTCGGCCAGGGCCAGGGCGGTCGAGGCCTGCTCGGGCGTGGCTCCGGCCTCGAGCAGCAGCGTACGCACGGCCTCGACGCCGATCTTGTCGAGCTTGTCGACGATGCGCAGAGCCTGGATGACACCGACCGACCCGTCGAGCCCGGTCCCCCGGTAGATCCCCTCGGGAATCATCCGGTTGTTGACCTGGATCACGAAGTCACCGACGGGGAAGCGAGAGAAGACGTCGGCGACGACCAGCGGCAGCTCGGACTCGAAGTGCCCCGCCAGCTCGCCCACGTCGACCACGTCGATGTCGGCCTGCCAGAACTCGCGGTAGCGCCCCTCCTGGGGGCGCTCGCCACGCCAGGCCTTCTGCACCTGGTAGCGGCGGAAGGGGAAGTCGAGCCGTCCGGCGTGCTCGAGGACGTAGCGGGCGAAGGGCACCGTGAGGTCGAAGTGCAGCCCCAGCTCGGTGTCGGACCCCGCGCGGTCCTCGCCGCGTGCCGCGAGCCGGGTGACGCCGTAGATCTCCTTGTCGGCGTCACCGCCCTTGCCGAGGAGGCGCTCCACCGGCTCGACCGCGCGGGTCTCGAGCGACGAGAACCCGTGCAGCTCGAAGGTCTCGCGGATGACGTCGAGGAACCTCTGCTCGACGATGCGCTCGGCGGGCAGCAGCTCCGGGAAGCCACTGAGGGGCAGGACCTTGGCCATCCTGTCGGGCTTGGCGGGCTTGGCGGGCTTGGCGGGCTTGGCGGACTTGGCGGGCTGGCCGGGACTGGCGGGGGTGGCGGGCTGGGAGGGGGCGGCGGGACTGGCCGCCGGGTCGGGCTCTGGTCCGCGCGGGGTCCTGTCGATGCTCGTCACGCGGTCAATCCTTGCAGGTACGGGTTGCCGACCCGCTCACGGCCGATCGTGGTGGCTCCACCGTGGCCCGGCAGCACGAGCACGTCGTCAGCCAACGGGAGGACGACGTCGCGCAGGGAGCGGGTCATCGCGGCCGGGTCGCCGCCCGAGAGGTCGGTGCGCCCGACGGACCCGGCGAACAGGACGTCCCCGCTGAGGCAGGTCGACGTCACCTCGGCGCCTTCCACCCCGTCGGGGACCCCCGGCAGGGTGAACATCACCGAGCCCTCGGTGTGACCGGGTGCGTGGAGGACCGTGACCTCGAGACCGGCGAGCTCCAGCCGCTGCTGGTCGTGCAGGTCGACCACGCGCTCGGGCTCGCGCCACGTGGCCGCCGCGCCGAACTGCTGCTCGAACATCGCGACGAGCTGGGGGGACACCGTCGACATGAGGTCGCCGAGGCGGTAGCGGTCGTCGGCGTGGATGTAGGCGGCGGTGTCACCACCGCAGACGGGTGTCACGGACCAGACGTGGTCGATGTGGCCGTGGGTGAGCAGCACCGCCGCCGGGCGCAGCCGGTGCCGGGTCAGCACCTGCGCCAGGTGCTCCTCGATCCCGATCCCGGGGTCGACGACCAGGCACTCCCCGCCCGCAGCTGGTGCGAGGACGTAGCAGTTGGTGTCGAAGGCGGCGGCGGGGAAGGCGACGGTCAGCACGGCCACGAGACTAGTGACCGTCCCCGTACGGTGCCCCCAGCCGCCCTACCAGCCGTTGCTACCGTCCGTATGGAGCGCCGTACGCAGCGGCATCGTCATGCAGTCGTGACACCCGTCTCCACCCCAGCCGCTGCGCGCCCCGCGGGGGCCTGCCTAGACTGATCGCCGTGTCCGGCGCCGTGCGGCGCGCCCGCGCCCTCGCGGGGGCGGACCACGGGCGGACCGCGCCGGGTCGTCGAGCTATCGACTACCCCGGCGGGGCGGACTCGGCAAGGTAAGGCAGGTGAGTGGGAACCAAGAGGGTCCTGGTCACCGTCCGCAGGAAAGGCGCGCGCACCAGCTCGCGCAGAAGAGAGGCCCAAGCCCGTGCGTGACAAGCAAGCGATCTTCGCCGTCCTCGGTGTGATCCTGGTGGTGGCGGCCTTCATCGTCGGTGCCAACGTGCTGACCAACCGCACCTCACCGGCGGCCACCCCCGACCCGGCGAGCTCGGCCAGCCCCTCCCCCGGTTCCACGGCCACGCCGACGCCCACCGTGACGCCGAAGGTCCTCGCCGGGTGCACAGCCGTTCCCAAGGCCCTCAGCGCCCCGAAGAAGCTCACCGGCACACCCGACCTGGGCGCCGCCAAGGGCAAGATCTTCACGGCCACGCTGAACACCACCTGCGGCCCCATCACGGCCGAGCTCGACGGCACCAAGGCCCCCATCGCGGTCTCGTCGTTCCTGTTCCTCTCCCAGCAGGATTACTACGCGTCCAGCCCCTGCCACCGGCTCACGGGCCAGACCCAGGGCATCTTCGTGCTGCAGTGCGGCGACCCGACGGGTACCGGCAGCGGCCCGGGCCCGGGGTACCACTACGGCGTCGAGAACGTGCCGGCCAACGACGTCTACCCCGCAGGCACCCTCGCCATGGCCCGCAAGTCGGGCGACCCGAACAGCAACTCCGACCAGTTCTTCATCGTCTACAAGGCGACCACGCTCCCGAAGTCGGGTGACGGCAACGGCTACACCGTCTTCGGCAAGGTGACGGCGGGCCTCGACATCGTCGACAAGATCGCCGCCGCGGGCATCAACCCGACCGACCAGACCTCGCCGCTGGCCCCCATCAGCCTGACCGGCACGTCCGTCAAAGTGAAGGGCTGATCCTGTGACCGACCCCAACGCGACCGAAGAGACGCCGTTCGAGGCGACCGACGCGGTCACTGTCGTGACCCCCGTGGAGACACCCGTCGAGGAGCCGACGGCGCAGACGAGCCTGGCGGAGGAGACCCCTAGCGAGGACACCCCGAGCGAAGGCACCCCGAGCCTGGACGTCACTGCGAAGGACACCCCGACCGAAGACACCCCGACCGAGGACATGCCGACCGAGGACATGCCGACCCAGGACACCACTGCAGAGGACACCACCGCAGAGGACACCACCGCAGAGGACACCACCGCAGAGGACACCACCGCAGAGGACACCACGAGCGAGGACACCCCGACGGCTGAGCCAGCAGTGCAGGAGACTCCCGTCTCGCCGGCAGCAGAGACGGCCGTCGAGCACGCCGAGCCCACCCCGGCCATACCGACTCCGGCCGAGGTCGTCGCGGCACACCCGTCGCCCTTGGCCGCGCCGGTTCCGAGCCCCAAGCTGTTCGCGCGCCCCCACGCGTCGGCCGCTCTACGTCAGTTCGGGCGCGTCGACGACGGCGGTGTCGTCTTCGTGACACTGCCCGACGGTGGAGAGCGCGAGGTGGGCTCCTACCCCGGGGCCAGCCCGACCGACGCCCTGGCCTACTACGGGCGCAAGTACGACGAGGTCGTGGCCGCGGCCGACCTGCTGCGCCTGCGTCTGGAGCAGACCGACGTCTCGTCCAAGGACGCCGAGGAGAGCTACGCCAAGCTCGTGGAGGCGGCCCACGAGCCCCACGTCGTCGGTGACCTCGCCGCGCTCGAGGTCACGGTCACGCAGATCGGCGAGTCGATCGCCGCCCGCAAGGAGGCCGAGGCGACCGCGCGGGCGGCCGCCCGTGAGGAAGGCCGGGCCCACCGTGAGCTACTGGTGGCCGAGGCCGAGCAGATCGCCGGACAACCGCTCGAGCGGATCCAGTGGAAGAGCAGCGGGGCACGGATGCGCGAGCTGCTCGACGAGTGGAAGCAGCACCAGCGCAGCGGTCCCCGGCTCGACCGCACGTCGGAGTCGGCCCTGTGGCAACGATTCAGTGCCGCCCGCAACGGCTTCGACCGGTCTCGTCGTACGCACTTCGCGCAGCTCGACGGGCAGCAGTCGGAGGCCAAGGCGGCCAAGACCCGTCTCGTCGATGACGCCGAGCGCCTGGCGTCGAGCAAGGACTGGGCCCCCACGGCCAGCGCCTTCAAGCGCCTGATGGACGAGTGGCGTCAGGCGGGTCGAGCCGGACGGGCCGACGACGACGCTCTATGGGAGCGGTTCCGCACCGCCCAGGACGCCTTCTTCACGGCCAAGGACGCCGTCGTCGCCGCCGAGGAGGAGTCCTTCCGCGGCAACCTCGAGGTGAAGGAGCAGCTGCTGGTCGAGGCCGAGCAAATTCTGCCCGTCACCGACCTCGAGCGGGCCAAGTCCGCGCTGCGCAGCATCCAGGACCGCTGGGACAAGGCGGGCAAGGTGCCCCGAGCCGACCTGGAGCGCACCGAGAAGGCGATGCGCCGCATCGAGTCGGCCGTGCGCGAGGTCGAGGACCGCCGCTGGTCCTCCAGCAACCCCGAGGTCGCGGCCCGGGCCCAGTCGCTCGTCGTCCAGCTCGAGGCTGCGGTGTCGGGCCTTCGCGACGACCTCGCGAAGGCGGAGGCGTCAGGCAACGCCGGCAAGGTGGAGAAGGCCCGCGCCGCCCTCGAGGCCCGCGAGGCGTGGCTCGCCCAGGCGCGCGCCGGCGTCGAGGAGTTCGGCGGCTGAGCGGCCGCTCCACCTCAGCACCCCCCGACGTCAGCACCCCAACAACACGTCCCCTTGTTGCTCCCGACGTGACCTTTCCGACCCCGTACGGGGGTCCGAAGGTCAGGTCGGGGGCAACAAGGGGTCTAGGAGGTCGGGGAGGCGGTGACCTTGCCGCCGGTGATGCGGTAGACGTCGAAGACCCCGTCGATCTTGCGCACCGCGCGGATCACGTGGTCGAGGTGGCTCGGCTCACCCATCTCGAACGTGAAGCGAGAGAGGGCGACCCGGTCTCGGGAGGTCTGGACTGACGCCGACAGGATGTTGACGTGCTGGTCGGAGAGCACCCTCGTCACATCGCTGAGCAAGCGGGACCGGTCGAGGGCCTCCACCTGCAGCTGCACGAGGAACACGCTCGAGCTCGACGGCGCCCACTCGACGTCGATCAGGCGGTCGGGCTGGGCGAGCAGGGTCTCGATGTTGGTGCAGTCGCGGCGGTGGACCGAGACCCCGCTGCCCCGGGTGACGAAACCGAGGATGGGGTCGCCGGGCACCGGGGTGCAGCACTTGGCCAGCTTGACCCACACGTCGGCCGTGCCGACGACCACGACGCCGGGGTCTCCCCCGCGTCGGGCCCGGGTCTTCGTCGGCACGGTGGCTTCGGCGAGGTCTTCGCTGGCCCCCTCCTCGCCCCCCAGCGACGTGACCAGGCGCTCGACGACGTGCTGCGCGGAGATGTGGCCCTCGCCGACCGCGGCGTACAGGCCGTCGATGTCGGGGTGGCGCAGGTCGGTGGCGATGACGGTCAGGCCGTCGGCCGTCATCAGCCGCTGCAGGGGCAGCCCCTGCTTGCGCATCGCCTTGGCGATGGCCTCCTTGCCCGAGTCGATCGCCTCTTCGCGACGCTCCTTGGAGAACCAGGCGCGGATCTTGTTGCGAGCCCTCGCGCTCTTGACGAAGCCCAGCCAGTCTCGGCTCGGGCCGGCGCCGTCGGCCTTGCTGGTGAGCACCTCGACGACGTCACCGTTCTCGAGGGTCGACTCCAGTGGCACCAGCCGGCCGTTGACCCGTCCGCCGATGGTGTGGTGCCCCACCTCGGTGTGCACCGCGTAGGCGAAGTCGACGGGCGTCGAGCCCGCGGGCAGCGAGACGACCTCGCCCTTGGGGGTGAAGACGTAGACCTCGCCGCCGTTCATCTCGAAGCGCAGCGAGTCGAGGAACTCGCCCGGGTCCTCGGTCTCCTTCTGCCAGTCGAGCAGCTGCTTGAGCCAGGCCATGTCGTTCGACGGGTCGTCGTCGCGCTCCGTGGGCGTCCCCGGCTTGCCGTCCTCCTTGTACTTCCAGTGCGCGGCCACGCCGTACTCGGCGCGGCGGTGCATCGTGTGCGTGCGGATCTGGATCTCGACGGGCTTGCCACCGGGGCCGATGACCGTCGTGTGCAGCGACTGGTACATGTTGAACTTCGGCATGGCGATGTAGTCCTTGAAGCGCCCGGGCACGGGGTTCCACCTCGCGTGCAGGGCTCCCAGCGCCGCGTAGCAGTCGCGCACCGTCTCGACGAGCACCCGGACGGCGACGAGGTCGTAGATGTCCTCGAAGTCGCGGCCCCGCACGATCATTTTCTGGTAGACCGAGTAGTAGTGCTTGGGTCGACCGGTGACGGCCGCCTTGATCTTGGCCTCGCGCAGGTCGTCCGTGACCTGGGTACGCACCCCCGCGAGGTACTCCTCGCGGGCCGGCGCCCGCTCGGCGACCAGACGCACGATCTCGTCGTACACCTTCGGGTAGAGCTGCGCGAACGACAGGTCCTCGAGCTCCCACTTGATGGTGTTCATACCGAGCCGGTGGGCCAGCGGGGCGTAGATCTCCAACGTCTCGTGGGCCTTGCGCTCGGCCGACGCCTTCGACACGTAGCGCCAGGTGCGGGCGTTGTGGAGGCGGTCGGCGAGCTTGATGACCAGGACCCGGATGTCGCGGGCCATCGCGACGATCATCTTGCGCACGGTCTCGGCCTGCGCCGCCTCACCGTAGGTGAGCCGGTCGAGCTTGGTCACCCCGTCGACGAGCCCGGCGATCTCGGTGCCGAAGTCGCGGCGCAGCTGCTCCAGGCTGTACGACGTGTCCTCGACCGTGTCGTGGAGCAGGGCGGCCGCGAGGGTGGTCGGCGTCATCCCGAGCTCGGCGAGGATCGTCGTCACGGCCAGCGGGTGCGTGATGTACGGGTCACCGCTCTTGCGCATCTGACCGCGGTGAGCCTGCTCGGCGACGGCGTAGGCCCGCTCGATGAGCGAGACGTCGGCCTTCGGGTGCGTGCTGCGCACCGTCTGGAGGATGGGTTCGAGCACCGGGTTGGCCGCGATGCGGGGGCCGCCGAACCGAGCCAGCCGGGCCCGCATGCGCAGGGGCGAGGCCCCCGACGTCACGGACGGCGTGGGTGGCGTGTCGGAGCGGGCCTCCTCACTCATGAACCGAGTGTAGTCGGCCCGACGGCCCGGTCAGACGCGGGCTGTCGAGCGCCCTCCTCGGCGGGTCAGCTCGTGACGACGGCGTAGACCTCTCGCCCGGGCAGGGAGTCGCGACCTCGGAGGAAGCCGAGCTCGAGCACGACGTCGACGGCCACGACCACGGCACCGGTGCGCTCGACCAGCTCGCACGCCGCCCGGGCCGTGCCTCCGGTGGCGAGCACGTCGTCGATGACGAGCACCCGCTGCCCGGGCGCGAACGAGCTGGTGGTCACCTCGAGGGTGGCCTCGCCGTACTCCAGGCTGTACGACACCGCGTGCGTGTCGGGGGGCAGCTTGCCGGCCTTGCGCACGGGCACGAAGCCGGTGCCCAACCGATAGGCCACCGCCGCCCCGAGGACGAAGCCGCGGGCCTCGATACCGGCGACGGCGTCGACCCTGCCCTCGTAGCGCCCGGCGATGTCGTCGACCAGGGCCCGCAGGGCGTCGGCGTCGGCGAGCAGCGGGGTGAAGTCCTTGAAGAGGATGCCGGGCTCGGGGAAGTCGGGCACGTCGCGCAGGAGCGCCACGACGCGCGCGGCCAGGGACTCGTCGTGGTCCGACGCGGCCTCGCCCACTGGTTCACCCAGCGACTGACCCGTCGGTACGGTCACCGCTTGGACTTCGGAGGACGCTTCGGCTGGTTGCGCGGACCGGCCTGCGCCCACTTGTGCACCTCGCGCGTCGTTCCGCCCGCCACTGTGGGCTCGTCGCTGCGGGTGGGGAGGATGGTGTCGCTCGGCGCGTCGGCGTCGGCACCGGCACCGGAGCCCTCCGGCGTCGCCACCGCGTGGGCGCCGACCCCGGCGGTGACCGGCGTGCGGGCGCCCGGGACGCGGCTGTTGGTGCGCGCCACGACCTTGTCGAGCTCCTTGATGTCGTGCTCGTTGCGCCGCAGGTCCACGAGCAGCGGGGTCGCGATGAAGATCGACGAGTACGCCCCCACGGCGATCCCGACGAAGAGCGCGAGGCTGAGGTCGAGCAGCGTCCCCGGTCCGAGGGCCACGAAGCCGATGACGAGGATGGCGGCGATGGGCAGGAGCGCGACCACCGTCGTGTTGACCGACCGTACGAGCGTCTGGTTCACCGCGAGGTTGGCCGCGTCGCGGTAGGTCTGGCGCTTCGAGGTCAGGGCGGCGGTCGTGTTCTCGCGCACCTTGTCAAACACGACGACGGTGTCGTAGAGCGAGTACCCGAGGATCGTGAGGAAGCCGATCATCGACGACGGGGTGATCTCGAAGCCGAAGAGCGCGTAGACCCCCACCGTGATCACCAGGTCGTGCACGAGCGCGACGAGCCCCGCGACGGCCATGGTCCACGTGCGGAAGTAGATCGCCATGAAGATCGCGACCAGCACCAGGAAGATCACCAGACCCTGGATCGCCTTCTGGCTGACCGAGGCTCCCCACGAGGGTCCGATGAGCGAGAACGAGATGTTCTGGGCGGGGACGGAGAAGGTCGAGCCCAGGGCCTGCTTCGCCGCCTCGCTCTGCTCGTCGGCCGACTCGGTCTGCACCCTCACCGTGTCGCGGCCGATGACGGTGGCCACGATGTTGCCGCCGATCCCGGCCTTCGTCATGGCCTGCTGCGCGCGCTGCTCGTAGTCGGACGTGGCCGAGACCCCGGGCACGCGGAACTCCGAACCCCCGCGGAACTCGATGCCGAAGTTGAGCCCCCGGGCGAAGACCCCGACGAGAGCCAGGGCGATGAGCACACCCGAGACGACGTACCAGACCTTCTGCCGACCGATGAAGTCGATGGAGCGCTTACCCGTGTAGAGGTCGTTGCCGACCTCGGCGAAGTTGACCATGGCTCAGGCCTTCCCTTCAGCTGACGTACCGCGCAGCGCGGCGCCGGTGGCGGGTTCGACCCCACCCGCACGGGAGGAGGCGGGACGTCCGCCGGGCTCGGAGAACTTGCCTCTGCCGACGTAACGGACCTTGGCGCCGAGCCGCTCCGGGTCGAGCCCCGACCAGCGGTGTCCACCGCCGAAGAACTCCGTACGGGCGAGCAGGGCGACGACCGGGTGGGTGAAGAGGATGACCACCACGAGGTCGATGATCGTGGTCACGCCGAGGGTGAAGGCGAACCCGCGCACGTTGCTGGCCGCCAGGAGGTAGAGCACGACCGCGGCCAGGAAGTTGACAGCGTCGGCGGCGAGGATCGTGCGCCGGGCCCGCGACCAGCCGGCCTCGACGGCCGCGACGAGCGGCCGCCCGTCGCGCACCTCGTCACGCACGCGTTCGAAGTAGACGATGAACGAGTCGGCCGTCACCCCGATGGCCACGATGACCCCGGTGACGCCCGCCATGGTGAGGCGGAAGTCGTAGGACCACCCGAGCAGCACCAGCGCCAGGTAGGTGATCCCCGAGGCGACCACCAGCGAGGCCACGGTGACCAGGCCGAGCAGCCGGTACTGCAGCAGCGAGTAGACCACCACGAGGAGCAGGCCCACGAGCCCGGCGAGCAGACCCAGGCGCAGCTGCTCGGACCCGAGGGTGGGGCTCACGTCGTCCTGGGTCTGGGTGCGGAACGACAGCGGCAGCGCGCCGAACTTCAGCTGCTGGGCCAGGTCGCGGGCGCTGTCGAGGGTGAAGGAGCCGGTGATGCTGGCCTGACCGGTGAGGATCGCCGCGTTGGTGGTCGGCGCCGAGATCACCTGCTTGTCGAGCACGATGGCGAACTGGTTCTGCGCCCCCTGCAGGCCGAGGAGGCGGGTGGTGACATCGGCGAACTTCTTGGTGCCGTCCCCGGTGAAGGTGAGGGCGACCTCGACGACGCTCGTCGGCTGACCGTTCGGGCCGGTCTGGTAACCCGAGGTGGCGTCGGAGATGTCGGTGCCGTCGACCTCGACGGGGCCGAGGACGTACTTCTGCTGCCGGTCCTGCGAGCAGGCGACCAGCGGCTTGGTCGGGTCGTCCACGGTGGCCGACGCGGTCTCGGCCTTGGAGCAGTCGAGGGCGGTGAAGGCCTTCGCGAGGTCGGGAGTGACCCATGCGGTGTCACTGGCGCTGGTCGGCTTCGCCGTGGGGGTGTCGGTGGGCTGGTCGAGCGCGGGAGCCGTCGAGCCCGGGGTGGCTGTGGCGCCGCCCGTGCCGGTCGTCGTGCCGGTCGTGCCGCTCGTCGCTGTGGTCGACGGCGTCGGGTCAGCGGCTCGCAACGCCTGCGGCACGGCGGCGTTGGCTGACGTCTGCGGCGCGTCCGGGGTGAACACGGGCGCACTGGTCGAGGGCTTGGCCGTCGTCGTGGGGCTCGTCGTGGGGCTCGTCGTGGGCTTGCCGGAGACGCTGGGGGTCGGGGTGGGGGTCGCGGCCGCCTGCGGCGAGCCCGCGCCCTCTCCCAGCACCGCCCGGAAGCGCAGCTGCGAGGGCTTCTTGATGGCGCTGAGGACGGCCGGGGACGCGACACCGGGGATGTCGACGACGATGTTGCGCCCACCGAGCGTGGAGACCTCGGCCTCGCTCACGCCGTAGGCGTTGACCCGGGTCTCGATGATGTCGCGCGCCTTGTCGATCTGGCCCTGGTTGACCTGCGCGCCGCTGGTGACGACGGGCTCGAGCACGATCTCGGTGCCGCCCTCGAGGTCGAGGCCGAGCTTGGGGGTCCACTGACCGCCGCCCCAGGCGGCCGCCGCGCCCGCGCCCCCCACGAGCAGGGCCAGGAGGATGACGAGGGCCGACAGGACCTGTCGGGGGCGTCGGGTGCGCGGGTCGCGGGCCACAGGTGTCCTACTTCTTGTCGGTCGGGGAGGTCGGTGGGCTCGGGGAAGCGCTGTCGGGCTCGTCGTACGACGACTCGCCGTACGACGCGTCCTCCAGCGCCTGCGTGGCCGAGGTCACGGCAAGGGCCACTGCCCGCCGGTCGAACCTCACGACCGTACCGGGGGCCACCTCGAGGTGCGCCACCGTCTCGTCGAGGGCCGTGATGACGCCGTACAGGCCGGAGGTGGTGCAGACCTCGGAACCGACCTCGAGCGCCGACTGGAGCTCGACGGCCGCCCGCTGACGTCGTCGCTGGCTGATGAACATGAAGCCCACCAACAGCAGCAGGAGCAGCGGCAGCAGGAGGCCGCTCAGGTTATTCATCAGGTGATCCTCGATCGGTGGTCCCCGCACGGGGGGAGGCGGTGCGTCGGTGGGCTCAACGACCCGAGCGGCGCACGAGTGCCGGCAGCGGTGCCGGGGTGCCCGCGGCAGTCTAGATGAGCGAAGGGGGGTGGGACAAAAGCATCCGCTGTGACCGGTATCGCATCACCGGCCTGCCCACTGTCAGCGGACACCCACCTCAGCCACCTCAGCCACCTCAGCCACCTCAGCCACCTCAGCCACGGAACCGCTCCTCGTCGTCGAGCGGCAGGGGGGCCTGCCCGGCGAGCAGACCCGGCGCCGACGCCGGAGGAGTCAGCTGCAGGTGGGCCCAGGCCTCGGGGGCGGCTGCGCGACCCCGGGGGGTCCGCACGATGAACCCCTCGCGCACGAGGAAGGGCTCGGCCACGGTCTCGACGGTGTCGGCCTCCTCGCCGACGGCGACGGCGAGCGTGCTCAGGCCGACGGGTCCTCCGCCGAAGCGACGGCAGAGGGCCTCGAGCACGGCCCGGTCGAGCCGGTCGAGCCCGCGCTCGTCGACGTCGAAAAGCGCCAGGGCGGTGCGGGCGGCGACCAGGTCGGCGGTGCCCTGACCGTGCACCTGGGCCCAGTCGCGCACCCGTCGCAGCAGCCGGTTGGCGACACGGGGGGTACCTCGGGAGCGCAACGCGATCTCGCGGACCGCGTCGTCGTCGGCCTCGACGCCGAGCAGGCGCGCCGACCGCCGCAGGATGGTCACGAGGTCGTCGGTCGCGTAGAAGTCGAGGTGCCCGGTGAAGCCGAAGCGGTCGCGCAGGGGCGCCGGGAGCAGACCGGCCCGGGTCGTGGCGCCCACGACGGTGAAGGGGGGCAGCTCGAGGGGGATCGCCGTGGCGCCCGGCCCCTTGCCGACGATGACGTCGACCCGGAAGTCCTCCATCGCGAGGTAGAGCATCTCCTCGGCGGAACGCGACATGCGGTGGATCTCGTCGAGGAAGAGCACCTCTCCCTCCGCCAACGACGACAGGATCGAGGCGAGGTCTCCGGCGTGCTGGATCGCCGGCCCTGACGTCACCCGGATCGGTTGCTGGAGCTCGGCGGCGACGATCAGCGCCAGGGTGGTCTTGCCCAGCCCGGGCGGGCCCGAGAGCAGTACGTGGTCGGGAGGGCTACCGCGGCGGCGGGCAGCCTCGAGGACGAGGGCCAGCTGGTCGCGCACCCGTGGCTGCCCGGGGAACTCGTCGAGGCGCCGCGGCCGCAGCGCGGCCTCCACCTGGCGCTCCCCCTCGTCGCCCACGGGGTCGACGACCCGCGCCGTCGCGTCCCACGACCCGTCACCGTGGTCGGAGGGGACACCCGGCGGCGCGTCGTACGGAGCTCCGCCGGGACTCTCTGCCGCAGCGCTCACCGGCCCAGCACCTGCAGGGCCGTGCGCAGCAGCGCCGAGACGGACGTGTCGACAGCAGGGGCCGTGGCGGCGACGGCGACGATGGTGTCGTCCGCCTGCTTGGCCGTCCACCCGAGCCCGACGAGGGCGTCGCGCACCTGGTCCTGCCACGGGGCGACCGGGGGCCGCCCGCCTACGCTGACGCTCGCACCGGCCCCGACGACGCCCCCGATCCGGTCACGCAGCTCGAGGACCAGCCGCTCGGCTCCCTTACGCCCGATCCCCGGCACCTTGGTGAGGGTGAGCACGTCGCCCCCGGCGACGGCAGTGCGCAGCGTGCTGGGGGTGTGGACCGCGAGCATGGCCAGGGCGAGCCGGGGCCCCACCCCGGAGACGGTCTGCACGGTCTCGAAGACGGCCCGCTCGTCGTCGTCGGCGAAGCCGTAGAGCGTGAGGGAGTCCTCGCGCACGACCAGGCTGGTCGCGAGGGTGACCTCGACACCGGGCCGCAGCGGGGCCGCCGTGGCGGGGGTCGTGTGCAGGAGCATGCCGACGCCGCCGACCTCGACCACGACGGAGTCGAGCCCGGCCCTCGCCACGACACCGCGGACGCTGGCGATCACCTGCTCACCGCCCGTCGGGCGGCCAGGGTCGCCTGCTGGCGGGCGACCGCCTCGGCCAGCCGGGTCTGCGCCCCGCCTCGCCAGATCTGGCAGATGGCCAGCGCCAGGGCGTCAGCGGCGTCGGCGGGCCGGGGCGGGCGATCGAGCACGAGGAGGCGGGTCACCATGGCGGTGACCTGCGCCTTGTCGGCCCGACCCGATCCCGTGACCGACGCCTTGACCTCGGTGGGGGTGTGCAGCCGGACCGGGATCCCGCGGCGCACGGCCGCCAGCATGGCCACGGCCGAGGCCTGGGCGGTGCCCATCACGCTCGCCACGTTGACGTCGGCGAAGACCCGCTCGATGGCCACCACGTCGGGTCGGTGCCGCTCGACCCAGAGCTCGATCTCGACCTCGAGGGCCAGCAGCCGACGCGGCGTGTCGTCGCTGGCCGGGGTGCGCGCGACACCGACGGCCACCATCGACAGCTGCCTGCCCGGCTCACCCTCGACCACACCGAGGCCGCACCGGGTCAGACCGGGATCGACCCCGAGGACGCGCGTCACGGCAAACCTCCGGGGTTGGGCGGCGAGTCCACATCGGCGGTACTCGTCCGAACAGGTGTTCGGGACGAACGCTACCTCCCCGAGGCGACACCACCGCGGACGACGCGCCGTAGCGCGTCGTGGGCGCGTCGTCCGCAGACGGCGTGCTACTCGTCGTCCGCGAGCTGCGCGAGCACCTCGTCGGGGACGTCGCCGTTGGCGTAGACGTTCTGCACGTCGTCGGAGTCCTCGAGGGCCTCGAGGACGCGGAACAGGCTGCGGGCCCCGTCGGCGTCGAGGGGCACCTGCAGGTCAGGCACCCACGACGCCTCGGCCGAGTCGTAGTCGATGCCGGCCGCCTGCACGGCGGTGCGGATCGCGACGAAGTCGCTGGCGCCCGAGACGATCTCGAAGGAGTCACCCAGGTCGTTGACCTCCTCGGCGCCGGCGTCGAGCACCACCTCGAGCAGGTCGTCCTCGGTGAGGGTGCCCTTGGGCACCGTGACGACCCCCTTGCGGTGGAACACGTAGGACACGCTGCCGGGGTCGGCGAGCTGGCCGCCGTTGCGGGTCAGGGCCGTGCGCACCTCGGCGGCCGCCCGGTTGCGGTTGTCGGTGAGGCACTCGATGAGCACCGCGACGCCGTGCGGTGCGTAGCCCTCGTAGGTGATGGTCTGCCAGTCGGCGCCGCCGGCCTCGGCCCCGCTGCCGCGCTTGACCGCACGGTCGATGTTGTCGTTGGGGACCGAGGTCTTCTTGGCCTTCTGGACGGCGTCGTAGAGGGTGGGGTTGCCGACGAGGTCACCACCACCGGAGCGGGCCGCCACCTCGATGTTCTTGATGAGCTTGGCGAAGAGCTTGCCGCGCCTGGCGTCGACGACAGCCTTCTTGTGCTTCGTGGTGGCCCACTTGGAGTGCCCGCTCATGCGCGTCCCTTCGAAAGACAGCTTCACGTCGATGGCTCCTGCGCCACCGACTCTTCACTTGGTCGTGCTGTTCACCTGGTTGAGCTGCGAACGATCCCGACGAACAGGTCGTGCACCCGGCGGTCGCCGGTGACCTCCGGGTGGAAGGAGGTGGCGAGCAGGGCACCCTGCCGAACGGCGACGATCCTACCGGTGGCGGGCCCGGTCTCGACACGCGCGAGGGCCTCGACGCCCTCACCGGCCTGCTCGACCCAGGGAGCCCGGATGAAGACGGCGTGCACCGGAGCGTCGAGCCCCGTGAAGGCGAGGTCCTCCTCGAAGGAGTCGACCTGCCGCCCGAAGGCGTTGCGCCGGACGGTGATGTCGAGGCCGCCGAGCGTCTGCTGGTCGGGTCGGC
Source organism: Actinomycetales bacterium (assembly GCA_038230235.1). GTDB lineage: Bacteria > Actinomycetota > Actinomycetes > Actinomycetales > Dermatophilaceae > Lapillicoccus. The sequence continues at coordinate 102,495 of JBBRNQ010000001.1, forward strand.
CGTCGGTGATGCGGTCGGCGAGCAGGATCATGCCGGCGCACGAGCCGTAGACAGGCAGCCCTGCGGCGATCCGCTCGCGCAGCGGGGCCTGCAGGTCGAAGGCGCGCAGGAGCTTGTCCATCGTCGTCGACTCGCCCCCGGGCAGGACGAGGCCGTCGACGGCCTCCAGCTCGGCGGGGCGTCGTACGGTCACGGCGTGGGCGCCGCAGGCCTTCAGGGCGCTCAGGTGCTCGCGCACGTCGCCCTGGACGGCGAGGACCCCGATGGTCGGTGCGCTGGGCCGGGCAGGCGCCGGTCGCGGGCTGGTCTCCCCGACGGAGGGTGCGGCGGGCTCAGTCGACATGGACGGACGGGCGCCGGTCGCTGTCGGGCTCGGCCTGGCGCAGGACCTCGCGGGTGAGCGGCGCGACGTCGCCTCCCCCGAAGAAGAGGTAGCGCAGGAGCGCGTGGATGGGGTTGCCCTCCATCCACTCGAAGTAGACCTCGGGTACGACGCCGGTCTGGTCGCGGATGGCCAGGAGCACCGCCGCGATGGCGTTGGGGATGCTCGGTGCCTGCACCGACAGGATCTCGTAGCCGTGCCGCACCTCGCCGGTCACCTCGAGGTCGCTGACGAAGTCGGACGCGTCGACGAGAGTCACCTCGAGGAACATCAGCCGCGCGGCGTTGTCGAGGTTGTTGACCGCCCGCTCGATGACCTCCTTCTCCAGGTAGTCGAGCAGGTCGCGCTCGCCCTCGGGGTCGTGCGCCACCAGGCGGCACCGCCCCTCGGCGGTCGCCGCCGCGACCAGCCGTTGGGCAGGGGCGTCGAAGGTGAGCGTCTCGACGCGCAGCTCGGTCGAGCGCAGGGCCCGCGAGATGACGGAGACGACGACGATGGTGACGATGAAGAGCCCGGCGATCTTGACGCCCTCGGGGCGCTCGATGATGTTGGCGACCGTCGTGTAGAGGAAGACCAGGGCCACGACGGCGAAGGCGATGGTCTGGGGCCGGCTGCCGCGCCTCCAGGCCGAGACCGTGACGGCGACCGAGGCCGACAGGATGAGGAAGAGCACGCCGGTGGCGTAGGCCCCGCCCTGGGCGTTCACGTCGGCCTTGAAGAGGATCGTGATGACGAACGCGACGAGGACGAAGAAGACAACGAGCGGCCGGGTCAGCCGGGTCCACTCGGGCGCCATGCCGTAGCGCGGCAGGTAGCGCGGCACGAGGTTGAGCATCCCCGCCATCGCCGAGGCGCCGGCGAACCACAGGATGAGGATGGTCGAGACGTCGTAGACCGTGCCGAAGCCGCTGCCGAGGTACTCGTGGGCGAGGTAGGCGAGGGCGCGGCCGCTGGCGGCTCCCCCGTCCGCGAACTCCTTCTGCGGGATGAGGAAGGTCGTGGCCAGGCTGCTGGTCACGAGGAAGACGCTCATGATCGCCGCCGCGGTCACCAGGAGGCGCTGGGTGCGGCGGATGCGTTGCTCCGGGGTCCCCGTGTCGTCCTGCGCCTCGCCCCGGACCAGCGGCATCATGGTCACCCCCGTCTCGAAGCCCGACAGGCCGAGGGCGAGCTTGGGGAAGACGAGCAGCGCGATGCCGACGACGACCCAGGGGCTGCCGCCGTGCGAGGCCAGGACCGCGCTGCCCCAGTCGCTCACGAGGTGTCCCTGGGAGATGACCTTCTGCGCCGCCACGACGATGATGACGGCGTTGAGACCGAGGTAGACGGCCACGAGGCCCACGGCGATGCCGATGGCCTCGGAGAACCCCCGGAGGAACACCACGCCGAGCAGCAGGACGAGGAAGAGGCTGACGCCGATCTGCTGGCCGTGCAGCCAGCCGGGGGCGTAGGGGTTCTCGATGGCGTGGGCGGCACCGTCGGCGGCCGAGAGGGTGATCGTGATGAGGAAGTCGGTGAGCGCGAAACCCAGCAGCGTGAGGACGAAGAGCTTGCCCCACCAGGCCGGGAAGAGGCGCTCGAGCATGGCGATCGAGCCCTGCCCGTGGGGGCTCTCGCGGGCCACCCGGCGGTAGACGGGGAGGGCCCCGAGCAGGGTGAGCAGCACGAGCACCACGGTGGCGATCGGCGAGACCAGCCCGGCGGCCAGGGCGGCGATGCCCGGCTGGTACCCGAGGGTGGAGAAGTAGTCGACACCGGTCAGGCACATCACCTTCCACCAGGAGTGCTGGTGGCCGGGGGCGGGCGACTCGCGGGCGTGGGGTCCGGCCTTGGCGGGCACGGTCTGCCGCTCGCCGGCGAGCAGCCAGCTGCGCAGGCCCGGAGCGGACTTCTCCTGCGGCGACGTGAATCGAGTGGACACGAGGACTCAGCGTAGGCGCCCGCCAGTGGGTCCGCTGACCACGTGTCGGGTCGCGGCGGGTCACGGGCTTGTACGGTCAGGTCATGGACACCTCCCGCGACCTCGTCGGTGCCGCAGCGGCGCGCGACGCCGAGCACGCGGCGGCCGGCCGCGCCGAGCGCTTCATCCTGCCGGCGGGCGTGGTCTACCTCGACGGCAACTCGCTCGGCGCGCTACCCGTCGGAGTGGCAGAGCGGGTGGCCCAGGTCGTGACCGCCGAGTGGGGCGAGGGCCTCGTCCGCTCCTGGAACGACGCGGGCTGGTGGCCCGCCGCAGAGCGGGTCGGCGACCGCATCGGCGCCCTCGTCGGGGCAGCTCCCGGGCAGACGGTCGTCACCGACTCGACGACCACCAACCTCTTCAAGGTCGTCGCCGCTGCGGCGCGGATGCGCCCGGGCCGCACCCGCGTCCTCGTCGACGCCGACTCCTTCCCCACCGACCTGTACGTCGTGTCGTCGGCCGCCGCCCTCGTGGGCCTGACGGTCGAGCAGGTCCACCCCACCGGAGCGCCCGCCCGCATCCGCGAGGTCGGTGACGACCTGGCCCTCACCGTCTACTCGTCCCTCGACTACCGCACCGGGGAGCTGTGGGACCTCGGCGAGATCACCCGGGCCGTGCACGAGGTGGGCGGACTGTCCTGCTGGGACCTCTGCCACAGCGCGGGGGTGCTCGACGTGCACCTCGACGACGACGCCGCCGACTTCGCCGTGGGCTGCGGCTACAAGTACCTCAACGGTGGTCCCGGGGCACCGTCGTTCGTCTACGTGCGGCGCGAGCACCTCGAGCACTTCCACAACCCGGTCGCCGGGTGGAACGGACACGCCCGCCCCTTCGGTATGGAGCGCGACTACGACCCCTCCCCCACGATCAGCCGCGCCCGGACGGGCACCAGCCCGATGCTCAGCGTGCTGGCCCTCGAGGCGGCCCTCGAGGCCTACGACGGGGTGCCCGTGGCGGCCCTTCGAGCTCGCTCGCTGTCACTCACGGCGTTCTTCGTCGAGTGCCTCGGGGCGCTCGGTGTCGACCTCCCGCTGGCCACGCCGATGGACGGGGACCGCCGCGGATCACAGGTGTCGCTGCGCCACCCCGACGCCTACGCCGTGGTGCAGGCTCTCATCGCCCGCGGCGTCATCGGCGACTTCCGCGAGCCCGACATCATCCGGCTCGGGTTCGCGCCGCTCTACGTCAGCCACGCCGACGCCCTGGCCGCCGCCGAGCACCTCAGGGCGGTCCTCGCCGGTGCCGAGCACGAGCGACCGGAGAACACCCGTCGCGCACTGGTGACCTGACCCCGCCACCAGGTGCGTCGCGATCCCGCCCAGCACGCTCCATACGGCCGTCGGCGCAGTCGCGCCGCCACTGGTCAGGCGCTGAGGCCCTGTCGCAGCTGGCTCAGGGCGGAGTCGAGCTGGCTGCGCCGGGTCGCCGGCAGGGCGACCCCCTCCTCGAGCGCCGCGGCCACGCTCGCACTGGCCTTGGCGAGCTGCCGCCGACCCGCCGCGGTCAGGGAGACGGTCGCGGAACGTCGGTCCTTGAGGTGGGGCTTGCGCTTGGCCCAGCCGGCCTGCTCGAGACGGTCGACCGCCTTGCTCGCGCCACCCACCGAGACGCCGAGCTCGCGCGCGACGTCCTGCACACGAGCGACCTCGAGGCGGCTGACGGCGAGCAGCGGCAGGTACGACGACACCTGCGGCGCACCGTCGGCGCGCAGTCGTCGCTCGACGAGGTCCACCATCCGCAGCTGGACGAAGACGAGGTCGGAGAAGAGATCGCTCTGGTCGCTCATCCCCCGATCATACGTCCCAGGAACCCGTAACCCCGATAACAACTTCCCAAGCAACCACCCCCACCCCACCCACCCACCCTCCCCTCGTCCCTCCCCTCGTCCCTCCCCACGTCCGATGCGTTCCGGACGAGGGAAACCCTTCATTCCGACGCCCCTGAGGCCCTGGAATGAAGGGTTTCCTTGGTTCGGACGATCGGGCACAGGGCAGGCCCTGCGTGGGCTATCGTTCGACGACGGGGGTCGGACGAGCCCCACCCAGGAGGTCGGCCATCATGTTCTGGATCGTCATCGGCGCCCTGCTCGCCCTGGCCCTGGTCGGGGCCCTGGTGCTCGACCGTCGCCGTGGTGGAGGTCGCGTCAAGGCCGACGCACGCGGCGACCACACCGCCGCCGCCGCCTCGGTCGAGGCCAACCGCATTCGGCAGAACAACGGCTGGGGTCCCTGACCCACCCCCTCATCGCACTCCGAACAACAGAAACCCTTCATTCCGGGGCCCCTGAGGCCGCGGAATGAAGGGTTTCTCTTGTTTGGAAGGCGGGGGTGGGGGTTACCAGCCGCGCTCGGCGAGCCGGTGGGGCTCCGGAATCTCCTCGACGTTGATGCCGACCATGGCCTCACCGAGGCCGCGCGAGACCTTGGCGACCATGGCGGGGTCGTCGAAGAAGGTGGTGGCCTTGACGATGGCCTCGGCGCGCTGCACCGGGTTGCCCGACTTGAAGATGCCGGAGCCGACGAAGACGCCCTCGGCGCCCAGCTGCATCATCATCGCGGCGTCGGCGGGGGTGGCGATGCCACCGGCGGTGAAGAGCACCACGGGCAGCTTGCCGGCCTTCGCGACCTCCTTGACCAGCTCGTACGGCGCCTGCAGCTCCTTGGCCGCGACGTAGAGCTCCTCGTCGCGCATGGTGCTGAGCCGGCGGATCTCGCCGCCGATCTTGCGCATGTGGGTGGTGGCGTTCGACACGTCACCGGTGCCGGCCTCACCCTTCGAGCGGATCATCGCCGCGCCCTCGGTGATGCGGCGCAGCGCCTCACCCAGGTTGGTGGCCCCGCACACGAAGGGGACGCTGAAGCCCCACTTGTCGATGTGGTTCGCGTAGTCGGCCGGAGTCAGCACCTCGGACTCGTCGATGTAGTCGACCCCGAGGCTCTGCAGGACCTGGGCCTCGACGAAGTGCCCGATGCGGGCCTTGGCCATCACGGGGATGGAGACGGTGGCGATGATGCTGTCGATCATGTCGGGGTCGCTCATGCGCGAGACCCCGCCCTGCGCTCTGATGTCGGCGGGCACGCGCTCGAGGGCCATCACGGCGACGGCTCCGGCGTCCTCGGCGATCTTGGCCTGCTCGGCGTTGACGACGTCCATGATGACGCCGCCCTTGAGCATCTCGGCCATGCCGCGCTTGACGGGCGTCGTGCCGGTCACGGGACCCGAGTCGGGCTTCTGCTGCTCCACTGCTGTTCCTTGCTCCTGGTGGCGAGGCCCCGGGACGACGAGGGCCGATGCCCCCATCGTAGTTGCGCCGCGCCCCGGTCTCTCCCGAGGTCGCGGGACAGGGGGACGTCGCGGGTCGTACGGGGTCGCGTCAGTCGCGCAGCGGCGCAGGCAGGGCGTCGTCGAAGTCGATGCTCTCCGGCAGCTCGGCCCGCCCCGCGAGCCGGAAGAGCCGGACAACGCCCTTGCGCCGCACCCGACGCACGTCGCTGACGGCGTCGTTGTGGAACCGGCGGGCCAGCTGCACCCGCGTGCCGGCCGCCTTGATGCGGTCGAGGCCGTCGTGGGGCACGCCGCCGCCGGCGCGCAGGTCGTCGACCGCCTCGGGGGTCAGCACGGCGGCGAGGGACTCCGTCACGTCGGACTCCACGGCCCCCCGCTCGCGCTCGTCGCTGTCGTCGGCGTGGGCGAGGGAGTCGGCGGCCGCCGAGGCGAGGACCAGCGCCGAGGCCGGGTCGAGCAGACCGGAGGTCGCGAGCTCGAGGGTCGCCTCGGCGCGTCGTACGAGCTGGGCGTCGAGCGCGGCGTACGTCGCCTCGACCCGCCCGTGCAGGCGGTCGAGGCGCGCCGCGCTGTAGGAGAGGAACCACGCCAGCGCGATGAGCACGACGGCGACCAGCGCCACGACGTCGAGGGTGGTCACGAGCGGCTCCGACCCCGCAGCAGCCGGGCCCACCGTGGGGCCGAGTCGCCGTCGGCGTGCACGATCGAGGCTCCGGAGGTGACCGTCTCGTAGACCGCCATGATGTCGGCCGCCACCACCGACCAGTCGAAGGTGTCGGCCCGACGACGGCCCCGGGCCGCCACGGTGGCCCGCTCGACGGGGTCGCGGAGCATGCCCAGCAGGGTCCGGGCCAGGTCGTCGGGGTCCTCGTTGCGGAAGGTCACACCGGCCCGTCCGTCGTCGAGCACGCGCACGAAGGCTGGCAGGTCACTGGCCAGGACCGGCGCACCGGCGCTCATCGCCTCGATGAGGATGATCCCGAAGCTCTCGCCGCCGGTGTTGGGCGCGACGTAGGCGTCGACCGATCGCAGCAGCCGGGCCTTGTCCTCGTCGGTGACCGCGCCGAGGAACTCGCAGACCTTCGCGACCTCGGGGGGCAGGTCGGTCCGCACCTCGTCGGGGTCACCCGGGCCCGCGACGAGCACGCGCAGCCCCGGCACCTCGGCGAGCACGGCGGGGAGCGCCCGGGCGAGCACCGGCAGCCCCTTGCGCGGCTCGAGCATCCGGCCGAGGAACGCGATGGTCGGCCGCGCAGGGGTGCCCTGCCACTGGGGCTGCGGGTCCGCCAGGTCGAAGCGGTCGACGAAGACGCCGTTGGGGATGACGACCGCGTCACCGCCCACGTGGGTGGTGACGGTGCGTCGTGCGTCCTCCGAGACCGCGATCCGGCCGGTGATCTTCTCGAGGCTCGGGCGCACGATGGGGTAGGCCGCCTGCATGACGCGCGATCGCAGGTTCGAGGTGTGGAAGGTCGCGACGATGGGACCCTCCGCCGCCCACATCGCCAGCATCGACACGCTGGGGGTGATCGGCTCGTGCAGGTGCAGCACGTCGAAGCGGCCCTCGTCGAGCCAGCGCGACACCCGCGCGGCGCTCACCGGGCCCATGTTGAGCCGGGCCACCGAGCCGTTGTAACGGATGGGGACGGCGCGGCCGGCGCTGACGACGTAGTCGGGCAGCACGGTGTCGTCGTCGGAGGGGGCCAGGACGCTCACCTCGTGGCCCTGGGCGAGGAAGACCTCGGCCAGGTCGCGCACGTGGTACTGCACCCCACCGGGCACGTCGAAGGAGTAGGGGCAGACCAGTCCGATCCGCATCAGGACCCCGCGGGCGGGTCAGCTGCCGCCGCTGCCGTCGTCGTCGGTATGAAGACCCGCTGGAGCATGTGCCAGTCGCTCGTGCGGTCGCGGATGGCGGCGCCGAGGTGGTCGGCACAGGCCTGGGTCATCACGGCGACCTTCTGCGCGGTGGTGCCGGTGGTGGGCACCTCGATGCGGGCCGAGAAGTCACAGACCACGCCCTGCCCGCTGCCCGGCACGGCGGGGTTGGGCTCGTAGTGGATCGATACGGCGTAGAGGGGGGCGCCGGTGACCAGCGCGAGCGCGGCCGGGCCCTTGGCCATCTTGGCGGGGTGGCCGCACAGCTGCACCGGCACACCGCCCCCGCTCAGGTCGCGGTCGGCGAGCAGGCAGATGAACTGGCCCTGCGTCGCGGCCCGGCGCAGCCCGGCGAACGTCTCGGCGCCGCCGTCGAGGGGCAGGATGCTCATGCCCAGCGAGGTCCGGAACTCGAGGAACTCGTCGAAGACCTCGGCCGGCTTCAGCCGCTCGGCCACCGTCGTCACCGGCGCCAGCTGGCTCGTCGACCAGGCCCCCGCGAGGTCCCAGTTGCCGAGGTGCCCCAGGAAGGCCACCACGGAACCGCCGGCCTCGAGGACCTCGCGGCACTGCTCCGCACCAGTCAGCCGCACCGACCGCGCCAGCACCTCCTGCGACAGGTCGGGCAGCCGGAAGGAGTCGCAGTAGTAGCGCAGGTAGGAGCGCATGCCCTCACGCACGAGGCCGTCGAGCCCGGTGTCGTCGAGGTCGGGCCGCACCATGGCGTAGTTGGCTCGCAGCCGCTGCACACCCTTGCCCCCCCGCGCGACCGTGCGGTCGGCGATGAGGTCGAACACCCGGTACGCCGCCCCCGCCGGCAGGGCGCGCACGGCGCCCCAGCCGAGGCGGTAGCCGAGGACGACCGCCCGGTCGCTGATCCGGGTCCTGAGGCGGGCCAGACGGCTCGCTGGCGTTCCGACGCCCCCCGGGGGCGCGACGCGCTCGGTCACGAAGCCGGACGGTCGAGGGCGGCCAGCGACTGCTGCCGCACCGTCAGCATGCGCTGGACGACGGTCACGAGGCTGGCCGCGGCCAGCAGGGCGAGGACGATCCCGAGCACCCAGACGGGCAGGCCGAGACCGACGAGGCCGGTGGCGAGCAGCACGGCGACCAACCGGTCGGCCCGCTCGGCGATCCCGACGTTGGCGGTCATGCCCAGGCCCTCGGCGCGGGCCTTGGCGTAGCTCACGACCATGCCGAAGGTGAGGCACGCGAGGGCGAGCCCGGCATACAGGAGGTTGTTCTGCGGGCCGCTGCGCGCGAAGCCGATGACCAGGCCCCCGAAGATGGCCGCGTCGGCGACCCGGTCGAGGGTGGAGTCGAGGAAGGCGCCCCACTGACCTTCGCGGCCCTGCAGGCGGGCCATCACCCCGTCGACGTTGTCGCTGAAGATGAAGAGGACCACCACGAGGGTGCCCCAGAAGAAGTGGCCGAAGGGGTAGAACGCGAGAGCTCCGGCGCACACCCCCAGCGTGCCGACGACGGTGACGACGTCGGGGCTGATCCCCATCGCGAGGAACAGCTTGGCGGGCGGCGTCATGACCTTGGTCCAGGACTCGCGCAGGGCTCGGTTCAGCATGGCAGGTCCAGCCTAGTGGCCGTCGGGCGACTCGCTGTCCTCCCACGCGGCGGCGAGGCGGGAGCGGGCGTCCTCGAGCAGCATGGGCAGGGCCTTGGTCTGGGCGACGACGGGCAGGAAGTTGGAGTCGCCACCCCACCGGGGTACGACGTGCTGGTGCAGGTGCGCGGCGACGCCCGCCCCGGCGACGGCCCCCTGGTTCATGCCGAGGTTGAAGCCGTGGGGGGCTGAGACCTGCTCGAGAGCCCGGACGGCCGCCTTGGTCAGGCGGGTGAACTCGAGCGTCTCGTCGTCGGTGAGGTCGACGTAGAGCGAGACGTGCCGGTAGGGGCAGACCAGCACGTGACCGGGGTTGTAGGGGAAGAGGTTCATCACCACGAAGCAGTGCTCACCCCGGTGGACGATCAGCCCCTCCTCGTCGGTGCGGGTGGGGGCGCTGCAGAAGGGGCACCCTGCGCCGGCCTCGTCGCTCGGTCTGTCGCCCCCGATGTAGACCATGCGGTGCGGGGTCCACAGCCGTTGGAAGCCGTCGGGGTCGCCGGCGAAGTCGCGCGGGTCCTCGGCCGGGGGCCCGGCACCCGCCTCGGTCGGAGTGAGCGGGCCGGGTGGGCCGGGCCGACCCGGCTGGCCGCTCACGGGGCCTGCAACCCGCTGCGGTCACCCGAGCGCACGAGCTTGCCGTTGGCCCACGCCACCACCTCGGCGACGACGGACAGGCCCATCTCCCCGGCGGTGCGACCCCCGGTGTCGAGACCGACGGGCACGTGCAACCGCATCAGGGCAGACGCGGGTTGGCCCTCGTCCCGCAGCGTCTCGAAGACCCCCCGGGCCCGTGACCGGCTGCCCATCATGCCGACGTAGCCTGCCCCCGCGGCCAGCGCGGCGCGGATCACCTCGGCGGTGCCCGGCGCGTCGTGGTCGGTGAGGACCACCGCGTGGCGCGGCCCGAGCGTGAGGGCCGCCAGGGCGTCGACGACCGGTCCGTCGCCGTGGTCGACCAGCCGGGTCGGGAGACCCACGGTGGCGCTGAGGGCGACGATCGCGTCGGCGATGACGGTGCGGGTGACGACGACGAGGGTCGCGTCGGGGCCGGTGGCCCCCGCGACGACGGACTCGGGGACGCTGCTCATGGCGTGGACGCTACCCGGACGCTATCCGGGCGGGACGCGGAGGGGGGCGAGGGCCTGCGCGAGCTCGGCGATGTCGGCCGGTCCGACCCGGCAGCATCCTCCGACGAGCCCTGCCCCGGCCCGCACCCAGGTGCGGGCGAGGTCGGTGGGCGAGGTGCCGTCACCGCGCCAGGTGCGGGTGGCTGCGTCCCACGTCTCGCCGCGGTTGGGGTAGGCGACGGCGGGGCGGCCGGTGGCGGTCACCGCCGAGGTGACGGCCGCCAGGACGTCGGCCGGGGCGGAGCAGTTGACACCGGCGGCGACCACCGCGGTGCTGCCGGCCAGCACGTCGTACGCCTCCTGCAGGCTCTGCCCGGCGCGGGTGCGCCCGCCCTCGACGGAGTAGGAGACCCAGGCCGGAAGCCCGATCTCGTCGAGCAGCGGCACCAGGGCCTGCGCCTCGCGCACGTCGGGGATGGTCTCGACGGCGATGAGGTCAGGGCCGGCGGAGGCGAGCAGCTCGAGCCGGGGGCCGTGGAAGTCACGCAGGGCGGCCGTGGTGAGGCCGTAGTCGCCGCGGTACTCCGACCCGTCGGCGAGCACGGCGCCGTACGGGCCGACGGAGGCCGCCACGAAGAGCCGCCGACCGGCCAGGGCGGCCTCGTCCCGGGCCTGGCGGGCGAGGGTCACGCTGGCCCGGATGAGCGCCTCCGCCTCCTCGCGGTCGAAACCGGCGGCGACCAGGCTCGGGACGCTCGCCTGGTAGCTGGCGGTCGTGGCGACGTCGGCTCCGGCCGCGAAGTAGTCGAGGTGGACCGCCGCGACGGACTGCGGGTCGTCGCGCAGCAGCCGGGCGGTCCACAACGCGGACGACAGGTCCACACCGCGGTCCTCGAGGGCGTTGGACAGGCCGCCGTCGAGGACGAGCAGGGGCGGGAGCGGGTCAGGCGTCGACACCCACGCCACCGAGACGCAGCCAGGTGTCGACGACGGTGTCGGGGTTGAGCGACATCGACTCGATGCCCTGGTCGAGCAGCCACTGCGCCAGGTCGGGGTGGTCCGACGGGCCCTGCCCGCAGATGCCGACGTACTTGTCGAGCTTCTTGCAGGCCGCGATGGCCAGGCTGAGCATGTGCAGCACGGCCGGGTCGCGCTCGTCGAAGCCGTCGGCGACGAGGGCCGAGTCGCGGTCGAGACCCAGGGTCAGCTGCGTCATGTCGTTCGAGCCGATCGAGAAGCCGTCGAAGTACTCGAGGAACTGCTCGGCGATGACCGCGTTGGAGGGCACCTCGCACATCATGACCACCTTGAGGTCGTTCTCACCCCGCACGAGTCCGTTCTGGCCCAGCAGGTCGATGACGCCCTTGGCCTCCTTGAGGGTGCGCACGAAGGGGATCATCACCTGCACGTTGGTCAGGCCCATCTCGTCGCGCACGAAGCGCATCGCCTCGCACTCCATGGCGAAGCACTCGGCGAAGTCGGGTGAGAGGTACCGCGAGGCGCCGCGGTAGCCGATCATCGGGTTCTCCTCGTCGGGCTCGTAGCGCTCGCCGCCCACGAGGTTGGCGTACTCGTTCGACTTGAAGTCCGACATCCGCACGATGACGGGGTTCGGGGCGAAGGCGGCGCCGATCATGGCGATCCCCTCGGCGACCCGCTGCACGAAGAACTCGCGCGGCCCGGCGTAGGCCGCCGTGATCTGCGCGATCTCGTCACGCAGGTCGTCGGGCAGCGAGTGGGGGTCGGCCGCGAGGTCGAGCAGCGCCTTGGGGTGGATGCCGATCTGGCGGTTGATGACGAACTCGAGGCGGGCCAGGCCGACCCCGGCGTTGGGCAGGCTCGCGAAGGCGAAGGCCTGCTCGGGCGTGCCGACGTTCATCATGATCTTCACCGGCAGCTCGGGCATCTTGTCGAGCTCGGTGCGCTCGATGTCGAAGGCGAGGATGCCCTCGTAGACCAGGCCGGTGTCGCCCTCGGCGCAGGTGACCGTCACCTCGCGGCCGTCGGCGAGGTCCTTCGTGCCGGTGCCGGTGCCGACCACGGCGGGAATGCCGAGCTCGCGGGCGATGATCGCCGCGTGACAGGTGCGGCCGCCCCGGTTGGTGACGATGGCCGACGCGCGCTTCATGATCGGCTCCCAGTCGGGGTCGGTCATGTCGGCGACCAGCACCTCGCCCTCCTGGAAGTCGTGCATCTCGTCGATGGAGCGCATGACCCGCACGGCGCCGGCGCCGATCTTCTGACCGATGGCGCGGCCCTCGACGAGCACCTCGGCCCCCTTGGAGACCTTGGGGTCCATCCTGAAGCGCTCGAGGGCGCCCGTACGACGTGACTGCACCGTCTCGGGGCGCGCCTGCAGCACGTAGAGCTGGCCGTCGAGGCCGTCCTTGCCCCACTCGATGTCCATCGGCCGGCCGTAGTGGTCCTCGATGACGAGGGCGTGGCGTGCCAGCTCCTCGACCTCGGCGTCGGTGAGGCTGAAGCGGGCGCTGTCGGCCGGGTCGACCTCGACGAACTCGGTCGTGCGGCCGACGGTGGTGTCCTGCGTGTAGACCATCTTGGTGGCCTTGCCGCCGATGCCGCGCTTGAGGACGGCAGGGCGCTCGGCCCGCAGCGCCGGCTTGTAGACGTAGAACTCGTCGGGGTTGACCGCGCCCTGCACGACGCCCTCGCCGAGCCCGAAGGCGGAGGTGACGAAGACCGCGTCGGAGAAGCCCGACTCGGTGTCCATCGTGAACATCACGCCTGAGGAGCCGATGTCGGAGCGGACCATCCGCTGCACGCCGGCCGACAGGCCGACGTCGCCGTGGGCGAAGCCGTGGTGCACGCGGTAGGCGATCGCCCGGTCGTTGTAGAGCGAGGCGTAGACCTCACGGATCGACTGCAGGACGGCGTCGATGCCGCGCACGTTGAGGAAGGTCTCCTGCTGGCCGGCGAAGGAGGCATCGGGCAGGTCCTCGGCGGTGGCGGACGATCGCACCGCGAAGGACGGCTCCTCGGACCCGTCCCCTGTCTCGGCCCCCGCGGACGCCTCCTCCACCAGCCGCTCGAACGCGGTGCGGATGTCGACCTCGAGGTCGTCGGGGAAGGGTTGGCCGACCACGGCCTCGCGGATCTCGCGACCCACGGCGGAGAGACGTCGTACGTCGTCGGTGTCGAGGTCGTCGAGCAGGGCCGAGATGCGTTGCGCCAGGCCGGTGTCACCGATGAAGCGGTGGTAGGCGTCGGCCGTCGTGGCGAAGCCGTTGGGCACCCGCACCCCGAGGTCGGTGAGGTTGGCCACCATCTCGCCGAGGGAGGCGTTCTTGCCGCCGACCTGGTCGAGGTCGCCCATGCCGACGTCGGCGAACCAGCGCACGTTGGGGTTCGTCGGCGCCGCCCCGTTGCTGGGGGTCGCTCCCGGGGACGGGCTCTGGGTGGTGGGGGCGTTGGTCATGGGGTGCCTCTCTGGCTACAGGGTGCGGCGGTTGCCGGTGCTGCCGTGGGACTTCTTCAGAGTCTGGATGACCAGCGTGGAGATCTCCTCGACCGATCGGGCCGACGAGTCGATGACGGGGACGTGGTGGGCGGCGAAGATCTCGCCCGCGCGCCGCAGCTCCCAGCGGCACTGGGCGGGACTGGCGTACGTCGACCCCGGTCGCCGCTCGTTGCGCACCCGGCTGAGCCGGTCGACGGTCGTCGTGATGCCGAAGCACCGGTCGGCGAAGTCCCGCACCGGCCGCGGCAGCTCGTGCTCCTCGAGGTCCTCGTCGACGAGGGGGTAGTTGGCGACGAAGAGCCCGTGCTGCAGCGCGAGGTACATGCTGGTCGGGGTCTTCCCGCAGCGTGAGGGGGCCAGCAGGATGACGTCGGCCTTCTCGAGCGCGCGAACGCTCTGTCCGTCGTCGTGCTCGATGGTGAACTCGACCGCGGCCATCCGGTTGTTGTAGCGCTTGATATCGCCGACCCCGTGCAGCCTCGAGGGCTCGCGGATCCCGCGCTGCCCGAGGATCGCCTCGACCGGCTGCATGTGCAGCTCGAAGAAGTCGATCACCGGTGCTGAGGTGCGGCGCAGCTCGACCCGCACCGACTCCTTGGCCGCGGTGCAGAAGACGAGCGGGACGACCGGCCCCTTCATCATCTCGTCGAGCATCGCCACCACCTCACGGGCCTGCTCGACCGTCGTGATGAAGGGGATGACGGTGCGATCGAAGATGAGGTCGGGAAACTGGATGAGCAGGGCGTTGCCCATCGTCTCGGCGCTGATGCCCGTGCTGTCGGACAGGAAGAAGACCGGGACGACGCCGTCGTCACCCTCGCGCTTGGTCTCCGACATGGTCTCCTCCGGGCTCCCGTCGACCCAATGTCGCCCGCTGCCCTCGACGCAGGTTACTGCGTCATCGTCGTCCGTCCGGTCCCGAGGTGTGCGGGGAGGGTCACACCGGTGGCTGCCGGCTCGCCGTTTCCCGGCTCACCGGGTCATCTGGTCACCGGGGCGGCGGTGTGCCGGACGTCGGCGGCGCGGACGCTCGCCGGGTCGGAGAGGTCCACCCCGGCGGCCCGGGCGGCAGCCCGAGCCTGCGGCGTGGTCAGGTCGGGCACGAGGAAGGGCGCAGGGGTGACGGTCGCGTCGAGCCTCGCGTACGGCGCCTCGGCCGCAGCCAGCGCGGGGGCCGTCGCCTCTGCTGCGCGGACCACGGCGGCATCGACGGCCACGGCGGCCCCGAGCGAGGCACCGACGACGGGGGTGTAACCGAGGCTGTGACCGAGGCGGTTCGGGTGGTAGCTGTCGGTCACCGGGTTCGACAGGCCGTTGAGCCACTCGGGGCTCCCGCAGACGGCGTGACCGATGAAGGCTGCCGTCGGTGACGCGTAGCGGAAACCGGCGGCACCGGCCGCCCTGGCCACGACGGCGTCGAGCTGGTCGGCGGTCTGGTTGAGGCGGGCCTCCTCCGCCGGGGAGAAGAAGGTGAGGGCGTTGCAGTCCTGCCCGTTGAAGACGCGGGGATAGCCGGCGACGACGACCGCCGCGTTGGGCGCCTTCGCGCGGATGCTGGCGTAGAGCGAGCCGAGCCGGGCCGGGAGGGTGGTGGCGATGAAGGCCTGGGCGGTGTCGACGGCGCCGTTGCAGCTGCTCAACCAGCTGGGCAGGGCGCACGTGGTCAGGACCGAGGCGAAGCCGGCGTCGTTGCCTCCGACCGTCAGGGTGACGAGGCCGGTGGAGGCACTGAGGGCGTCGATCTGCGTGCGGCTCACGTCGGCGGTGGTCGCGCCCGAGCAGGCCCGGAAGGTCAGGCTGTACCCGCGGGCCACCGCGAGCAGCGACGGATAGGCGTAGACGGACCGTTGGCAGCTCGTACCGTCGGAGAGGTAGGCCCGCGTGCCCACTCCCGACGAGTAGGAGTCACCGAGGGCGACGTAGCCGAGGCCGGCGGCCTGCGCCGGGACGCCGTACGCCGTGCCGACGACGACTGCCGTCAAGGTTCCCGCGAGGGCGGTCAGACCCCTCCTGCTCGAGCTGGTGGACATCTCGTACCTCTCCCGCCGAGCCGACCCGGCCGGCCAATGGTCTCCCGCGCAGGGCGGGGGCCCGGGACCGTCCTGGACCATGCCCGGATCGTCCCACCTCCCGCACCGGTCGGCACCTCGAGATCAGGGAGGCTCAGACCCCGTCGACCGGCCCGCTGCCGGATGCACCGGCGAGGGTGGGCGCGGTGGTGACCTGGGCGCGGGCGGTGATCGCGGCGACGATCTCCTCGACGGCCTCGTCGACCGGCACGCCGTTGCGCTGCGAGCCGTCGCGGTAGCGGAAGGACACCGCGCCGGCGGCCCGGTCGTCCTCCCCGGCGATGAGGACGTAGGGCACCTTGCCCTTGCTGGCGTTGCGGATCTTCTTGGGGAAGCGGTCGTCCGAGTCGTCGAGCTCGACGCGGACCCCCTTGCGCTTGCACGTGTCGAGCACCGACTGGAGGTAGTCGGCGTACTCCTCGGCGACCGGCACGCCGAGCACCTGGACCGGCGAGAGCCAGACCGGGAACGCACCCGCGTAGTGCTCGGTCAGCACGCCGAAGAAGCGCTCGATCGAACCGAACTTGGCCGAGTGGATCATCACCGGCTGCTGACGGGTGCCGTCGGCTGCCTGGTACTCGAGCCCAAAGCCCTCGGGCTGGTTGAAGTCGTACTGGATGGTCGACATCTGCCAGGTGCGGCCGATGGCGTCGCGCGCCTGCACGGAGATCTTCGGGCCGTAGAAGGCCGCGCCGCCGGGGTCGTCGACGAGCTCGAGCCCGGAGGCGTGGGCGACGTCGGCGAGGATCTGGGTGGCGACCTCCCACTGCTCCTGGGAGCCGAGGAACTTGTCCATCTTCTCGCCCTCGGTGGCCCGGGTCGACAGCTCGAGGTAGAAGTCGTCGAGCCCGAAGTCACGCAGCAGCGACAGGACGAAGTCGAGCAGGTGCTGGATCTCGGCGGGCGCCTGCTCCGGGGTGACGTAGGAGTGGGAGTCGTCCTGGGCGAAACCGCGCACTCGGGTCAGGCCGTGGACGACCCCGGACTTCTCGTAGCGGTAGACCGAGCCGAACTCGAAGAGCCGCAGGGGGAGCTCGCGGTACGACCGTCCGCGCGAGCGGAAGATCAGGTTGTGCATCGGGCAGTTCATGGCCTTGAGGTAGTAGTTCGCCCCCTCGAACTCCATCGGCGGGAACATGGTGTCCTTGTAGTACGGCAGGTGCCCGGAGGTGTGGAAGAGCCCCTCCTTGGAGATGTGCGGCGACCCGACGTAGGAGAAGCCCTCCTCGATGTGCCGACGGCGGACGTAGTCCTCCATCTCGCGCTTGATGATGCCGCCCTTGGGGTGGAAGACCGGCAGGCCAGAGCCCAGCTCGTCGGGGAAGGAGAAGAGATCGAGCTCGGCGCCGAGCTTGCGGTGGTCGCGGCGCTCGGCCTCGGCGAGCCGGTCGAGGTAGGCCTTGAGCTCGTCCTTGCTGGGCCACGCGGTGCCGTAGATGCGCTGCAGCTGGGGGTTCTTCTCCGACCCGCGCCAGTAGGCCGCGGCCGAGCGCATCACCTTGAAGGCGTTGCCGATGAGCTTGGTGTCGGGCAGGTGGGGGCCGCGACACAGGTCGCGCCAGGCGAGCGAGCCGTCCTTGCGGTGGTTGTCGTAGATGGTCAGCTCGGTGCCGCCGACCTCGGACTCGGCGCCCTCCGCGGCCTCGGCGACCTCGGTGCCGCCGCCCTTGAGGCCGATCAGCTCGAGCTTGTAGGGCTCGTCGGCGAGCTCGGCCCGGGCCTCGTCGTCGGTGGTGACCCGGCGGCTGAAGGTCTGACCCTCGTTGATGATCTTCTGCATCGCCCGTTCGAGGGCCTTGAGGTCGTCGGGGGTGAACGGGGTCGCGGTGTCGAAGTCGTAGTAGAAGCCGTCGCGGATCGGCGGACCGATCCCCAGCCGGGCACTGGGGTCGACCTGCTGGACGGCCTGGGCCAGCACGTGGGCCGCGCTGTGCCGCAGCACGTCGAGGCCGTCCGGGGAGTCGATCGCCACGGGCTCGACCGCGTCGCCGTCGTGCAGCACGTGCGCGAGGTCGACCAGGTCGCCGTTGACGCGGGCGACGACGATGCGTCGCTCGCCCTCGAAGAGCGCCCCCGCCGTGGTCCCCTGCTCCACCGATCGCTCGCTTCCGGCGACGTGGACGGTGAGGGTGGCAGACACGGCGGGTGCTCCTTGCGACGGGGGTCGGCCGCGAGATGCGGCCCCGGCAAGGCTATCCGGCGGCGCCGGACCCCCGCGACGCAGTAACGCGGGCTCCCCCGCCTTGCGGACGAACCCACCCGCCTCCCTCCGCCTCCCTCCGCCTCTCCCCCGACTACCCCCTCTCGCCTTCCGAACACGAGAAACCCGCCGTTCGAGGCTCCGTACGGGGCCCTGAACGGCGGGTTTCTCGTGTTCGGACGGGAGTCAGGCCGAGGTGTTGCGCACGACGAGGTGCACGCCGTCCTTCTTCGCCGGACGCACCAGCGCGGTCTGCCGGTCGGCGGAGACCCGGAGCAGCACCGTGCTCGGCAGCGTGACGGGGGCCCTGAACCAGACCGTCGACTCCCCTGCCGACGGCACCCCGGACCCGAGGGCCGCGATGACCCTGGCGTAGGTGAACATGCCGTGGGCGATGGCCGCGGGGAACCCCAGGGCGCGGGCGCTGAGGGCGTGCAGGTGGATGGGGTTGATGTCACCGGACACCGAGGCGTAGCGTCGCCCGGCGTCCTCCGAGATCCTCCACGTCGCCCCGGCAGGCAGAGCGGCGAGGTCGCTCGTGTCGGGGGGCTCGGACGTCGGGGCCGAGTCGTCCCCGGTGCCCCGGCCGAGGTAGGTGCTGACCCCCGTCCACACCGGCTCACCGGCGACGCTCACCTCGCTCACGAGGTCGATGAGCCGGCCCCGACGGTGCGGCCGCATCGCCGTGGCCGAGACCCGCAGGTCGATCACGTCGGTGGGAGCGAGCGGTCGGGTCCAGCGGATGGTGTTCTCGACGTGGACCAGCCCGACGAGGGGGACGGGGAAGTCGCGTCTCGACATCAGCGCCACCTGCAGGGGGAAGGCCAGGACGTGCACGTAGGTGAGCGGGAGCGTCGCGCCGACGTGGAAGCCGCACACCCGCGCGTAGTCGACGACGTGGTCGACGTCGATGGCGACGCCGGCGCGTTCGGCCACCGTGTCGGGTACGCCGGAGGGGGTGGTGCGTCCGTTGACGAGAGCCTTGAGGAACATCGACCGCAGGTCGGGTGACCCGTCGAACTGCAGGACCTGCGTCACCTCAGGCCCCCAGCATGCTCTGACCGCAGACCCGGACGACCTGGCCGGTGACCCCCGCGTTGGCGTCCTGCGAGAACCAGGCGATGGTCTCCGCGACATCGACAGGCAGACCGCCCTGGGCCAGGGAGTTGATGCGACGACCCATCTCACGCGTCGCGAAGGGGATCTTGCTCGTCATCTCGGTCTCGATGAAGCCGGGCGCGACCGCGTTGACCGTGATACCCCGCCTGCGCAGGTCGTCGTCGCGTCCCAGCGCCTCGACCATGCCGATGAGCCCCGCCTTGGAGGCGGCGTAGTTGCTCTGGCCGCGGTTGCCCGCGATGCCCGACATCGACGAGAGGACGACGACGTGTCCACCGTCCCCGAGGGCGCCCGGAGCGAGGATCGCCTCGTCCATGCGCAGCACCGAGAGCAGGTTGACGTCGAGGACCGAGTGCCAGCGGGCGGCGTCGGTGTTGGCCAGCAGCTTGTCGCGGGTGATGCCGGCGTTGTGCACGACGATGTCGAGACCGCCGTGGCGGGTGCGGGCGTGCTCGACGATGCGCGCGCCCGCGTCGGGGGTGGTGACGTCGAGCTGCAGAGCCGACCCGCCGTTGCGGTTGGCCACGGCGGCGAGGGCCTCGCCGGCCGCGGGCATGTCGACGCAGACGACCGTCGCGCCGTCGCGGCTCAGCACGTCGGCGATCGAGGCCCCGATGCCCCGGGCAGCGCCGGTCACGACGGCGACCTTGCCCGCGAGCGGGCGGGCGGGGTCGCCCGGCTCGTGGGCCACGCCGCTGGCGAGCGGGCCGACCGAGACGACCTGGGCGTCGACGTAGGCGGAGCGGCCGGAGAGGAAGAAGCGGACCGTCGCATCGACGTTGGCCTCGCCCCCGTCCTCGACGAGGACGAGGTTGGCGGTCGCCCCGGCCCGCAGCTCCTTGCCGATGGAGCGCACGATGCCGGCCAGCGAGCGGCGCACCGCGCCCAGCGCGGGGTCGGTGCCCGCCTGCTCGGGTGAGGCGCCGATGACCAGCACCCGGCCGGACGGCGCCAGCACCTTCAGGGCGGGCGCGATGACGGCCCGCAGGGTCTCGAGGTGCTCGGGCGACGTCGCGGCGCTGAGGTCGGCCACGACGGCTGCGACCTTGCCGGAGGAGGGCACCTCGCTGAGGGTGGTGATGCCCTCGGCGTCGAGCAGGGCCGTGACCCGCTTGGCCAACGGCGCGTCGCCGTACCCACCGACGACGACCGGGCCCTGGAGCAGCGGCCCGCCGGGCGTGTAGCGGCGCAGGGAGACGGGGCGCGGGATGCCGAGGCGGCTGGCGACCTGCTTGCCCACCGGGCTGTTGACGAACTGCGTGTAGGTGTCACTCATGACGGGTTTCCTTGTCTACGAACGAGATCAGTATGGGGAGCCGGCGCGACCAGGTCGGCTCAGGCACCTTCGAGGATGGCCATGACACCCTGCCCACCCGCGGCGCAGATGGAGATCAGCCCGCGGGAGCCCGGGCCCTTCTCGTGGAGCATCTTGGCCAGCGAGGCGACGATGCGTCCGCCCGTGGCGGCGAACGGGTGACCGGCGGCCAGCGAGCTCCCGTTGACGTTGAGCCGGCTGCGGTCGATCGACCCGAGCGGGGAGTCGAGGCCGAGCCGGCCCTTGCAGAAGTCGGGGTCCTCCCACGCCTTGAGGGTGCTCAGCACCGTGGAGGCGAAGGCCTCGTGGATCTCGTAGTAGTCGAAGTCCTGGAGCGACATCCCGACGCGGGCGAGCAGCACCGGCAGCGCGTAGGCAGGGGCCATCAGCAGGCCCTCTGCCCCGTGCACGTAGTCGACCGCGGCCGCCTGCCCGTCGACCACGTAGGCCAGCGGGGTGAGCTGGTGCGCAGCGGCCCACGCCTCGGTCCCGAGCAGCACCATCGAGGCGCCGTCGGTGAGCGGCGTCGAGTTGCCTGCCGTCATGGTGGCGCCCTCGCCCTTGCCGAAGACCGGCGCGAGCCTGGCGAGCTTCGCCGTGGTCGAGTCGGCGCGCAGGTTGTCGTCGCGGGTCAGGCCGAGGTACGGCGTCATGAGGTCGTCGAAGAAGCCCCGGTCGTAGGCCGCCGCCAGGTGCTGGTGGCTGAGCGCGGCGAGCTCGTCCTGCGCCTCGCGGGTGACCCCCCACTCCCTGGCCGTGATGGCCATGTGCTCGCCCATCGACAGGCCGGTGCGGGGCTCGACGTTCCGGGGGATCTCGGGGGCGAGGTGCGTCGGGCGCACGCCGACCAGGGCCCTGATCTTCGCGCCGGTCGTCTTCGCGTTGTTGGCCTTGATGAGCGTCTTGCGCAGGTCCTCGTTGAGGGCGATGGGGGCGTCGCTGGCGGTGTCGCTGCCCCCGGCGAGCGCCGAGTCGATCTGCCCGAGAGCGATCTTGTTGGCGACGAGGATGGTCGTCTCGAGGCCGGTGCCGCACGCCTGCTGCACGTCGTACGCCGGGGTCGTGGGGTCGAGGGCCGAGCCGAGGACCGCCTCACGAGTGAGGTTGAAGTCGCGGCTGTGCTTGAGCACGGCGCCGGCGGCGACCTCGCCGATCCGCTCGCCGGCCAGCCCGAAGCGCGCGACGAGCCCGTCGATGGTCGCGGTGAGCATGTCCTGGTTGCTGGCCCTGCCGTAGGCGCCGTTGCTGCGGGCGAACGGGATGCGGTTGCCGCCGAGGATGGCGGCGCGGCGCGGGCTGGGGGTCTTGGCGGAGGCACTGCGGGCCACGGAGGGGCTCCTTCAGGGAGATGGACGACACGGCACTGGACTCGGGTCAACTTACCGATACCAAAGGTAGCAGATACACTTCGTACCTGCTACCGTTCGGATGGTGACGATCGACGGACGCAGCACCCGCTGGGCTCAGCACCGCCTCGAGCGGCGCAAGGAGCTCGTCGAAGCCACGCTGCGGGCCATCCGCAAGCACGGTGCCCGGGTCGGCATGGACGAGATCGCCGTGGTCGCCGGCACCAGCAAGACGGTCTTCTACCGGCACTTCACCGACCGGACCGGGCTCTACCAGGCCGTGACCGAGCGGGTCGACGCGCTCATCCTGCGCGACCTCGGGCGGGCCCTGGGTGAGGCCGGCACTCCCCTCGTCGCGCTGCACGCCAGCCCACCCGAGATCGTGTCGGCCGCCATCGACTCCTACCTCGCGCTGGTCGAGAAGGACCCGGAGGTCTACCGCTTCGTCGTGGCCGCTCCGATGCTCGACCGCAGCGAGGCCCACCCCGACGGCGACCCGGCCTCGGCCGTGACCGGTCACGTCGCCGTCCAGCTCGAGGTCGTCCTGCGCCAGGCCCTGTCGCAGTCGGGGTACGACGTCGCCTCCGCTCCCGTCTGGGCCCGGGGGGTCGTCGGCATGGTGCGCGCCGCCGCCGACGCCTGGCTCGCCGACGAGGACGGCCTCGCCGGCATGCCGCGGGCACAGCTCACGCGGCACCTCACGCAGCTCGCCTGGACCGGCCTCTCGACCGCCTGGCGGGCCGACGGGTCGGGTCTGCCGGGTCCGACCCCCACGGTGTCGCCGCCGTCCCAGGTGCCGCCGGCTTGACAGCGGTGACTACGCGGTGACCTCGGGCCCACCTTGCGCCGACCTCGCGCGGGCTCAGGCGCCGACGACACCCACGGTGACCTCGTCGCCGACACGGAGCTCACCGGGCACCGGCACCGCGGCATACACACCGGGGCAGTTCCCGGCTGCGCCGTCGACCTCGAGCTCGACGCTGCCGATGCGCAGCCGTCGGCCCACCAGGTCGACCAGGTCACCTGGGTCCAGGTCGAGCACGAGGTTGGCGCGAGGGTGGGTCTCGACGTGGTCGGCGGCGGCCACGAGGTGCACCGGCGCCTTCTTGCGGCGGTCCCCGTCGAGGCCCTCCTGGCTGACACTGACGCTGTCGAGGGACTGCCCCGGCTGGTCCTTCACCGGGTAGATCAGGATGCTCGACACGTGTCCCATGGGGGGATCCTAGGCCTGGCCGGCGCGCTCCTGCGCGTCCTCTCGCCGGTGCTCGCGCACCCGCCACACCACGAGCGCCACGACGACGAGGGCGACGACGGCGATGGCTGCGTAGCGCCCGAAGGTGCCCTCGACCTTGGCGTACGACGCCCCGGCGAGATAGCCGATCGCGACGACGACCGCGCCCCAGAGGATGCCTCCCGCAGCGTTGAAGGCGAGGAACCTCGGGTAGTGCATCTTCGACGTGCCCGCCAGCGCCGGCATCACGGCACGGAAGAAGGCCGTCCAGCGGCCGAGGAAGACGGCCCAACCGCCCCGCTCCCGCAGGAAGTCCTGCGCCCGGCCCAGCCCCTCACGCCGCTTGTCGAACAGCGAGGAGCCCAGGATCCGGGGGCCGAGGTGCTTGCCGACCTCGTAGCCCACGCTGTCCCCGACGATCGCGGCGGCGATCACCACCACGAGCACGGCCCACAGCGGCACGTGGCCGGTGTTGGCAGCAACCCCGCCCAGGACCGCGGCGGTCTCACCCGGAAGCACGAAACCGACGAAGAGGGCGTCCTCGGCGAAGACGACGGCCCCCACGACGAGCAGGACGACCCAGGCGGGGGCGTTGAGGAGGGGGTCGAGGAAGGCAGACACGTCTTCGACCCTACGGGCTCGCTGGGCCGTGGGTCTCGTGACGCCGTCAGGTGGGCGGCCCGGGCCGCCGACCACCCCAACCTTTTCACAAGGTCTGGTTCCTAGCGTCTGCCCTCAGAAGCCCGGTCAGCCGGCGGACCTGCCAGTTCGCGGCCCCGGTTGACGACGACGAGGAGCCCACGTGCCTGACGACCTGACACTTGCCGACACCACCAACGACAGCGACGACAGCGCGACCACCACGGGTATGGCGCGGCGCACCCTCCTGCGGGTCGGCGCGGCCGGTGCCGCCGTCGCCGCGGTCGGCGGCGCCCGCACCCTCGCCGTGCCGTACCTGGGTCAGCGGGGCCTGCTGTCGGCCGACGGGGCCTTCGCCGCGACCTCCACCGTGGTCGGGGACGTGCTCTTCTACACCGAGAACTTCCCCACCAGCCCGCTCATCGTGTCGCCGTTCACCGACGCGCTCCCCATCCCCAAGGCGCTGCGCCCGGTGCCGCCCTCCGAGTTCACCGGCTGGGCCCAGCCCCCCGGACCGGGTGAGGGACAGCAGAACTCGCTGAGCAACCAGCGCCACCAGAAGTGGTCGAGCGACGTCGGCTCAGCGGACCCGATCGTCTACAAGATGGACGTGGTGCTGAACACGCACTCGTTCACGACCTCCCAGGTGATGCCGATCGACAAGAACGGCAAGCCTGCGGTGTCGTTCGACGCGGCAGGCAAGCCGGTAGCTGCCGGCACGCTCCGGACCCTGCCCCGGAGCACCATCTACGGCTTCAACGGGACGTTCCCCGGACCCATGATCAACGCGGAGTACGGCAAGCCGGCCATCGTGCGGTTCGTCAACCGGCTCGACGAGAACCCGATGAACCTCGACCGGCAGGACTTCGGCGCTCCCGACTGGTCCTTCCTCACCCACCTGCACAACGGTCACACCGCGCCGGAGAGCGATGGCAACCCCCACTACTCGATGAACTACGGGCCGAAGTCCTCGGGCTACGCCCCCGGCATGTGGGTCGACAACCTCTACCTCAACTGGCCCGCCGGCGGAGACGACCGCGAGAAGCAGAGCTTCTTCTGGTTCCACGACCACCGCATGGACCACACCGGGAGCAACGTCTACAAGGGCATGGTGGGGCTCTACCCCATCTACGACCCCAAGAACGGCATGGACATGGGCGACGAGCGGCAGGGTCTGCGGCTGCCCGGGGTCCGCACCGACCACTCCGACGGCAGCTTCGACGTCGAGTACGACGTGCCGCTCGCCTTCTTCGACTGCCGCCTCGACGACGGTGTGACGACCCATCAGGACATCCACGACCAGCTCGGTGAGTTCCCCCTGGCCAAGAACCCGGCCACCCACCCCGAGTGGTGGGGCAAGACCTTCTACAAGCACTTCGCCAACCACGGCTTCGTCGGCGACATCTTCGCCGTGAACGGGGTCGCGAACCCGGTCATGGAGGTCAAGCGGCGCAAGTACCGCTTCCGGTTCCTCGACTGCTCGATCTCGCGGATCTACGAGTTCAAGCTGATGAGCTCGACCCAGGGCCCGAAGTCGGCGGTCTCGCTGGGTTTCAAGGGTGACGACCTGGAGGGCCAGTACCGCATCCCCGACGGGCAGCAGTGCATGAAGTTCACCCAGATCGCCTCCGACGGCGGGCTGCTCCCGGCGCCGATCGTCCGGGACTCGTTCGAGCTGTGGCCGGCCAAGCGTCGGGAGTTCATCATCGACTTCACCAAGTACCAGGACGGCACCCCCACCACCAAGGGTGACGTCATCTACCTCACCGATGTGATGAAGATGCCCAACGGGCGGATGTGGGCGTCGTCGTCCCGCTTCTCCCCCGACCCGGCCTACAAGGTGCCTGTCATCAAGTTCGTCATCGGCGACAACGCCCCCGACGACAGCCAGATCCCGACCGTGATGCGCCCGCTGCCGCCGCTGCCCAGCAACTGGCAGAGCCTGCTCGACAACCGGCTCATCTTCGAGCTGCAGCGCGGCTCCGCCGCGGGCGAGACGGAGTGGCTGATCAACGGCAAGCCCTTCGAGCCCGGCACCGTCGGCACGAGCCTCAAGAACAAGGCCGGCAAGTCCCTGCCCGCCTCGCAGAAGAAGGGCAGCTACAACCTGTGGGAGATCCGCAACGGCGGAGGCGGCTGGGTGCACCCCCTCCACCTGCACATGGAGGAACACCGCACGGTGATGCGCAACAACAAGGACGTCACGAAGGGCGACCCCTCGCACCCGGACGACGTCTCCCGGGAGGACCTGGTCGCGCTCGACCCCGGTGAGTCGACGATCATCTACCGCGGCTTCCGCGACTTCGTCGGACCCTACGTCGGTCACTGCCACAACCTGGCGCACGAGGACCACGCCATGATGTTCGGCTGGGAGATCACGCCGTGACGACGACCGCGGGTCGCGTCACCCGCCTGACGACCGACCCCATGGCGACCCCGACGATCATCCCGACGCGCACCCCCACGACCCGGGGCCCGGGCTCACCGCGCAGGCGGGTCGTGCCCTGGCGCACCGTGCTGGTCCCGGCCGTCGTGCTCTGCGCCGCCGACACCTTCTGGGCCGTCGTGCTGCGGGGAGCGGTCGGGGCCGTCGGTCGGGGCCAGGAGCCCTACCTCGCCTGGGCGCGTGGGTCGCTCCTGCTCCTGCCCCTCTTCACCGTCGCCGTGCTCGTGGCGCTGGGGATCTCCGCTCGACGCTTTGGCGCACGCCCCCGGGGCGCTCTGCGGATGTGGGCCACGACCGGCCTCACCGTGGTCGCCGCCACCCTCGCCGGCGCCGTGCTGCCCGCCGTGGACACGGTCTACGACGCGCTCCTCGAGAACGACCAGGCCGCGATGATGGGCTCGATGGCCCGGCTGTGCACGGGATCGTGCCTGGCCCGCGAGCAGGCGTCCACCTGGAACCTGCAGCTCCGGGGACTCGGACTGTGCCTCCTCCTCCTGCTGGTCACCAACATCGTGCTGGTCGCGTGGATGCTGGCCCTCGCGGGGGGGCGGGCCCTGCTCGCGACCACCCCACGCCGACCCGGGCGTGGACTGGCCGGCGTGCTCGCCAGTCTGCTGCTCGCCTCCGCCGTCATCCACGCCGCTGTCGTTCCCGAGCACCTCGCCGAGTGGTGGCTGGCAGCCGCCTTCTTCGTCGCGCTCACCGTTGCTCAGGTCGTGGCCGCCGTGCTGGTCTGGCTGCGGCCGCTCAGCCGGGCGATGGTCCCGGTGCTGGTCGTCCTGGTGACGGTCGGCCCCCTCGTCCTGTGGCTGTGGTCGCGCACCGTCGGGCTCTCGTTCGGCCCCGACCCCGGTGCCGCCGAGGCCATCGGTCTGCCCGACGTCGTCTCCGGCATCCTCGAGCTGGACGCTCTCGCCGCCGGGATGGCTCTCGTCGGCCGACGGGGTCACGCGACCCGCACGGCCCGCACGGCCGGCACGTGGGGCTCTCCTCACCTCGTGAGGGTCCTGGTTCTCGCTGTCATGGTCGCGACCGTGGTGGGGCTGGCGGGCGCCGGCATCGCCTCGCTCGACCCCGTGGGGTTCGTCACGACCCCCATGTCGTCGGTCGGCAGCTGATCCGGCCAGACCCGGCCATACCAAGTTATACCCGGTCAGACCAGTCCCCACATGGGGTGGCCTACCGCCGACGAGCCTTCCTGTCTCGCGTTGATACCCCCCACTTTTCGGGGTCCCGGACACTCAGATGGGCGTGCCGCGCTGAAGGGCCGCAGGCAACACTTCTCTTGGGAGGTGGTGCATCATGTCGGTGGACCAAGAACGCCGCAACTGGGGGGATCCAGCGCGGCTGTCAGTAAGTTTGTGTGGGGGTCTCTCGGTCGTCGGATCCGAGGGCTCCGTCGGTCCGCGAGACCTGGGGGGCGTGAAGCCGCGGCTGCTGCTGGTCGCGCTGCTGGTCGACCCCGGCCGACCCGTCAGCCGCCACCGGCTGGCCCAGCTGCTCTGGGGAGACCGTCTACCCGCCGGCTATGACGGCACCCTCGCGGCCTACGTCAGCCTCGTGCGCAAGCGTCTCGGAGCGGTGGGGCCAGGTGCCGCGCAGCTGGTGCAGACGGTGTCCGGCGGATACCTCGTCGACCCGGACCTGCTCGACCTCGACACCTTGAGCTTCGCCAGCCTCGCCCGCGCGGCGCGCTCGGCGACAGACGTCGGGACGGCTCTGGCCTGCTACCACGCGGCGCTCGAGACGGTGAGCCAGCCGTGGCTGGCGGGTGACGACAGCGCGCCGTGGTTCGAGGACGAGCGCAAGGTGCACGACCGGGCCGTGGCCGCCGTGCTGCGCGACGCGGCGACCCTGGCCATCGAGGCGGGGGACGTCGCCCGGGCAGAGCTCTGGGCTCGACGGCTGCTCGTCCTGGAACCTTTCGACGAGACGGGGTGGCGCACGCTCCTCGAGGCACTGGGTGGGCAGGCCCGCCCTGCGGAGGGGCTCCGGGAGTACGTCGCGTGCCGCAGGCTGTTCGAGGACGAGCTGGGCTGCGCCCCGGGCCAGCCGGTGCGGGATGCCTTCGAACGCCTCCTCCACCAGACGCGCAGCGTGACCTCCCACGGCCTCGACCTCCTGCTCGAGGCGGTGGTGCGCCTGCACGACGAGCCTGCCGCTCCTCTCCCGCGCGTCGGCCGAACGGTCGGTGAGGTCGAGCGGGCCTGCGGGGTCCTCGAGGACCTCCTGGCCAGGTTCCGCGGGGCCGACCACGCGCTCTCGGCCTGACCCGAACGTTGATCGCCGGCATTGTGCTGCTGACATCCGTCCATCCCGAACGCCGCCGGGGCAGCGGCTGCCGTGAGGGGACCACGTCGGACAGCCAGCCTGACCAGGGGGAGACCACCGTCCTGAGCGAACCCAAGGTCTCCACCTTCCCCGAGCTCATCGCCCTCGCCCAAGCCATGCCGCATCAGCACCGGGCCCTCACCCTCGTCTGCGGCCTGTGCGGCCCGCGCTTCCGCGACGCCGTTCGCCCCGCGCCGCCGAGACCTCCACACCAGGATCCTGCGCGCGCCTCAGGACGCGATCCGCCTCAAGGGTGCCCTCCTCGCCGAATCACCTGTGACCCCTTCTCCCTCTGCCACGGAGACGAGCAGGTTCCTCGGAGATCGCGCACTCCCCAGCGGTAAACTTGGAGCATGTCCCCGCTGTCCGGTCTCTCGCTCGATCAGGCCCGCCTGGCCGCAATCTGCGAACGGTACGGCATCGCGCGACTGCGCGTCTTCGGCTCGGTGGCGCGAGGGACCGCCGGCCCTGACAGCGACATCGACCTCCTCTACGACCTTCTGCCGGGACATCGGCTCGGGTGGGAGATCGAACAGCTCAACGACGAGCTGACGCAGCTGCTCGAGCGGCCAGTCGACCTGGTCTCGAGCGCAGCCTTGCACCTTCGCCTGCGTGACGCTGTCCTCACCGACGCACAGCCCCTGTATGCAGCGTGACCTCCTCCTGCTCGAGGAGATGATCGACGCGGCAGAGCAGGCGCACCTGCTCGGTCGCGACCAGACCCGTGACGCGCTGCTGTCCGACCGGCAGCGGCGCGACGCGCTGCTCTGGAACTTCACCGTCATGGGCGAAGCAGCCGCGGCAGCCCATCACCTTCCTGCCTTGGTCGAGCAGTTACGCAGTGTCCATGCGGCTCTCGGTTCGGCCCTGGACTCTGATCCGACGGGGCCGACCGGCGAAAGGCCCTGACCAGGGCAGTACCAAGGACACACGGACGAGTCGTACGCGCCAGCTCTTGAGGGTCGGCACTCCATGCTCGGCCAATCGCTCATGCCGCCTGAGGGGTGGACGTGAAGGGACTCGAACCCCTGACCTCTCGCGTGTGAAGCGAGCGCTCTAACCAACTGAGCTACACGTCCGGGCGCCCACGCGCAGTAGGCGACGGAGCGACAGAATAGCCGCCCGACGGGCTGACGCCCTAATCGGTCAGCCCCGGCTCCGCCGAGGCTCAGCCGAGCCCCGGCACCTGTCGGACGAGGTCCTCGAGGGCGTCGGGCAGCAGGCTGGGGACCCCGGCCACGGCGAAGAGCGCCCAGAAGATGGCGAGGACGAGGACCAGCGTGGCCAGCCCCAGCAACCCCCGCACCCAGACGGGCTGGCGGCCCGCCCAGTGGGTCCAGTCGGCGAGGACACCCTTCCCCCAGCGCAGCAGGCGCTGGGCCCACTCGAACTCGGTCGCCCAGATGCCGACCCCGGCGAAGACGATGAGCCAGCCTGGCCCAGGCGCGGGCACGGCCACCAGGCCGCCGGCCACGACCAGTCCCCCGACGAGCGCCACCGCGATCCGGTAGACCCGGGCCGTGACGGGGTTCGCCCGGATCCGCCGTCTCCACGCCCAGTCGTCGTCCTGGGCGTCGAGGGTGACGTTGTCGTCGTGCGACTCGGCCTCGCGACGACGCGCAGCAGCCGCGCGCTCGTCGGGGTCGTGGACGTCGACCGCCTGCTCCTCGGTGGGGTGCTCGGTCACGGGTCGACCTCCAGGGCAGAGCGGGCGGCGAAGACCTCCATGAGGCGGCGGGTCACCGGTCCGGGGGCGGGCAGGCGGCGCTCGTCGACCGCGTCGACGGGGAAGACGTCCTTGATCGAGCTGGTCAGGAAGACCTCGTCGGCGCTCTGGAGCACGTCGAGCGGTAGCGACGCCTCCCGCAGGTCGAGGCCGGCCTCGCGTCCCCAGTGCAGCACGAGTCCCCGCGTCACCCCGGCCAGGGGGCCCGCCTCGAGCGGCGGTGTGTGCACGACGCCCGACGCGCTGTCGAGCACCACGAAGACGTTGGACCCGGTCCCTTCGCAGAGCTCGCCGCGGGTGTTGGCCAGCAGCGCCTCCACGGCTCCCGACTGCTTGGCCCGAGCCAGGGCGATGACGTTGTCGGCATAGGACGTCGTCTTCAGCCCTGCCGTGGCCGCCCGCTCGTTGCGCGTCCAGGGCACGACGGCGACCTTGCCCGAGCCACTGGGCTGCTCCTGCTCGACCGTGGTGACGATGTAGGTCAGGCCGGAGTCATCACGGTCGGATCCCAGCGGACCAGCTCCCCCCGTGACCGTGAAGCGCAGCCGCCCGAACGCGATCGGCTCGCGGGCCCCCAGGACCGCCGCGATCCCCTCGCACACTCGGCCTCGCTCGACCGGCGGCAACCCCAGGCCGGCGACCGAGCGGTCGAGCCGATCGAGGTGGCGGGTGAGGGCGAAGGGTCGTCCGTCGACGAGCTTGGTCGTCTCGAAGACGCCGTCCCCCACCGTCACGCCGTGGTCGACCGCGCTCAACGACGCCGCACCCGGCTCGACGAGCCGGCCGTTGACCCATGCCGTGACCGTCATGGCCCCAGCCTCCCAGACGACCCACCTGACCAGTGGCACCGACTCCAGCGACCCACGCGACCCATGCCCCGACAACGACCGTCTGCCGCACCCCGTTCCCGATCGCCGGAGCATCGACCGGCATGCCGGTTGGTCGCGTTCACCGACCCGCCCCGTCGACGAGGTCGTCGCGACTCGACCGTCGATGACGCGGTCGCTGCGGTTCGGCGACACACCCCGTCGTACGACGCCCCACCCCGTCACCGTCAGGGAGACTGGTGTCGTGCGCACGCTTCAGGGGGTCGTCGTCGCCGGGGTGCTGACCGCTGCCGCCCTCGCCGCCTGCAGCGGTGGCTCCGGCGCAGCCGATGGTCCGGCGAAGGCCGTCCCGACGGTGGCCGGCAGCCCTGCCGGCACGGTCCCGCCACGGACGACGACCGGGAGCGGACCGACGAGCCCGACGGGCGCCACGAGCACACCGCCTGCCCCCCCGGCCGACCCGGGCCTGGTGACCCTCGCCTTCGGCGGTGACGTCAACTTCGACGGGCGGGTGGCCGCCCTGCTCACCGACGACGGTCTCGCTCCCCTGCGACCGGCACTCGGGTCGGCCGACGTGTCGGTGGTCAACCTCGAGACGGCGATCACCGACCGGGGCACCCCACAGCCCAAGCTCTACCACTTCCGCACCACCCCCCAGGCGCTGGTCACGCTGCAGCGAGCGGGGGTAGACGCCCTCAGCATGGCCAACAACCACGCCGTGGACTACGGCCCCGACGGCCTCACCGACACGCTGGCCGCCCGGGCGGCCAGTCCCGTCCCCATCGTCGGGGTGGGTCGCGACGCCCCCGACGCCTTTGCTCCCGCCGTCTTCACCGTGCGCGGCGTCCGGGTCGCCGTCGTCGCCTCGACCCAGGTCGACGACTTCACCGTGCACACGTTCCCGGCCACCGACACGCGCCCGGGGGTGGCCGGCAACCTCACCAACACCCGTCTCCTGGCGGCGGTCTCCGCCGCCCGCAGCAAGTACGACGTGGTCGTGGTCTTCCTGCACTGGGGCACCGACTACACCACCTGTCCCGACGCCGCGCAGGAGCGCACGGTCCGCGACCTGGAGGCGGCCGGCGTCGACGTCGTCGTCGGTGGCCACGCCCACCGGGTCCAGGGCCACGGCTGGAGCGGTCGCACCTTCGTCGGCTACGGTCTCGGCAACTTCGTCTGGCGCACCAGCCGCGGCCCGGCCGACACCTGGAGCGGCGTGCTGACCGTGCACATCGACGCCGCGGCGGCAGTGCGGGGTCGCAGCGATCCCGGCGCCCGGGCCACGAGCCCCAGCCTGGTGAGGAGCTCGACGTGGACCCCCCTCGTGGTCGGGGACGACGGCCTACCGATGCCACCGACGGCGGCCCAGGCGGGTCCGGAGCGGGAGCAGTACGACGCCGCCTCGCGCTGCTCGGGTCTGTCGTCGTCAGCCGGCTGACGGGAGCGACGCCAGCCCGACCAGGCGGTCGGCCTTGAGCTGCGTCTCGGCCCACTCCCCTTCTGGGTCGGAACCCCAGGTGAGGCCGGCGCCGGTGCCGAAGCACAGGTCTCGGCTCCGCTCGCCGTCCTCCACCCAGAAGGTGCGGATGCCCACCGCCAGCTCGGCCTCGCCACGGTCGCCGTCGACCCAGCCGATGGCGCCGCAGTACGGTCCCCGCGGCACGGGCTCGAGGTCGCGGATCACGGTGAGAGCGCTCGACTTCGGCGTGCCTGACACCGACGCCGGCGGGAAGGTGGACGCGAGGATGTCGGCCCACCGCACCCCTTCACGCAGCCTCCCCGCGACCGTGGACACCAGGTGCACGAGTCCCGGGTGCACCTGCGGGCGACACAGGGCCTCGACGTCGACCGAGCCGGGCTCGCACACCTGCGAGAGGTCGTTGCGCACGAGGTCGACGATCATGACGTTCTCGGCGTGGTCCTTGCCCAGCATCGCCTCCGCCGTCGTGGCCGTGCCCTTGATGGGCGCCGACACGAGGCGGCGGCCGCTGCGCCGCAGGAAGAGCTCGGGCGAGGCCGACACGATGTCGAGGCCGGCCGCACCGACCCGCAGGCGCGAGGCGTACGGCGCGCCGTGGCTCCTGCGCAGGAGGCCGTCGAGGCCGTCCAGGTCGGCGTCCACGGGCAGGACGTGGCGCAGGACCCGGCAGATGTTGGCCTGGTAGACCTCGCCCGCCGCGATCCGCGCACGAGTCTGCTCGACGGCGCGCACGTAAGCCGCGCGATGGAGCGACGACGCCCAGGGTCCTTCGAGGGGTGCCCAAGTGGACCCGTCGGCAGGGTCGTCTTCGGGCGCATCGACCACCTTCGCGAAGCGGACGGCGGTGACGTGGCCCTCGAAGGTCGACACGAGGGCCCAGAAGCCTGGGCCGTCGAGGGCCGCGACGGCCTGCTGCCCGTGGAGCACCTCGATGACCCCGGTGGCCACACGGTCGCCGAACCGTGCGTGGTCGCGGGCGCCCGGTCTGCGTGTCGGCACCGAAGGAGACTAGGCCCTGGCGACTGACACCGCTGGCGCACCCGGGGCCATCCCGATCAACGCACGCGGGGTCCGCACCTGTCGGTGCGGACCCCGCGTCGGGTGGTCGGGAGACCGCGCCTCAGCGGCGGCGCCCGATGAGCCATCCGAGGAGGATGCCGGCGATGAGTACACCGACGTGCGGGGCGTACGACCGCAGGATCACGGGCAGCACCGCCGACCCCAGGTTGAGCGCGTCGTCGGACTCGGCCACCGGAGCGGGGCGCGGCCGGGGTTTGACGACGGGTGGTGCCACTGGCGGCGCTCCGTCCGAGGCCACCGGCGCCGGTGGCGCCGATGCCGCTGCCGGCTCCGAGCCCGCGGGAGCCGGAGCGGCCGCGGTGTCGGTGACCGCCTCCGGCGCGTCGCCCTCGGCGAACCGCCGCTCGAGGCACGTGACGAACTGCCCGAGCAGCTTGTCGGAGACGTCCTGCATCACACCGCGACCGAACTGCGCGGGCTTCCCCGTGACGTTGAGGTCGGTGATGACGTCGACCGCAGAACCGGTGCCGTCAGGGGAGACGGCAATGGTCACCGTCGCCCCGGCGGTGCCGTTGCCCCGCTTGTCCTTGCCGGTCGCCTCGATCACGGCCCGGTGGGTGGCGTCGTCGCGCTGGACGAAGACGCCCTTGCCGGCGTAGACGAGGGCGATCGGCCCGAGCTTGACCTTGACGGTCCCGGTGAAGGAGTCGCCGTCCACCCCGGTGACCGCAGCCCCCGGGAAGCAGCCGGCGACGTTCTCGAGGTCCATGAAAGTCGCCCAGGTCGTCTCGACATCGGCGGGGACGGTGAAGTCGTGGTGCAGGTCCACGAGGTGGTCAGCCTCCAGCTGCGGCGAGGACCGCACGTCGGGTCAGCACCGGCGCGAGGTGCTTGCGGTAGGCGCTGTCGCCGTTGAGGTCCGACGGCGGGTTGGTGCCGTCGGCCGCGGTGGCCACCGCAGCCCTGACCGCGTCCTGCGTCGCCGGCTGCCCCACGAGGGCGGCCTCCACCGACGCCGCCCGCAGCGGTGTCGACCCCATGTTGGTCAGTCCGATCCGGGCGTCGGTGATGGTGCCCCCCTCGGTCTTGACCGTCGCGGCGACCGCCACGATGGCCCACTGGTGGGCGACCCGCACGAACTTCTCGTAGTGGGCGCCCCAGCCGGTGTGCTTGGGGATGCGGACCTGCACCAGGAGCTCACCCTCCTGCACAGCGGTCTCGAAGAGGTCGACGAAGAAGTCGGCTGCCGGCACGGTGCGGGTGGCCCCACCCGCCCCGGCGATGACGAACTCCGCGTCGAGCGCGAGAGCGGCTGCCCCCACGTCGCCCGCCGGGTCGGCGTGCACGAGGGCGCCACCGACGGTGCCGCGGTGACGGATCTGGGGGTCGGCGACCTCCTTGACCGTCTTGTGCAGCAGGAGGGCGTGCTCCTTGACGAGCTCGCTGGCGATGACGTCGGAGTGGGTGGCCATCGACCCGATGACGATCTGGTCGCCGTCCTCGCTGATCTCCCGCAGGGCGGCGATCCGGCCGAGGTCGACGACCGTGTCCGGGGTGTTGAGCCGGAGCCGCAGCACCGGGAGCAGGCTCTGGCCGCCGGCCATCACCTTGCCGTCGTCTCCGGCCTCGGCGAGGGCCGCGAGGGCGTCCTCGACCGACTCCGGGGCCACGTAGTCGAACTTGGAGGGGATCACTCGGCACCGCCTTCGGACGTCTCGAAGTGCGGCACGGCCGCACCCTCGGTGGGATCGGACTGGTTGCTCCCGGCGCTCTGGATGGCCTTCCACACGCGCTCGGGGGTGCACGGCATCTGCACGTCGGTCACACCGAACTGGCGCACAGCGTCGACGACGGCGTTGACGACGGCCGGGGTCGAGGCGATCGTGCCCGCCTCGCCGACGCCCTTGGTGCCGAGCGTGTTGGTCAGCGACGGAGTCGACGTGTGGTCGATGTCGAAGCTGATCATGTCGGCCGCGGTGGGCACGAGGTAGTCGACGAAGGAGCCGGAGACCAGGGTCCCGGAGTCGTCGTACACCGCCTCCTCGAAGAGGGCCTGGGCGATGCCCTGGGTGAGCCCCCCGTGGATCTGGCCCGAGACGATGAGCGGGTTGATGACCGTGCCGATGTCGTCGACGCAGACGTACTTGCGCATCTTCACCTCGCCGGTCTCGGTGTCGACCTCGACCGCGCACAGGTGGGTGCCGTGCGGGTAGTTGAAGTTGACCGGGTCGTAGGTCGCGTCGGAGTCCAGCGAGGGCTCCATGCCGTCGGGCAGGTTGTGGGCCGTGAAGACCGCCCCCGCGATCTCCTGGATGGCCAGACCCTGCTCGGTGCCCTTGACGGTGAAGCGGCCGGCGGAGTACTCGATGTCGTCGACCGAGGCCTCGAGCAGGTGGGCCGCGACGGGCTTGGCCTTCTCGATCACCTTGTCGGTCGCCTTGACGAGCGCCTCGCCGCCGACGACGAGCGAGCGCGACCCGTAGGTGTCGAGACCCTTGGGCGCGATCTGGGTGTCGCCGTGCAGCACCTCGACGTCCTCGAAGGGCACACCGAGACGGTCGGCGACGATCTGGCTGAAGGCCGTCTCGTGGCCCTGCCCGTGGGCGCTCGCCCCGGTCACGACCTCGACCTTTCCGGTTGCCAGCATGCGCACGCTGGCGCTCTCCCAGCCACCCGCGCCGTAGTTGAGCGACCCGAGCACCCGGGAGGGGGCCAGACCGCACATCTCCGTGAAGGTGGAGACCCCGATGCCGAGCTGGACGCTGTCGCCCGACTCCCGGCGGGCCTTCTGCTCCGCCCGCAGCTCGTCGTAGCCGAACATCTCCTTGGCCTTCGCCGTCGCGGCCTCGTAGTTGCCGGAGTCGTACTCCAGCCCGGCGACGGTGGTGAAGGGGAACTCCTCGTGCTTGATCCAGTTCTTCTCCCGGACCTCGAACGGGTCGACCCCGAGCTCGTTGGCCAGCTCGTCCATGAGCCGCTCGATGGCGAAGGTCGCCTCGGGGCGGCCTGCTCCCCGGTACGCGTCCGTCCAGGCCTTGTTGGAGAACACCGTCTGGCAGGTGAACTGGTAGGCCGGGAACTTGTAGATGGCGTTGAACATGAAGGCGCCGAGCACCGGCACCCCGCCGCCGACGATCGCGACGTAGGAGCCGAGGTCGGCGAGCAGCTCGACCTTGAGGCCCGTGAGGATGCCCTCCTTGGTGGCCGCCATGGTCAGCTTCTGCCACTGGTCGCGGCCGTGGTGGGCCGCCATCAGCGACTCGGACCGGGTCTCCGTGTACTTCACCGGCTTGCCGAGGCGCCGGGCGATGCACCAGACCAGCCACTCCTCGGGGGTGACCTGCAGCTTGCCGCCGAAGCCGCCGCCCACGTCGGGCGCGATGACCCGGATCTTCGACTCGGGCACCCCGGTGGTCGCCGCGAGGGCGAACCGCACGATGTGCGGTACCTGGGTGGCCGACCACATGGTGATCTGCTCCCCCGTGGGGTCGACGACGCAGGAGCGCGGCTCCATGAAGGCGGGGATGAGCCGCTGCTGGCGGTACTCCCGCTCGATGACGACGCCGTCGGTGCGGGCCTTCTCGATGGCGGCGTCGACGTTGCCGCCGGTGCCGGCCTCCTCCGAGTCGAACTTCCAGAACGCCGACTTGTTGGTGCCGAGGTCGGGGTGCGCGAGCACCTTGTCCTGGGCGTTCTCGCGCAGGTCGAGCGCCGCGGGGAGCTCCTCGTAGTCGACGTCGACGAGCTGTACGGCGTCGCGTGCCGCGGCAGCGGTGCGCGCCACGACGACGGCGACGATCTCACCGGCGAAGGTGACCCGGTCACCGGGCATCGGCAGGTGGACGGGTGTCTTCTGGTCGGTCGTGATCGCCCAGGCGTTGATGAGCACGCCCTGGCTGTCACCGAGATCGGCTGCGGTGTAGACCTGCAGGACGTTCTCGGCCGCCTTGGCGTCGTCGGTGTTGATGCTGGTGATGTTGGCGTGCGCGTAGGGGCTGCGCACCATGGCGAGGTGGAGCATGCCGTTGAGGGTGATGTTGTCGGTCCACTTGGTGCGACCGGTGATGAGGCGCTGGTCCTCCTTGCGGGCCCGGGCCTGGCCGACCTCCTTGGCCACCGTGGGGCGGTCGTCGACGACGGTCATCGCGCCACGCTCCCCGCGCCGGAAGCCTGTTGGATGGCCTTGACGATGTTGTGGTATCCGGTGCAGCGGCAGAGGTTGCCCTCGATGCCGACCCGGATCTCCTCCTCGCTGGGCGAGGGGTTCTCGTTCAGCAGGTCGATCGACTGCATGATCATGCCGGGGGTGCAGTAGCCGCACTGGAGGGCGTGGCACTCGTGGAAGGCCTTCTGCATCGGGTGCAGCTCACCATCCTGGGCGAGACCCTCGATCGTCGTCACCTCGTGGTCGTCGACCTGCACGGCGAGCACGTTGCACGACTTCACGCTGCGCCCGTCGAGGTGGACGGTGCAGGCGCCGCAGTTGCTCGTGTCGCAACCCACGACCGTTCCGGTCTTGCCGAGCTGCTCTCGCAGGTAGTGCACGAGCAGCGTGCGCGGCTCGACCTCGTCGGTGTAGCTCTCGCCGTCCACGCGGACAGTGATTCGGGTCATCCTTGACTCCTCCATGGGTCTGGTCTTGCTGGTCAGATCGTGCTACCTCAGGTCTGGTGAGGCAAGGGTTCCTCTCCGAAGGGAGAGGGGTCTGCGGGCTGGACCGACCCCGTTGTGGGGTGGTGGATCGGACCCTCCACGTGGGTGAGGCGATCGCCTCGACCACCCCAGCGGAGGGCGATGATCTCGGCCGCGATGCTGACGGCCGTCTCCTCCGGGGTGCGTGCCCCGAGGTCGAGCCCGATCGGGCTGCTGAAGCGGCCGAGCTCGGCGTCAGTGAGCCCCCGGTCGCGCAGCCGCGCGAGCCGGTCGTCGTGGGTGCGCCTCGACCCCATCGCCCCGATGTAGGCGACGGCCGGCAGGCGGAGGGCGACCTCGAGGAGCGGGACGTCGAACTTCGGGTCGTGGGTCAGCACGCACAGCACGGTGCGCTCGTCGATGCGGCCGGCGTCGACCTCGGCCTGGAGGTAGCGGTGCGGCCACTCCACGACCACCTCGTGGGCCTCCGGGAAGCGACTGGCGGTGGCGAAGACGGGACGGGCGTCGCACACGGTGACCTGGTATCCCAGGAAGCGACCCATGCGCGCGCAGCCCGCTGCGAAGTCGATGGCCCCGAAGACGAGCATGCGCGGGGCAGGCGCGTGCACGGAGACGAAGACCCTCATGCCCTCGCCGCGGCGCTCACCGTCGGGGCCGTAGGTCAGGGTCTCGCTGTGACCGGAGGCCAGCAGCCCCAGCGCGTCGTCGAGGACCGCCGCGTCGGCCCGGGCGCTGCCCAGTGAGGTCGATGGTGCGGTGTCCGGCCGGACGACGAGCTTGCGGCCCACCCACGTCGGGTCGAGGTGGTCGACGACGGTGGCGACGGCCACCGGGCGCCCGGCGTCGACGTCGGCTGCGACCTCCTCGAGCTCGGGGTGGCTGAGGGGGGTCACCCTCTCGACGAAGACGTCGAGGATGCCGCCACACGTGAGGCCGACGGCGTAGGCGTCCTCGTCGCTGACGCCGTACCGCTGGAGCACGGCGTCTCCGGAGGCGACGACCTGCTCGGCGAGCTCGTAGACCGCGCCCTCGACGCACCCGCCGGAGACCGAGCCGACAGCCTCCCCCTCGGGGCCGACGAGCATCTGCGCCCCGGGCTGACGGGGGGCCGAGCGCCACGTGGCGACCACCGTGGCCCGCGCCGCGGTGCGTCCCTCTCGCCACCACTGCAGCAGCTCGGGCAGGTCGTCAGCCACGGGTCACCACCTGCGCCAGCTCGTCGAAGGTCGTGAGGGTGTGCCCGGCCACGAAGGAGTCGCAGTGGGGCAGGGCCACGACGATGCCCTGCTGGACGGGGAGGTACCCGTCCTTCCCCCGGTGGGGGTTGACCCACACCACGCGGTGGGCCAGGGACTGCAGCCTGCGCATCTGGTCGGCGAGCAGCTCGACGCCCCCCCGCTCCCACCCGTCGCTGCACACGACGACCACAGCGCCCCGGGCCATCCCGCGCTGTCCCCAGCGGTCGAGGAAGGCCTTGAGCGACTCGCCGAGCCGGGTGCCGCCCGACCAGTCCGGGACCGTCTCGCCGGCCGCCCGGAGGGCCCGCTCGGGGTCACGCTGGCGGAGCGCCCGGGTGACGTGGGTCAGCCTCGTGCCCATCGTGAAGACCTCCACCGGCGTGCCTCCGGTCACCCAGTGGTGCGCGACCCGCAGGAGCGAGTCGGCGTACGTGCTCATCGAGCCGGAGACGTCGACGAGCAGCACGACGCGTCGGGTGCGAGTACCCCGCCGGCGCCAGGCCAGGTCGGCCGGCTCGCCCAGGTGGCGAAGCTGGCGGCGCAGGGTGCGTCGGGGGTCGAGGGTGCCCCGGTGGGAGGGGGTGGCCCGCGTCGCCCGCCGGACGGGCTGCGGGCGGTGGAGGGAGGCGAACATCGAGGCGAGCAGCGCCTTCTCGTCGACCGTCATCGCTCCGACATCGCGCTGTCTCAGCACCTCGACGGCACTGGCGGTGGCGTGGATCTGCTCCGCGCTGTCCTCTCCCCCGTCCTCACCGCTGGTGTCGTCGTCGTCGAGCAGGTCGGCCTGAACGACGGGCGGGGTCTGGGCGGGCGCCGGTGTGCGCGGCCGCTCCTGGCGGGCGGTGAACCAGGCCGTGAAGACCTGGTCGTAGCGCAGGATGTCGTCCGGGCCGCCGGTGAGCGTGGCCCGACCGGCCCAGTAGGTGGCCCGTTCGTCGCCGAGGCCCACGGTGGCCACGGCGGCGAGGTAGCCGGCCTCCCGGTCGGCGGTCACTGCGAGGCCCGCAGCCCGCAGGGCCCGGGCGAAGCCGAGCAGCAGCGCATCGGGCGCGGTGGTGAGGACGTCGCTGTCCCCGGTCGCCATGGTCATCTCAGCCGCCGATGATCCGGTCGAGGCTGGCCCGCACGCGGTCGGCGTCCTCGCGGTACTTCACGGCGACGCCCAGCGTCGCGGCGGCGCTCTCGACGTCGAGGTCGCTCGTGCCGAGCAGGTGCAGGGCCCGGGCCCAGTCGAGCGTCTCGGCGACCCCCGGTGGCTTCACGAGGTCGCCGCCGTCGCGCAGCCGCTGCACAACCGCGACCACCTGCTCGGCGAGTCGCTCCCCCACCTCGGGAGCGCGCGACCGGACGATCTCGAGCTCACGCGTCAGACCGGGGTGGTCGATCCAGTGATAGAGGCACCGACGCTTGAGGGCGTCGTGCAGCTCTCGGGTGCGGTTGGAGGTCAGGACGACGATGGGCGGGGTGGCCGCCTTGACCGTGCCGAGCTCGGGGATGCTCACCTGGTAGGTCGACAGGACCTCGAGGAGGAAGGCCTCGAACTCGTCGTCGGCGCGGTCGACCTCGTCGACCAGGAGCACCGCGGGGCTCTCGCGCAGCGCCTGCAGCACCGGGCGGGCCAGGAGGAAGCGCTCGTCGAAGAGCGACTTCTCCACGTCGCTGGGGTCGGTGCTGCCGGCTCCGCCGTCGGGGCTCAACCGGGCCGTGGTCTCGAGCGCACGCAGGTGGAGGATCTGGCGCGGGAAGTCCCAGTCGTAGAGGGCCTGGCTCGCGTCGATCCCCTCGTAGCACTGCAGGCGGATGAGCGGGATGTCGAGCCCCTCGGCCAGCGCCTCGGCCAGCGCGGTCTTGCCGGTGCCCGGCTCGCCCTCGAGCAGCAGCGGCCTCTGCAGCCCCAGGGCGAGGAAGCCGATGGTCGCGAGGGCCTCGTCGACGAGGTATCCGGTGCGACGCAGGACCTGCGCGAGCTCGGCAGCTGACTGCGGTGACGGCATGAGACGATCATCACCCACGAGGGGCCTCCTTCGTCAGGTGGGGTGCGGGTCGAGGGGTGTCGCGGTCGGCGCCGGTGGCCAGGTCACCACTCTCCACGAGGCGCACCTGACGGTCCGCCAGCAGGTCACGGGCACCGCGGTCGCCGCGCGCGACGCGCGTCACGGCGGGCCAGTGGTCGCGGCCGAGCACGACGGGGTGCCCGGGCACCCCCCCGTAGGCCGCGCGGGCCAGCGTCGCCGCGCCGGTGCCCGCGCTGCTCACGACCTGCAGCAGCCGGCGCACGACGTCGGCGCCGACGTCGGGGAGGTCGACCAGCGAGACGACCGCGACCTCGGGCAGGGGGCCGCCATCGTTGGGCTCTTCGGCGAGGTGCCGCAGACCGGCGCGGAGCGAGGCACCCATCCCCTCGGCCCAGTCCGGGGCCACGACCAGCTCGACGTCGGTCGACCTCGGGTCGTCGGCGAGCAGGCGCGACACGTCCTCGTGGGCGGCCCCGGCCACGACGACCAGCCGCTCGCACCCCCCGTCACGCAGGACCGCCAGCGAGCGGTGCAGCCACGGGGTGCCGTCGCGCTCGTCGCGCACGAGGGCCTTGGGCAGACCCATCCGGCGTCCGGCCCCCGCAGCGAGCAGGAGGCCGACAGCGGAGGTCACCGGCACATCACAGCACGAGCCCGGGCCCGGTGCCACGCAAACGGGCCCGGCCCTGCCTGACCGGTCAGGTGCGGAGCCCGGGACGGCCGGATGACGACCCGTCAGCCGGCCCGTCGCCCGGGTCCGGCCGGGTCGCCGTCGACTCAGAAGGCGCTGACGCCGTTCGGGGTGCCGAGCCCGGTCGGACCGTCGTAGCCCACCTTCGCGGTGCAGAAGATCGCGCAGCTGCCGTTGGTGCCGGAGGTGACGTCGTACAGGCTGGACGGGCGAGCGTACGGGAGGGTGTTGGCGTAGCCGGCCGTGTTGCCCGACAGCGCGTAGACGGCGGCGACGATCGGTGCCGAGAGGCTGGTGCCGCCGTACTGGGCCCAGGACGAGGTGGTGGCGGTGACGGGCGCGTAGACGGCCAGGCCGGTGGACGGATCGGCGACCGCGGCGACGTCGGCCATGGCCCGAAGGTCGCAGCCCGTCATCAGCTTCGTCTGGCTGGCCGGCGCGGCGTTGAGGGTCGAGCACCCCGACCCCGACCCGCGCCAGACGCTCTCGGCCCAGCCGCGCGGAGAACCCGACTTCACGAGGCTGGTGCCGCCGACCGCCGTGACGAACTGCGACGACGCCGGATAGGCAGGACCATGGAACCCGGAGTCACCGGTCGAGGCGGTGATCGCAATGCCTGGGTGGTTGTAGAAGCGACCGAGGGTCGCGTCGTCCACAGCCTCCGATTGGCTAGTGGGTGGGGTTTCGTCTCCGCCGTAGCTGTTGGAGATCGCCACGACGCCGGCGCGCCGCGCGGCCGTGTCGACCGCCGTGCCGAGGTCGGTGAACCTCTCCGACGCGGCCTGGACGAGCAGGATCTTGCACGACGGGCAGGCGGCCGAGACGGCATCGAGGTCGAGGGCCTGCTCACCGGCCCAGCCCGGGTCGAACGCCGGCGGCGTCGAGCCCACGCTCTGGTTGACGATGGACAGGCACCCGTTGGCCTTCGTGCAGGCCCGCAGGCCGAACTGTGCCCGGTAGATGCCCAGGTCGCGCTCGGCGTTGGGGTAGCCGTAGGCGTCGACGATCGCGACCGTGCGCCCTCCCGCTGACAGGCCGGTGAGCTTGTAGGCCGACTGGATGTCGGTTGGTGTCTTCCCTTGGACGGCAGCGGGGAACAGGGTGCGCCGGGTTCCCACCGGGCGCGTGCCCACGGGTCCCTCATGGAAGCCGAGGGGGGCGGCCGTGCCGGTGGGCGGCGACACCCACCGCTGCGCGAGGCAGGCCGCCTCGCCCGCGCGCGGGGCCGGGCACACGATGGCGGCGTGGGGTGGGACTGCGAGCGCCGCACCGGCGGTCGCCGGGACACCTCCCCCGAGGAAGGCGCCGGCGGCGAGGGCTGAGGCGAGGGCGAAGGTGGCGGTGGTTCTGCGCATGGCGCTCGGGCTCCTGGGACGCGACGTGGCGTCAAGGCCCACCTGGCCCTGCGCGGCGCACCCACCGGACGAGGTCTGGTGGGGGCGGTCCGACAATC
>JBBRNQ010000002.1:0-99166 GCA_038230235.1 Actinomycetales bacterium
CTCGAGCCGCTGACGGCGGGGACGGCGTCCCAGACTGCTGCTGCACTCATGGTGGGCTCCTCGGTGACGATGGCGATGACGCTCGAACGCATGTGCGAAGAAGCGTCTACGAGATTTGTAGCACGCCTGTTCGAGAAAGTCGAGACACGCCTCGAACAGGTGTTTGGCAACTCTGTTCGAAGGTCGTAGGGTCTGCTCATGCCGAACAGTGCATCAGGAGGGTCTGACAGGCCTGCTGACCTGCACTGACTCGCGCTGACTCACCTGGGACGATCGAGACGAGGAGCTGACATGGCGAAGGTGCACGACATGCCCGAGCGCGGACAGGGCGATGGGCTGACCGTCCGGCAGCGGCGTGTGCTCGAGGTCATCCGCAACTCGGTCGACCGCCGTGGCTACCCCCCGAGCCTGCGCGAGATCGGCGAGGCGGTCGGCCTCACGAGCCCCAGCAGCGTCGCCCATCAGCTGTCGACGCTCGAGCGCAAGGGCTACCTGCGCCGAGACCCCAACCGCCCCCGGGCCATCGAGGTCGTCTCCCCCGATGCCACGCCCGACGAGCGGGGCTACCGCTCCGGCGACGGAGCCGCTGACGGACCCGCCCACACCCACGCCCTGGCCGAGGTGACGGACGGCTCCCAGACCGATCTCGAGACCGGCTCCGGAGACGCGCGCCCCGAGGCGTCGTACGTGCCGGTGGTGGGCCGGATCGCCGCGGGCGGTCCGATCCTGGCCGAGGAGGTCATCGAAGACGTCTTCCCGCTACCCCGGCAGATCGTCGGCGAGGGCTCGCTCTTCCTGCTCAAGGTCGTCGGCGACTCGATGATCGAGGCCGCCATCTGCGACGGCGACTGGGTCGTCGTGCGTCAGCAGCCGACCGCCGACAACGGCGACATCGTGGCCGCGATGCTCGACAACGAGGCCACCGTCAAGACCTTCAAGCGCACGGACGGCCACATCTGGCTGATGCCGCACAACCCGAGCTACTCGCCCATCGACGGCGACCACGCCACGATCCTCGGCAAGGTCACCGCCGTGCTACGGCGGATCTGACCCCCGGCTGACCCCGTCCGTCGTCTCCCGTACGGAGTGCCGGGCCGTCCGCTCTCGGGTCTCGAGCCCAGGGGCCTCAGCCCAGGGCCGAGGTCAGCCTGCTCAGGGTGGGGCCGAGCGGGCTGTGCAGCCGGATGGTGGCCTCGCCGTCGCCGCGGCTGG
Source organism: Actinomycetales bacterium (assembly GCA_038230235.1). Classification (GTDB taxonomy): domain Bacteria; phylum Actinomycetota; class Actinomycetes; order Actinomycetales; family Dermatophilaceae; genus Lapillicoccus. Next base: position 1,213 of record JBBRNQ010000002.1, read on the forward strand.
GTCCAGCCGTGACGATGGCCACGGGCTTGCCGTCGCGGTGAGCACGCCGCACGAACCGGTAGCCGCTCATCACCGCCAGTGACGAGCCGAGCACGACCAGCGACTGCGCGGAGTCGACGAGGGCGAAGGCCCGCTCGACGACGTCCTTCGGCACCGACTCACCGAAGAAGACGACGTCGGGCTTGAGGGTGTCGCGGCCGCACACCAGACAGCCCTGCAGGTGGAAGGTGGTGACGGCGGAGTCGTCGAGGACGATGTCGCCGTCGGGTCGGATCTGGCTCGTGACCTGAGAGGCATCCCCCACGGCTCCGAGCACCCTCTCGGCGAAGCCGGGGTTGGCCTGCGCCATCCGCTGGTGCAGGCTGGCGCGGCTGGTGCGGTCGCCACACGTCAGGCAGACGACGTGGTCGAGGCCGCCGTGCAGCTCGAGCACCTCGCGGGCGCCGGCCTCCTGGTGGAGACCGTCGACATTCTGCGTGACGAGCCCGGTCACGGCGCCGCGGTCGAGCAGTCGGGCCACCTCGTGGTGGCCGGCGTTGGGTGTGGCGCGGGCGAAGCGCTGCCACCCGATGAAGCTGCGGGCCCAGTAGCGCTGCCGTGCGGCCGCGGAGCCGACGAACTCGCCGTACTGCATCGGCATCACGCGACGGGTGCCGTCGGGCCCCCGGTAGTCGGGGATCCCGGACTCGGTCGAGAGCCCGGCGCCGGTGAGCACCGCCACCCCGCCGGCGGCCACGAGGGCCACCAGCTGGTCGAACGACGCCGGGCCCTCCACCGCTCCCCCCTCGGCGGGGCGCAGCACCCATGACGGGCGCGAGGAGGTGGTCACCCCACGATTATCCGACGGCGCGCGGAGGAAGGCCCGGTTGGGTCCCTTCCCACGGCCGGTCACCAGACGCTCGACGGTGGACGCGGCGCGCGGTGGAGGGGACCCGGACGGGCGGCGATCGAGTGCTGCCGGACAGCGCCGGGGCGCTCCATCACCGCGGCGACACATGTGGCCCCGGATGATAACTCGACGTTATACACTGTGGGCATGCTGGATGCTGCTGCACTGCGCGTGATGCGGGCCATCTCCGATGAGGGCAGCTTCACGGGGGCCGCCGTCAGCCTGGGCTACTCCCAGCCGGCCATCTCGCAGATGGTGCGGCGGCTCGAGCAGCGGCTGGGCACGGTGCTCGTCGAGCGGATCGGCCGCAACGTGCGGCTCACCGAGGCCGGTCAGGTGCTTGCCCGCCACGCCGTGGGGGTGCTGTCGGCCCTCGACGCCGCCGAGGAGGAGGTCGCGGCGATCGCCGGTCTGCGCTCCGGCCGGGTGCGCCTGATGGCCTTCCCGTCCTCGTCGGCCACGCTGGTGCCACGAGCGCTGTCGCTGGTGAAGCAACGCTTCCCCGACATCACCGTCACCTTCAGCGAGGGGGAGCCGCCCGAGTCGCTGGCCGCCCTGCGCGCCGGGGAGTGCGACCTGGCGGTGGCCTTCGCGTATGAAGGCGACGACCTCGCTCGCCCCGACGACCTCGACCAGTTCGTCAGCACACCCCTGCTCGAGGACGAGGTGAGGCTCGCGGTGCCGCGCGACCACCCCCTCGCCGGGGCCGGGGAGGTCGACCTCGCCGACTTCGCTGCCGAGTCGTGGATCGCCGGGTGTCCCCGTTGTCGCGGTCACCTGCTCGCGTTGTCGCGCACGTCGGGTTTCGCCCCCACCGTGTCGTTCGAGACCGAGGACTACGTGGCGGTGCTCGGACTCGTCGGCGCCGGTCTGGGCGTTGCCCTCGTGCCCGACCTCATCCTCGCTGCCGCCAAGAACTCCGAGGTGGCCACCCTCTCGCTCAAACCGGCTTCGCGGCGCACGATCACCGTGGTGACCACGGAGGACCTCCAACGGGTGCCCGCCGTGCGCGCCACCCTCGACGCCCTCGCTGACAGCGCCGCCGCCCATGCGGCGGCCCTCCCGTCCCCCACCCGGCCTCGAGTGCTCGACCCCGCCACAGGGGGGTGACGCACGGGGCAGCACCTGCCCCTGGGTGGCCCAGCACTACCCGCCGCGGGCGGTGGCGACGCTCACCTCACCGTGTTGCCCGACGACCGCGATGTCACCGTCCCGGTCGGTGCGCAGCACCCGGGAGCCGTCACGCTCCAGGAGGGCGACGGTGCTGGGCGCCGGGTGCCCGTAGTCGTTGCCAGCACCCACGCTGATCACCGCGAGCGGAGCCGCCACCGCGGCATACAGTGCGTCGTCCCGGTTCGAGGAGCCGTGGTGGGCCACCTTGAGCACGTCGAAGCCGGCGTCGAGCCCGGCCGGGTCGGCTCTGAGCCGTCGCAGCACCTCGGACGCCGCCTCGCGCTCGACGTCTCCGAGCAGCAGCAAGCGCAAACCGTCGACGTCGACCGTCAGCACGACGGAGGCGTTGTTGGGCTCGGAGCCGGCGTGGATGATGCGGGCCGGCCACCAGACCCGGGCGGTGATACCGGGCCACGAGAGCCGGTCACCGGCATACAGGTGGTCGAGCGGGACCCGCTGGGCGGCCGCCTCGCGCACGACGTCGGCGGCCTGCGCTGGCGGAGCGTCGAGGGGGGTGGTGTAGACCCGCCCGACCGGTCGTCCGTCGAGGACACCGGGCAGTCCGTCGACGTGGTCGGCGTGGTCGTGGGTGAGGATGACCGTGTCGACGACGCCGATCCCCAGCCGGCGAAGGCAGCCCTCGACGAGCTGCCGGTCGGGGCCGGCGTCGACCACCAGCACCGCGCCCTCCGCACTGCGCACCACCATCGCGTCGCCCTGACCGACGTCGCACATGACATACCGCCAGCCGGCGGGAGGCCACGACAGCGGAGCCGTCGGGGCAGCACCGGCCAGCCCGAGGACCCCGCACGCGCAGGCCACCACCGGGCGCCGCCTCGCGTGATGGGTCAACCACGGCCCGCAGACGACGACGGCAAGACTCAGGCCGGCGAGAGCCAGAGCGCCCCCGGCTCCGGAAGGCCACGGGACGGCCCCCCAGGGCACCCGCGCTCCCACCCGCGCGATCCACGCGATGCCGAGGGTGGGGAGCGCCGGCACCCACGCCAACCACCCGGCGAGGCCCGTCGAGACCACCGACAGCGCGGCCGTCGCCACACCGAGGACGGTGGCGGGAGCGACGAGGGGGCCGGCCACCAGGTTCGTCGCGACGCCGACCACCGAGACCGACCCCTGGAGCAGCACGATGACCGGGCCGCACACGACCTGGGCCGCGAGGGGCACGGCGAGCGCCGGCCCCAGGGGCGCGATCCGTGGCGGCAGCCGGGCGGCCAGGGCACGGCCCCACGGTGCCGCCAGCAGCAGGAGGCCGAGGGTCGCCAGGGTCGACAGCACGAAGCCGAAGGACCTGGCCAGCCAGGGATCCCACACCAGCAGCCCGAGCACCGCCGCTGCGAGCGCCGGCACCCCCTCGCGGCGGCGGGACACCCCGAGGCCGAGCAGCCCCACCACACCCATCGCCGCCGCTCGCACCACGCTCGGCTCGGGACGCACCAGCACGACGAAGCCGAGCAGGAGTGCGAGGGCGACCAGCGGTCGCCATCGACGACCCACCCCGAGCCACCCGCACAGCCACAGGGCCGCACCCAACACGAAGGAGACGTTGCTGCCGCTCACGGCGCTGAGATGGGTCATGCCGGTGGCCTGCATCGCGGCGGTGAGGTCGGCCGGGGTGCGGGTCGTGTCGCCGATGACGAGCCCGGGCAGCAGGCCCCGGGCGTCGGACGGCAGCCCCGCCGTCGCTGCGGCGAAGCGAGCCCGCACCGTCTCGGCTGCCCGGTCGAGCGGGCCCGGCCGAGCGGTGACGGTCACCGGTCCGCGCACGTCGAGCACCGCCACGACGTCGTCGGCGGGGTCGTCGGTCGGTCCCAGCCGTCCGGTGAGCTGCACGGTGTCGTGCCAGTGCAGGCGCAGGAGCTCGGGAGTCCCGATGAGCAGCACCGGGCTCTGGACCCGTGTCGTGAGACCACGCCCGGTCACCTCGTGCAGGTCGAGCGTCACGACGACGACGGCCTGTCCTCCCGGCCCGCCTCCACCGCCCCCACCACCGGTGACCTGTCGGGGGTCCGTGGCCACGGTGGCGACCACGGACACCACCGCCCGCTCGCCCGCGAGCTCGCGCACGGGCCCGCTCTCGCGGACCGCGCTCCACGAGAGCAGGGCCGTGACCCCGAGCAGGACGGCGGCGCAGCTGAGGGCGACGAGCGACCACCACCACCGCTGCTGCCCCCGGTGACGGCCCCAGGACATCGTGCCGAGCCCGGTGATCGCGACGCCGAGGACGACGAGCGCCGCCACGCGGGGCTGCCCGAGCAGGAACGCCACGCACACCCAGGCGGCGAGGGCAGGGACGAGAAGTCGCAGGTCGGTGCGGTGCTCGACGACCGGCGGTGAGAGCGACCCCTGCGGATCGGCCACCCCGTCGGACCTCACACCGTGACGAGCGGTCTGAGAGTGGCCAGCACCTTGTCACCGATCCCGCTCACCTCCCCCAGCTCGTCGACCGTGCTGAACCGGCCGTGCGCGGTGCGCCAGTCGAGGATCCGCCGGGCCAGGACCGGCCCCACCCCCGGGAGCCCGTCGAGCGCGGCCAGGTCGGCGAGGTTGAGGTCGACAGGGACCCCGGGAGACTGTCCGCCGGTCGAGCCTCCCGGGACGCCGGTGCCCCCGCTTGCCACGGCCCCGCCAGTCCCGCCCGCCGGACCGCCGCCTCCCGGGACAAGGAGGCGGGGAGGCTCCTGCCCGGGTGCCGGGACATAGAGCTGCTCGCCGTCGACGAGGAGTCGGGCGAGGTTGAGCCGGGTGAGGTCGGCGCCCGGCCTGACGCCCCCCGCGGCAGCCAGGGCGTCGGTCACCCGGGCCCCGGTCGCGAGGGTCCGGACACCGGGCCTGACCACCAGCCCCGCTACGTCGACGACGACGCCTCTGGCGGTCAGCCCGACGGTCGGCCCCGGCGCCGCGCTGCCCCTTCCCGCGGGGAGGGACGCCGATGGGATCGATGAGGCCGATGCGGTGCCCGAGCCCGCGGTGGGAAATCCGGAGGGTTGGGCGGTGCGGGTCAGCGGGGTCGACCCGACCACCTCTGCCGGACGAGGTTGGGCCGCGGCCCGGGCTGCACCGACCCGCACCGCGAAGAGGATCACCGCCACGACCAGGAGCGTCATCAGCCCGACGACCGCCGGCCACGACACGGCAGCCCGGGCCCGGTCGAGCGACATCGGCACCGAGATCAGGCGTGGCCCCGAGGGCGGGGCTCGATGACGACCTCGTCCACTCACCGGAGGGTCGGCCACCGGGTCGTCGCCGACTGCACCACCGTCCGCAGCTCCCCATCCCACAGCTCCACCCGCTCCACGGTCCCCTGCCTCACCCTCACCCTGATACGCCTCCTCGTCACCGCTGCGACCGACGCCGGCGCCACCGCTGCCACCGCTGCCACCGCTGCCACCGCTGCCACCGCTGCCACTGCTGCCACCGCTGCCACCGTGACCACCACTGCTGCCGCTGCCACTGACGTCGCCGTCGAGCTCCGCCTCGTCGCGCCCGAGGTCGGGCGACGTCGGCACCCACCCGTGGCCGGACGCGACCGCGCCGACCAGTAAGGAGGGTGCTGACCACCAGGACGCCGCACCCCGCGCTGAGGCCGACCCGCCCGACACAGCGGGGTCGGCCGGCCCGGCCGGCGGGCCTGGTCGTGGCTGCCTCGTCGCCTCCCGCGGCGCGGGCTGCTCGAGCAGGGCCGCCAAGCGGGCGGCGACGGTGGCGGGCGGGGGTCGACGCGGCATACGCCGACGCTAGGAGTCTCTAAGGTGGCCGCCGAGCCGGGCGCCGCGGGCCTGTGGACGGCGGTCACGGCACGAGAGGTTGTGGACGACCCGGGGCACACGCGCCCCAGCGCCCAACGCGACGGCGTGCTCGTATGCCCTTGTCGGCTCTGCCGAGCCCCGTCGGCACTGGGGCCTCATCGGCAGTGTCCTCGGGGTCGAACTCGTACCTGCCGGGGGCCTCACCGATGCTCGGGGCCCTCCTCGGCACCGGTGGGAGGCCAGTACTCCCCCTCGCGCCGGCTGGCTCGGAGCCCAACCCCCACCCCTCGAGCTAGTGGTCGGGTCGGCCGGCCCGTCGCTCCTGCCACCAGCCCTGCAGGTTGCGCCGGTGCCTGACCAGCACGACGGCCGCCAGCACCACCGCGAACACGGTCGTGCTCCATCCGTGCCCACCGAGGGGCCCTGTCCAGCCCGGACCGGCCGCCAGGCCCAGCGCCACCAGGACCGCGGCCGCCGTCACCGACGCCCCGGCCACCCAGCGTGACGCGCCGGCCACGGCGGCGAAGACGACGAGCATGACCAAGGCGAACCACGGCAGCACCCCGAGGACCACTCCCAGCGTCGTGGCCACGCCCTTGCCCCCCCGGCCGCGCAGGAAGGGCGACCAGACGTGCCCGAGCACTGCCGCGACGCCCACGACGTAGGCCATCACCGACCCACCCACGTGGAGGGCGACCACGGTCGGCACCAGGCCCTTGGCCACGTCGAGCACGCCCACGACGACACCCCACCGGGTCCCCAGGACGCGACCGGCGTTGGTGGCCCCGGGGTTGCCCGACCCGGCCGCCGCGAGGTCGCGACCCAACAGCCGGGCGACGATGGTCGCCGGGTTGACCGACCCCACGAGGAAGGCGGCCACCACCGCGCCACCGACGGCGAGCACCGCAGCCAGCCTCGTCATCGCCACCCCGTCACCCGCGGCACGCCGTCACGCCGTCATTCCAGCCGTGGGCTCACGACGACCGCGAGGGTGCCGGGGCCGACGTGGACCCCGACGACCGCCCCGAGCTCGCCGACCACGAGCTCACCCAACCGCTCGGGAGTGACGGCACCACGTACCTGCTCGGCCAGGGCCTGCGCCCGGGTCGCGGAGTCGAGGTGCTGTACGGCGACGTCGACGACCGTCGTCGCCCGTCTCGCCGCCTCGACCCCGAGCTCGGCGAGCCGGGCCAGGGCCCGGGTCGAGGTGCGCACCCGTTCCAGCGGCTCGATCGAGCCGGCCCGCAGCGTGAGGATCGGCTTGATGGCGAGGGCCGAGCCGAGCAGGGCCGAGGCCGCGCCGATGCGCCCACCCCGGCGCAGGTGCTCGAGGGTGTCGACGTAGAAGGCCACGGTCGCGCCAGCCGCCCGGGCCGTGGCCACCCTCGCCACCTCGGCGACGGTGCCCCCGGTCGCCGCGCACTGGGCCGCGGAGAGGACGGCGAAGCCCATCGCCATGCCGAGCGAGCGCGAGTCGACGACCTCCACGGGCAGGGGGGCCTGACCCGCAGCGAGCCGGGCCGACTGCACGGTGCCCGACATGTCAGAGGACAGGTGCACCGAGACCACACCGGTGGCACCCTCGGCTGCCAACAGCTCGTAGCAGTCGAGGAAGGCCTGGGGGGTCGGTCGGGAGGTGCTCACGGGGGTGAAGGCGCGCAGGGCCGCCGCCAGGTCCTCCACGGAGACGTCGACCCGCTCCCGCAGGTCGTCACCTCCCATGACCAGGTGCAGCGGGACGACGGTGATCGGCGAGGCTGCCGCCGCGAGGAGCTCGCGCGGCAGGTAGGCCGTGGAGTCGGTGACGACGACGATGCTCACGCCCCGACGCTAGCCCACCGGTCGCTCGACCGGACGCGGCCGGACGCGGCCGGACGCGGCCGGACGCGGCCGGACGAGCTCAGAGGGGAACGATGTTGACCAGCCGGGGCGCCCGCACGATGACCGTGCGGATGCCGTCGGGTGTGGCGGCGACGACCTTCTCGCGGGCGAGCACGAGCGTGCGCAGGTCGTCCTCGCTGATGTCGGCCGGCACCTCCACCCGGTCACGCACCTTGCCCTTGACCTGGATGACGCAGGTGACCTCGTCGTCGACGAGCAGCACCGGGTCGGCGACCGGGAAGGACACGAAGGTCACGCCGCCCGCGTGACCCAGCCGCTCCCACAGCTCCTCGGCGATGTGCGGGGCGAGCGGTGCCAGCATGACGACCATCGGCTCGAGGACCGCGCGAGGCGCGGCGTCCAGCTTGGTCACGGCGTTGTTGAGCTCGATGAGCTTGGCCAGGGCCGTGTTGAAGCGCAGCGACTCGTAGTCGTCGCGCACCCCGGCGATGGTCTTGTGCAGCAGCACCGTCGTCGCCCGGTCGGGCTCGGTCTCGACGACGACCAGCTCACCGGTCTGCTCGTCGACGGCGTTGCGCCACAGCCGTTGCAGGAACCGCTGGGCACCGACGACGGCGCGCGTCTCCCACGGCTTGCTCAGCTCGAGCGGGCCCATCGACATCTCGTAGACGCGGAAGGTGTCGGCGCCGTACGTCTCGTACATCTCGTCGGGGCTGACGGAGTTCTTGAGCGACTTGCCGATCTTGCCGTACTCGCGCTGCACGGGCTCACCCTGGAAGGTGAAGGTGGCCTGGTCGCCGCTCCCGTGCTCCTGCACCTCTCGGGCCTCGACGTACTGACCGCGGGTGTCCTGGTAGGCGTACGCCTGGATGTAGCCCTGCGAGAAGTAGCGCCGGAAGGGCTCCTCGCTCGAGACGTGCCCGAGGTCGTACAGCACCTTGTGCCAGAAGCGTGCGTAGAGAAGGTGCAGCACCGCGTGCTCGACCCCACCGACGTAGAGGTCGACGCCACCCGGGTCGGCCGCTCCGGGCGGAGCACCGACGACAGGGGTGGCCTGCGGCCCGATCCAGTAGCGCTCGTTGTCTGGGTCGACGAAGGTGTCGTGGTTGGCCGGGTCGAGGTAACGCAGGTAGTACCAACAGGATCCGGCCCAGTTGGGCATCGTGTTGGTCTCGCGGCGGTAGCTGCGCTCGCCGCGACCGTCGCCCAGGTCGAGGCGCACGTTGACCCACTCGGGCACGCGGGACAGCGGCGGCTCGGGCAGGCTGTCGGCGTCGTCGGGAGCGTAGGTCTTGGGTGAGTAGTCGGGCACGTCGGGCAGCTCGACCGGGAGCATCGAGTCGGGTACGGCGTGCGCCACACCGTCCTCGTCGTAGACCACGGGGAACGGCTCGCCCCAGTAGCGCTGGCGGCTGAAGAGCCAGTCGCGGAGCCGGAAGTTGACGGTGCCGGTGCCGTCGCCGCTCGCCTCGAGGTGGGCGATGGTGGCCGCCTTCGCCTCGGCGACACCACGGCCGTCGAGGGACAGGGCGTCGTTGCTCGAGTTGATCGCCGGCCCCTCGCCGGTGAAGGCCTGGTCGTCGGGGTGTCCGTCGCCCGGCTGCACGGTGCGCACGATCGGCAGGTCGTAGAGCACAGCGAAAGCCCAGTCGCGCTCGTCCTGCGCCGGCACCGCCATGATGGCCCCAGTGCCGTAGCCCATGAGCACGTAGTCAGCGACGAAGACGGGAATCTGCTTGCCGGTCAACGGGTTTCGGGCGAAGGCCCCGGTGAAGACACCCGTCTTGGCCTTGTCGTCCATCTGCCGCTCGACGTCGGACCGGCGCGAGCTCGCGCGCCGGTAGGCCGCGACCGCGGAGCCGGGTGACGCGGTCGCCTCGGCTCCGACGACCTCCTCCCCCTTCCACGCCTCCTTCGTCCCCGCCGGCCACTCCGCGGGCACGAGGGTGTCGACCAGAGGGTGCTCCGGCGCCAGCACCATGAAGGTGGCTCCGAAGATCGTGTCGGGGCGGGTGGTGAAGACCTCGATGCCACCCTCGAGCCCGCTGGTCGACCCGGACGGCTCGTCGTCACCGACGGAGGAGAACGGGAAGGTCACGCGCGCACCGTTGGAGCGCCCGATCCAGTTGCGCTGCATGGCTTTGACCTTCTCGGGCCAGTCGACCCGGTCGAGGTCGTCGGCCAGCCGGTCGGCGTAGGAGGTGATCCGCATCATCCACTGGCTGAGGCTGCGGCGGAAGACGGGGTAGTTCCCCCGCTCCGAGCGGCCGTCGTTGGTGACCTCCTCGTTCGACAGCACCGTCCCCAGACCCGGGCACCAGTTGACCGGCGCCTCGGAGGTGTAGGCCAACCGGTGCGCATCGAGGACGACGGCCTGCTCGGCCGCGGTGAGCTCGCTCCATACGCGACCCTGCAGCTCGGGCACCGAGCGCGTGCCGGCGACGAGCGCGTCGACCAGCTCGGAGATCGGGCGCGCCGCGCCTCGCCCACCGTCGGCCCGCACGACCTCGGGGTCGTACCACGCGCCCCAGATCTGGGTGAAGATCCACTGCGTCCACCGGTAGTACTCCGGGTCGATCGTCGCGTAGCTGCGCCGCTCGTCGAAGCCGAGGCCGAGGCGCCGCAGCTGGCGACGCATCGTGACCATGTTCTCCTCGGTCGTCTTGCGCGGGTGCTGCCCGGTCTGCACGGCATACTGCTCCGCCGGCAGCCCGAAGGCGTCGAAGCCCAGGCAGTGCATGACGTTGCGGCCCAGCATGCGGTGGAAGCGCGAGTAGACGTCGGTCGCGATGTAGCCCAGCGGGTGCCCGACGTGCAGGCCGGCACCACTGGGGTAGGGGAACATGTCGAGGACGACGAGCTTGTCGCCCAACGCGTCGACCGCGGCCGGGGCGGCCCACGGACCGGCGGGGTTCGGGGCCTGGAAGGTGCCGTCCAGCAGCCAGCGCTCCTGCCACCCGAGCTCGATCTCCGCAGCCAGTGCGGCGGTGTAGCGGAAGGGAGTCTCCTCGCTCATGTCCATTCGTCCTTCGTCGTGCGGAGTCGTTGCGGTGAGAGGGCAAAAAAGAACCCCTCGCAGGGAGGGGTGGCCGCGCTGGTGGTGCTGGTCAGCGCGGCTGCTCGAGAAGAAGCTGCCGGGTCACGCTCGTAGGCTACCCCACCAGCCCCGGGGCGCCCTCCGCCGTCAGGACAGGCCGTCAGGACAGCAGGTCGGGACGCACGACCCCGACCACGACCAGCGCCGTCCCCAGGTGGCGCACCAGCAGCCCCGCGACCGGCACCGCCCGGGGCACCGGGGTGCGCGAGAGCCACGACCACCCCAGCGCGAGGTCGGCGCCGACCAGGGCGAAGAGCCCGGCTGACGCCATCGGCACCGCCTGCCAGGCGGCGAGCACCACACCCCCCAGCACGACCACGCCGTATGCCGTGACCACCCCTCTCGCTGCGGGCTCACCGGTGAGGCGGCGCAGGGACCCGAACCCCAGTCCGGCCAGCCCCAGCCCACCGACGACGACCAGCGCAGCCACCACCGACCCGGGGAGCACCCCCGGGTGAGGTCGGTCAGGGAGGGTCACCACAGCGGCGACGAACAGCAGCCGGGCGGTGAGGGTGACCGCGAGCGCCGCGACGGTCAGTCCTCCTGCTGCTCCCGAGCGGCGCAGGAGCGGCCCCGAGGCGAGGGTGACGAGCAGGCCGAGCAGCAGCAGGCGACCGGGCCACCCGGCCTCGGCGTGGGCCAGCCACGCGAACGCCGCCAGCAGGAGCGCCGCGACCGCCGGTCCGAGCGCGGGGGCCGCCCGACGGTGACGGGTCGCCAGCCGTGCGTCGGCGACGGCGACGGCAGCCACCGCCAGCAGGAGCACCCAGCCGAAGAGGTTCACGGCTCACACTCTGCTGGGTGCGGCTCCTCGCCACGGCGCGACACGCGCTGCAGCGAGAGGTAGCGGGCCAGAGGGAAGACACCGCCGGCGACGCGGCTGGCAGACCCTTTGCGCGATGGCCTGCGTCATACCGCGAGCGCCGGAACCCCCGATCGGGCCATCGGTGCTGCCCACCACGTCTACGCTGGGTGACGATGACTTCCTACGAGCGCACCGTCACCGACGCCGACACCGCCGAGCGGCTGGGCAGCGGCGACATGCCCGTCCTCGCCACGCCCCGCCTGATCAACTGGTGCGAGCGGGCGGCCTTCACCGAGGCCGCCGCCGACCTGGCGGAGGGACAGACCACCGTGGGGACCACCGTGCGGATGGACCACGTGAAGGGCACCCCCGTCGGGGAGAGCGTCACCGTGAGCTGCTCGAAGCCCCGCAGCGACGGGCGCCGGCTGATCTTCCACGTCAAGGTCGTCGACGCGTCCGGTGAGGTCGTCGCCAAGGGTGAGGTACACCGCTCGATCGTGGACCGGGAGCGGTTCCTGCGTCGGCTCTCCTCCGGGGCCGCACCCGCGCCGACCACCAGCAGCTGACCGCACCACGCAGGGATGCTGCCGCTCCTGCCGCGCACTGGGCACCGGATGGAGTCAGCGAGCAGGCCTGGACGAGCTAGGGGCCAACCGTCGAGGTCGAGCTCAGCGTGGACGTCGCCGGAGGCTGCGGGGTGACCGTCGCGATGGGCGTGGCGTTGGGCGTGGCGGTCGAGGTGGGCTGGACCCGCAGCTCGGTGCCGATGGGAGCACCCTGCGCGACGTTGGGCATCTTCTCGGTGCCGATCGGCGGGGTCGTCGTCGGAGCCACGGTGGGCGTGTCCGTCGGCGGCGGCGGGGAGGCCGACGGCGGTGCGTCAGTGGTGGGCGGGGGGTCTGAGGGGGCGGGGTTCGTCGGCGGGGTGGTCGTCGGCGAGACCGGGTCGGGGGTCGACGTCGGTGCCGGGGTGTCGGTCGGCGGAGGCGACGCAGGTGGCACCACCGGCGGCTGCGACGCGGCCGGGTCCGTCGGCGGCGTGGTGGGCGGCGTCGTCACCGGGGCGACGGGGTCGGGCGCCGGCGGGGTACTGCTGGGGGTGGACGGTGCGGGCGTACCGGGGACCGAACCGCCGCCGGGAGCCTGGGTCACAGTCGGGGCCGGGTCCAGGGTGAGGGGCGGCGCACCCAAGGTGAGCACGATCAGCGACTGGTCGGACGGCAGCCCGCTGAGCACTCCCGCCGTCCCGCCACAGCCCTGGTTGAAGATGGGCAGCTCGGGGCACACGATCGACGCGGTGCTCGCGCCCCCACCGACCGTGTAGGAGACGGGGAGCGGCTCGCGGGGACTGCTCATCAGGGGCTCGAAGGCGGTCACCCGGTCGGTCGTGCCTGACGTGGGCGAGAACACGTTGCTGAGCACGTAGGTCACCTCGACCGAGCGCACACCACTGGGGAGCTGGATCGTCCTGCGGCCAGTGAGGTTGCCCAGCGTCATGTAGGGCTTGCCGTCGATCGAGACTTTGACCTCGCGAACCACGGGACGCAGACCATCGAATTGCGCCCCGGCCCCGCCCAGGGAAGGCGGCGTGAGGACCACCGACGCCTGAGCGGTCGCGAACGTCGCGGTCTCCGTCATGCGCAGGGTGCGGCCCTGGGGGGTGGCCACGACCCGCAGCCCGGGGGCTCCGGTCGCGGGCGGAGCCTCGACGACGGTCTTGGCCGACGCCGGGCGGGCGTATGAGCGGGGGGAGATCGGGCCGGCGGCGGGCCCCGGACCGCCGACCGAGCGACCGGTAGCGCCAGAGGCGACGACCGGGGTGTCGATGTGGGGAGCCTGGCTGCTCAGCACCGCGCCGGAGACGATGACGAACCCCGCAGCCACCCCGAGGGCGCTGAGGATCCGTCGACTCCGGGGCAAGCGCACTGCATACAGGACCACAGTCTCTCGCACTCCTTTTCGACGACGCCGCGATGTTCGGCAGTCTAACCCGGTGCCAGCCCCCTGCCAGGGTCCGACACCTCTGATCATAGGTGCTCCCACGCACACGCCTGCCCGTTTTCCCCGAATTTGACCGTACGGACTAGCCCGTTCTAGCCCCCCTCGCCGACGCCCTCGCGGCGGGCGGTCCGCACGCAGCAGAGGCCGGACCCTCGGGGGTCCGGCCTCTGCTCCTGATGCGGGTGGAGCTGAGGGGATTCGAACCCCTGACCCCCTCCATGCCATGGAGGTGCGCTACCAGCTGCGCCACAGCCCCGTGCGATCGCTCGCGGGGGGTCACCCCGTCTCCGGAGCAACCTGGGTGAGTTTAGCCAATGGCGTGCCCGGCGCCCAAATCGGTGCCCTGGAGGTGGCTCAGGACGTACTGCATGGGGTCGGCGGCCCCGCGTTCCACTCGTCGATCCGCCAGGCCCCGAGGCCGTCGTCCGACCGCGCACCGAGAACCTCGGTCACCCTGGCCCACCGGCAGTTGTCGAGGCCGCGCAGGAACCGGGTGGCGTCGGCCTGGTCCATCCCGACGAGCGAGGCGACGAGGGCCCGCGAGGTGATGCCGTGGCACACGAGCACCGCGGTCATCCCCGACCCCAGCCCGGCGACGACCTCGTCTGCGGCGGCCCGGGCCCGCAGGGCCACCTCGGCGAGCGTCTCGCCGGTGCCGCCCCGCCGCACGTCGAGCCCCGCTGCGAGAGCGTCGAGGGTCCGTGCGTCGGTCTGCCTCACGTGTGCGCGGCTACGCCCGGTCCACTCCCCCACGTCGATCTCCCGCAGCCGCGCGTCACGCCGTACGGGGAGCCCCACCACCGCGGCCACGACGTCGGCCGTGTCGGCAGCCCGCCGCAGGTCGGACGACACGATGGCGACTGGTTCCACCGCCGCCACCATCGGGGCGACCGCCCTGGCCTGAGACCAGCCGGTCGACATCAGCTCGCTGTCACGGTGGCCCTGGAAGATGCCGCGGAGGTTGTCGTCGGTCTTGCCGTGCCGGAGGACCACGAGGGACCGCGGTCGATGGATCTCCGCGCCCGGCGGGGGCGAGCCGACGGCGACCAGGTCTCCCCCGGGGACCCCCGGGCCGCCGGAGTCGCCGGGGCCTGACACCTGCGCGTGGGGGTCCGGCACGTCAGGTCGCGTCAGCGGCCGACAGGTCGATCGCCGGGCAGTCCTTCCACAGGCGCTCGAGCTGGTAGAACTCGCGCTCCTCCTCGTGCTGCACGTGCACGACGATGTCGCCGAAGTCGATGAGGACCCAGCGGCCCTCACGCTGGCCCTCACGGCGCAGCGGCTTGGCCCCGGCGTCGCGCAGGCGGTCCTCGATCTCGTCGACGACGGCGCCGACCTGGCGCTCGCTGTCGGCCGAGGCGATGACGAAGATGTCGGTGAGGGCGAGGTGGCCGCTGACGTCGAGGGCGATGACGTCGTGCGCCACCTTGTCCTGGGCGGCGGCGGCAGCGGTCTGGGCGAGGGACAGGGCGCGGGATGAGGCGGTCACAGGGCTTCGAGGGCCTTCTCGTGGAGGAGCGGCAACGGGGAGCTGCCGTAGAGGGAGTACTTGTTGATGTATTGGACGACACCGTCGGGCACGAGGTACCAGACCGGTTGGCCGGCGACCACCCGGGCGCGACAGCCCGTCGAGCTGATCGACATGGCCGGCACCTCCTGGAGGCTGATCTTGTGGGTGGGCAGGCCGTTGTCGCTGAGGACGTGGCCCGGCCGGGTGACCCCGACGAAGTGGGCGAGGTCCCAGAGCTCGTCGACGTCCTTCCACGTGAGGATCTGTGCGAGGGCGTCGGCACCGGTGATGAAGAACAGGTCGTCGTCGGGGTGCAGCCTCCGCAGGTCACGCAGGGTGTCGATGGTGTAGGTGACGCCAGGGCGGTCGATGTCGACGCGGCTGACGGTGAACCGCGGGTTCGACGCGGTCGCGATGACCGTCATGAGGTACCGGTGCTCGGCCGGCGTGACGGTGCTGCCGGCCTTCTGCCAGGGCTGCCCGGTCGGGACGAAGAGCACCTCGTCGAGGTCGAAGCGGTCCTGGACCTCGCTCGCCGCGACGAGGTGGCCGTGGTGGATGGGGTCGAAGGTGCCACCCATCACCCCGAGCCGCTTGCTCAGTGGTGGCCTTCGGAGGGGTGCTGACCGGAGCGGGCCGCCTTGGCCGCCCGGAGCCGAGCGTCCTTGTCAGCGATCTTGGCCGCCGTGTTGCGGAAGGACCACAGCACGCCCAGCCCGGCGAGGAAGGCGCCGAAGGCGATCAGCGAGTACACGAAGGGGGGCATCGGCAACCCGGACCCCGCTTCGGCGGTAACGAGGGCGGGGACGACGGTGGCGAGCATGGGTCAAGCCTACCGCCCGCCCGGGACCCGACTCGCGAGATCGCTCACACGATCCCCCCACGCGCCCCACAGCCCAGTCGGGAGTCACGCGATTACATTGGTCGACATGAACCCGGAGCTGTCGGTCGTCATCCCGATGTACAACGAGGAGGACGTCCTGCCCCTTCTCGTCGACCGGCTCCGCCCCACGCTCGAGGCGACCGGCGCGTCGTACGAGGTCGTCGCCGTCGACGACGGCAGCACCGACCTCACCGCCGCCCTCCTGCAGCGGCTGCACCGCGAGTGGGACGCCGTGCGCGTCGTGCGCCTGCGGGCCAACGCCGGCCACCAGGCGGCGATCTCCGCCGGCCTCGTCAGCGCCCGGGGTGACTACGTCGTCACCATCGACGCCGACCTGCAGGACCCGCCCGAGGTCATCGGCGAGATGCTGGCCAGGGCGAAGGGCGAAGGGCTCGACGTCGTCTACGGCGTGAGGGGCGACCGCTCCACCGACACCGTCTTCAAGCGGGTCACCGCCCGCGCCTTCTACCGCGTGATCCAGCGGCTCAGCGCCACGAGCGCCCAGAGCGACGCGGGCGACTTCCGCCTCATGTCGCGCGCGACGGTCGACGCCATCACCGTGCTGCCCGAGCACAACCGGGTGCTGCGCTTCATCGTCCCGGCGCTCGGCTTCCCCTCCGGCACGGTGGAGTACCGCCGTGAGGAACGCGCTGCGGGGGTCTCGAAGTACCCGCTGCTCAAGATGGTCAAGCTCTCGGTCGACTCGGTCACGGGCTTCTCGATGGCGCCGCTGCGCCTGGCGACCCTGCTCGGCATCGGCGGCGGCATCCTGGCCGTGCTGCTCGGCATCTTCGCCATCATCGAGAACGCCGCGGGCAAGGCCGTCGCCGGCTGGACCTCGACGGTCGTCATCGTCGCGGCCGTGGGCGCCGCCCAGCTGCTCTGCCTCGGTCTGCTCGGCGAGTACATCGGTCGGATGTACACCCAGATGCAGGGCCGGCCCACCTACTTCATCGCCTACGACTCGCTGCGGTCCGCGGAGGCGCGGCGGGGCCCGACCGACACCCCCCTCCCGCCCGTACGACGCGCCGTCGGCGCACCCCCCGTGGTGGCGCGGACTCCCGACCACCGGCCGCCACCCGACACCACCCTGCCCCCGGGTGCGGGGACGCGCAGGGCGTCGGAGGGTCCGGGCGGGGCTACGCCGTCCGCTCCGGCAGGGCCGACTGCAGGTCCTGCGCCGGCAGCTCAGTCAGCGCCGGGGGCGAGCGGTGACGAGGAGACTCACGCCGGGCAGCTGCTTGACCGGTAGGTAGCGCTCAGCCGTGATGACGGCTCGCAGCCCGGCGTTGACCACGGGGTGCAGGTCGTCGAGGTCGCTCCCGCTGCTGGTGCGTCGGCGCATCGCGACCACCGGTCGCATGAGCACGTTCCAGGAGTCCATCGAGACGATGTCGAAGCCGCCGCGCGTGAGGACGTCCCGCAGGGTCTCGCGTGTGTAGCGACGCACGTGGTCGACCGCCTCGTCGTGGGCCGACCACAGCCGCGGGTCGGCGGGCACGGCGACGAGGTAGGTGGCGTCGGGTCGCAGGACGCGGCGCACCTCGGTGACCGCGCTGGTGTCGTCCTCGATGTGCTCGAGGATGTCGAAAGCCACGACGAGGTCGAGGCTGGCGTCGGCGACGGGCAACCGGGTCGCGTCGGCCCGCATCGTCTTCAGGCCCCGCTCGTGGGCCACGCGTGCGCCGTCCTCGCCGTACTCCAGCGCGGCCGGGCGCCAGCCGAGGTCACGCAGCACGCGGGTGTTGCCCCCGCCGGCGGCACCGATGTCGAGAGCGTCGCCAGGGGTCAGGCCTCTGAGGGCCTTGGCCAGCAGGTGTCGCCGTTCGCGGTACCACCAATGAGTGTCTTCGAGCGCGGCCAGCTTTCGGACCTCGGTGCCTTCCACGAGGCGATCATGCCAGCGTGGGGCTTCAGACCCCAATCAGTCGCCCGGTCCGGCGACGGCGTCGATCAGACGCGCACCTGACCGTCGCCCTCGACGAGCCACTTGGTCGTCGTCAGCTCGGGCAGCGCCATGGGACCGCGGGCGTGCAGCTTCTGGGTGGAGATCCCGATCTCGGCGCCGAAGCCGAACTCGGCACCATCGGTGAAGCGGCTCGAGGCGTTGACGACGACGACGGCGGCGTCGACCTCGGCCTGGAAGCGACGGGCGGCGGCGCGGTCGCGTGTGACGATGACCTCGGTGTGCATCGTGCCGTGACGCGCGATGTGCTCCAGCGCCGCGTCGAGGTCGGGCACGATGCGCACGCCGAGGTCGAGGGAGTACCACTCCCTGTCGAAGTCGTCGTCCTGCGCCATCGCGTGGGCCGCGCCGGCGGCCTCGGCGTAGGGCGCCACCTCGGGCCCGGTGTGCAGGGTGACCCCGGCGGACCCCAACGCGGCGAGCACCTTGGGCAGGAAGGCAGCCGCGACGGCGTCGTGGACGAGCATCGTCTCGGCGGCGTTGCACACGGAGGTCCGCTGGGTCTTGGAGTTGAGCACGATGGCCAGGGCCTCGTCGAGGTCGGCCGCGGCGTCGACGTAGACGTGGTTGACGCCCGTGCCGGTCTCGATCACCGGCACCGTCGACTCGCGCACGACGGTGGCGATGAGCTCGGCGCCGCCCCGGGGGATGACGAGGTCGACGAGGCCGCGGGCGGTCATCAGGGCCCGGGCGTCGTCGTGGCCACCCTGGTCGAGCAGCGAGACGGCGGCGAGGGGGAGCCCGTGGGCGACGAGCGCGGTGCCCATCGCGTCGACGATCGCGCGGTTGCTCGAGCCGGCAGCCGAACCGCCCCGCAGGACGACGGCGTTGCCGCTCTTGAGGGCGAGCGCGGCGGCGTCGACCGTGACGTTGGGGCGGGCCTCGTAGATCATGCCGAGCACGCCCATGGGCACCCGCACCTGGCGGATCTGCAGGCCGTTGGGCAGGGTCGAACCCCGCACGACCTCACCGACCGGGTCGGGCAGCCCGGCGACGTCGCGCACGGCGTCGGCGATCGCGGCGATCCGGGCCTCGTCGAGCATGAGGCGGTCGAGCAGGCCGGGGGCCAGGCCCTTGTCACGCCCCCGGGCGAGGTCGTCGGCGTTGGCGGCCACGATCTGCGGGGTCGCCGCCACGAGGGCGTCGGCGATCGCGACGAGCAGCTCGTCCTTGGCCGCGCGGGTGAGCTGTGCGAGGCGGCGCGAGGCGGCCTTGGCCGCCGTCGCGACCTGCGTCACCCGGGCGACGACCTCGGGGTCGATGGGGCGCGCAACGGTGGTGTCGGCCATGCCCCCAGCCTAGGTCAGCCGGTGGCCGTCACCCGCACGCTTTCCTGCACCCGCTCCAGCACGCGCAGCGAGCCCGTGACCGACCTCTCCTCGAAGCCGTCGGCGAGCGCTGCGAGGTAGAGGTGGTAGGGCGCCTGTCCCCCGTCGTCGGGGTCGGGGAAGACGTCGTGCACGAGCAGGGCACCACCGACGCGCACGTGGTGGGCCCACCCCGCGAAGTCGGCCTGCGCCGCCTCCTCGGTGTGCCCGCCGTCGACGAAGAGCAGGTCGAGCGGCGTGCGCCACCACGCGGCGACGACCGCGGAGCGGCCCACGACCGGGGTGACGACGTCGGTCAGGCCCGCGAGGCGCAGGGTGCGACGCAGGTGCGGCAGCGTGTCGAGCCGGCCGGTCTCGGGGTCGACGAGCGCGGTGTCGTGGTACTCCCACCCCACCTGGTGCTCCTCCGAGCCGGTGTGGTGGTCGAGGGTCACGAGGGCGGCCCCGGTCTCGCGGGCCGCGTCGCCGAGCCACACCGTCGACCTCCCGCAGTAGGAGCCGATCTCGAGCCCGACCCGCGGGGCGGTCGCTCCATACGCGGCGAGGTACTGCAGGGCGGCGGCCCGCAGCGCCTCACCCTCGTCGTCGGGCATGAAGCCCGGCACGTCGGTGAGCAGGCTCAGGAGGCCAGGAGGCAGGGGCACAGGTCGACCTCGTCGTCGGAGCGGGAGAAGGGGAGGGGACCGACGAGCGGCAGCCCGTCGCCGCGGAAGAGGCCGGCCGCGGGGGTCGTACCGCTGATCGCGTCGAGCGCCAGCAGCACCGTCGCGCCGGTCCAGGTCGTGCGCTCGACGGGCCAGCGCTTCCCGTCGGCGTAGACGAGCCCGGTCCAGTAGGAGCCGTCGGCCTCCCGCAGGTGCTGCATCGAGGCGAGGAGGGTGCGCGCGTCACCGGTGCGGCCGACCGCCGCGAGCGCGAGCACCAGCTCGGCGGTCTCGCCGCCGGTCACCCACGGGTGGTCGCTGACGCAGCGCACTCCGAGGTCGGCGTGGACGAACTCCTCCCAGCGCGCAGCCAGGTGGTGGCGGGCCTCGGCCCGCGTGAGCGCGCCCGTGAGCACCGGGTAGTACCAGTCCATCGCGTGGGTCGGCTTGGGAGAGAAGGCTTCCGGATGATCGCGTACGGCGTGCCGCAGCCGCGCCAGCGGGCCCCGCCACCACGGGCGGGGGTCGTCGACGACGTCGGCGAGACCCAGCGCACAGCGCAGGCTGAGCTGGATGCTGGAGGAACCGGTGAGGAACGCCTCGTCGGTGGGACGACCGTGGTCGCCCACCGCCCACGCGACCGCGCCGTCAGGCCTCTGGAGGCGCAGCACCGCCTCGATCCCGGCGTCGACGCTCGGCCACATCCGCTCGACGACCCGGCGGTCGCCGGTCGCGAGCCAGTGGTGCCACACGCCGGTCGCGAGGTAGGCACTGAAGTTCGCGTCGGCGTGCGGGTCGGTCACGGTGTCGCCGTCGTACGCCATGGCCCAGGTGCCGTCGGGCCGCTGGGCCGAGCGTGACCAGTCGTAGGCCGCGACGGCCTCGTCGAGCCGGCCGGCGACGGTCAGGCCCATGGCACTCTGCACGTGGTCCCACGGGTCGAGGTGACCGCCGGCATCCCAGGGGATCGCCCCCGACGGCAGCTGGGCGGCCGCGATGCTCGACGCCGTGAGGGCAGCCTGGTGCGGCGTGAGCACTCCCGCGACGGCGAGAGCCGTCATCCGCCCACCGGCTTGCGGAAGTAGAGAGCAACGCTCTTGCCGATGAGGGGGTCCAGCGTGCGCTCGGCGACCCGGGTGAGCGCGGGCGCCTTCATCATGTCCCACACCAGCATCCGGTGGTACGCACGAACCGCGGGATGGTCGTCGGCGTGGACGCCGACGGCGCACTTGAGCCACCAGAACGGTGCGTGCAGGGCGTGCGCGTGGTGGCTGTGGGTGAAGGTCAGGCCCGCCGCCTCGAGCTTGCCGCGCAGCTCGTCGGCGCGGTAGATGCGGATGTGGCCGCCCTCGTTGGCGTGGTACTCGTCCGACAGGGCCCAGCACACCTTCTCGGGCAGCCACCGCGGCACGGTGACGGCGAGCGTCCCGCCGGGAGCGAGGATGCGGGTGAGCTCGGCGATCGCGGCCACGTCGGCGGGCACGTGCTCGAGGATCTCGGAGGCCAGCACGACGTCGAAGGTGCCGTCGTCGAAGGGCATCTCGAGCACGTCGCCGACGACGACCTCGCCGGTGCCCCCCGGGGGCACCTCGCCCTCGAGCTCGAGGGCGGCGAACATCCCCTTCACCCCCTCCAGCTCACCCTCGTCGAGGTCGTACGACGTCACGCGCGCGCCGCGCCGCAGGGCCTCGTAGCTGTGGCGTCCGGCACCCGCCCCGACGTCGATGAAGCGGGTGCCGCGACCCACCCTGAGGCGGTCGAAGTCGACGGTCAGCACGAAAGCTCCTCCGGGTGGGGGGTCGAGACGGGTGAGGCGAGTGAGGCCGCAGTCACGGGTGCCACGGCGGGGATCGCACCGCTGGCGAGGATCGCCTCGTCGTACGCCTCGACGGTGCGGCGGGCGACCGACGCCCAGCTGTAGAGGATGAGCACGCGCTCGCGGGCGCGGGCGCCGAGGCGGGCGCGCCCGTCCGGGTCGTCGAGCAGGGCGCCGACGGCGGCCGCGATCGCCTCGGGGTCTCCGGGCGCGACGAGCACCGCGGCGTCGCCGACGACCTCGGGTAGGGCACCGGCGCGGCTGGCGACGACAGGGGTGCCGCACGACATCGCCTCGACCGTGGGCAGCGAGAAGCCCTCGTAGAGCGAGGGCACGCACATGACCTCGGCGGAGGCGAGCAGGGTCGCCAGCGCCTCGTCGCTGAGGTCGCTGCTGACGGTCACCGCGTCGTCGAGGCCGAGCTCGGTGATGCGGCACCGGGTCGGGCCGTGAGGGTCGAGCCGGGCGACCAGCTGCAGCTCGACGGGCCGCTCGACGCGCAGCTTGGCTACCGCCTCGAGCAGGTGGACGACGCCCTTGAGCGGGCGGTCGGCGCTGGCGACCGCGACGAGCCGTCCGGGCACGCGCCCGCCGGACGGCGCGAACAGCTCGGTGTCGACGCCGAGGGGCACGACCCGGATCTGCCCCGGGGCGAGGTCGAAGTCGGTGGTCGCGTCGGCCGCGGCGGCGTCCGAGACGCCCAGCACCACAGGGATGCGACGCGCTACCTGGGCCTGCATGGCCACGAAGGCGTACCAGCGGCGCAGCGCGATCCGTCGGCGACGGGTGGGGGCCTCGTCGAGGTCGACCCGACGGTCACGGCTGATCGGGTGGTGGAGGGTGGCGACGAGGGGGATGCCGCGGCGGCTCACGGCGAGCAGACCGTAGCCGAGGCTCTGGTTGTCGTGCACGACGTCATACCGGCCCTGGGTGCGGCGCAGGAGGCGCGCGGCGCGCAGGCTGAAGCCCAGCGGCTCGGCGAAGCAGCCGGTGAGCATCGTGGCGTACTCCACCACGTCGGCGACGCTGCGGAACTCCCGCAGGCGCGGGGTGCGGAACGGGTCGGGCTCGCGGTAGAGGTCGAGGCTCGGCACCTGCACCAGCTGCACGCGCGGGTCGAGCCGCTCGGGGTAGGGCTGGCCGCTCAGGACGTCGACCTCGTGCCCGAGGTCGGCGAGGGCCCGACTGAGGTGGCGGACGTAGACGCCCTGGCCGCCGCAGTGCTCCTTGCTGCGGTACGACAGCAACGCGATGCGCACGACACCTCCGGTTACCGTTGAGTAGGAGCAGGAGGCCTCAGTCAACCATCCCACCCGGACCCGCAGGAGCCGGTTCCAGATTCCGTGGGTGATCCCGCCCACTGTCGGGTCGCCGCGAGCGAGCTCTCTGCGGCGGGGGACGGTGACTTCCTCGTCTGCCCTCGATCGGGCCGCAGGTCCGCGACGCCCCACCGGCGGCGGCAGGGGCGCTGTTGGGGGGCGGGATGGCGACTCGGTTCCGTCTCAGGAATGTTCTACGTCACCCGGCGGGTCGCGACCCTCGTCGGGGACGGCGCCGGCGGGTGGTGGGCCGCGACCGGGGCGTGGTCAGCGCGATGATCGTTGCTGCGGTCAGCTTCAGGCCGGCACCGACACGGCAAGGCCGGCGTGGCCCTTGCGGGCGCGTTTGACCCCGTAGAGGGCCGCGTCGAGCTGTGCGACAGGGAGGCTCGTCCGCGGTGCGGGGCAGACCCCGATGGACACGGACAGGGCCAGGTGAGCCCACGGCGGGGCCGGGTGGGCGAGCCCGACGGCGACGGCCAGCCGCTCACCCATGGCCAGCAGCTCGCCAGGCGTCCCGGCACCCGGGTGGGGAAGCAGGAGCAGGAACTCGTCTCCGCCCCAACGGATCAGGACGTCACCGGCTCGGCTCTGCTCCCGCATCACCCGAGCGACTGCGGTCAGGACAGCGTCGCCCGCCTCGTGCCCCCACGTGTCGTTGACGGTCTTGAGGTCGTCGACGTCGACCAGCATCGCCACCAGGTCAGCCGGTGCGTCCTGGTCACCGAGGAACCGCTCGAGGTAGTGGCGGTTGCTCAGGCCCGTCAGCTGGTCGAGCTCGACCGCCACGTGGGAGGCGGCCAGGGCCGCTGTCAGACGGTTGTTATGCCGGCCGCCGGCCTCCAGGGCGTGTACCAGGTGCTCGGCGGCAACGACCAGCCGCGTCTCCACGTCGGTGACCTCGAGCGCGGCCGTCGCCTCGATGTGTTCCCGGGCGGTCTGGACGACCCCGTATAGCAGGTCGTTGGCCAGGTCGTCCAGCAGCGTGGTCGCGTGGTCGACGGCCAGCCACCGACGGAACGTCCACGTCGCATCGAACGTTCGCGACCCCTGCAGGGTGCGTTCCGCTCCGCTCGCTTCATGCCGGTCGACGGCGTCCAAGGACGTCGCGACGCCTTCCCGCAGTAGCAGCAGCACCCACCTGTGAGCGCGAGGGTCGTCAGGGGCCAGCTGCACGACGTTGACCCCCGTGGGGAGGCCATCCGAGTCGCCGGTGAAGGCGACGATCACGGTATGTCCTGCGCGCGCCAGCTCGGCGTACCGCTCCGCTTCGACGTCGAAGTACTCACGCCGCTGGAACAGGGCAAGGACCAGCCCGGGTCGGCCCTCGTCGTGGCCGTCGTCGAAGGCATGCTCCATCGCGTGCGACATCAGCATGAGGGTCCGCTTGCTCATCCGGTCCGCCCGGTGCGGCCCCGTCAGACCAGGTCCCGCTGCCGGCGACGCAGCAGCTGAGTCGCCGGGGGCGCCAGCGCAGGTAGCCGGCCGAACGACGTCGATACCCATCAAGACCTCGCGACCGGTGTCGTGTGCAGACACCGCCTCGCGACGCCCAGGACATCAGGTCTCGGTGACCACACGGCCGTTGTCTCGAACACGTTCACTGAAGCTCGTCTCTCCCGGGCCGACACCGTCGTTCGGTGTCGGTGGTACCCAGAGCCATCGGCGGCGAGCATGCCGACCTGAGCAGATGGGCCAGACCTGAGCAGATAGGCCCGACAGGCTGGGTGGTGCCGAGGGGCTGTCAGTGGGCGCGTGGGCGCGTTGAGATCGCGCACCCGGGCCCTGCACAGCCCGTGGCGAGCCCCTTCGGGGTGGTGGCGAGCTGGACGAACCAGGCGGGCCCCACCGACACCTGTTGTCGCACTGCTAGTCGTAGCCGAAGTGGTCCACCACCCCGGCCAGCCCGTGCCGCAGACCCACAACGACGACCGCCACTTCGGCAGCGCCACAGGCTTGCTCTCGGAGTCCACGACGCAGATGGGCCCCTGCCACATGTCCGGCAGTCCACGGGCTAGCTGGCCGCACCGTCCAGGCCTCCTTGACCTGCCTGTCCACCAGCTCGCCCGCGTGACGTCGGTCTCGACGGCGTACGCAGCGTTCGGGGGGGGCATGCCTGCCCTCTCCTCCTGGGGCGCGACCAGGCGAGTGATCTGCTCAGCGCCCACTGCAGTCGACGCCCCGCCAGCCCCACCCCCACGTCGCCTTGTTGTTCCCGATGCGCCCGGTCGGGACCCAGATGGGTGAGGTTTGGGCCCGAGCGGGGCAACAAGGCGTTGTTGGGGAAGGCGTCGCGGGGGAAGGCTGGGGGGCGGGGGGCCGGGCGGGGGGCCGGGCGGGGGCGGGGCTGGGCGACGTTGGGGTCACGGGGGTCAGAGGAGCACGAGGTCGTCGCGGTGCACGACCTCGCGCTCGTACTGCTGGCCCAGCTCGCGCGCCAGGGCCTTGGTCGAGCGGCCGAGCAGGGCGGGCAGCTCGTCGGAGGAGTAGTTGACGAGGCCGCGGGCGCGGGGGCGCCCGTCCGATCCCACGAGGTCGACCGGGTCACCTTCGAGGAAGCGGCCCTCGACGGCCGTGATCCCCGCTGGTAGCAACGACTTCCGCCGGTCGACGACGGCGGCGACCGCTCCGTCGTCGAGCACCAGCCGACCGTGCGGGGTCGTCGCGTGCGCGAGCCACAGCAGCCGCGAGGGGCGGCGGGTGCCGGTGGGCAGGAAGAGGGTGCCGACCTCGTCACCGGCGAGGGCTTCATACGCCCGCTCGGCCGAGGTGAGCACGGTGGTGATGCCTGCCGCCGTCGCGATGGCGGCGGCCTCGATCTTGGTCGTCATGCCGCCGGTGCCGACCTTGCTGCCCGAGCCCTTGATGACGATGCCGTCGAGGTCGGAGGGGCCGGCGACCACGGGGATGCGGGTCGAGCCGGGCCGCGAGGGCGGCCCGTCGTACAACGCGTCGACGTCGGAGAGGAGCACCAGCGCGTCGGCGTGCACGAGGTGCGCCACCAGCGCAGCGAGCCGGTCGTTGTCGCCGAACCGGATCTCCGAGGTGGCGACCGTGTCGTTCTCGTTGACCACCGGCACCGTCCCGAGGTCGAGCAGCCGGTCGAGGGTGCGGCGGGCGTTCGCGTAGTGGGTGCGGCGCGTGACGTCGTCGGCGGTGAGCAGCACCTGACCCACGGTGAGGCCGTGGGTGGCGAACGCCGCCTGGTACGCCGCGACGAGCGCGCCCTGGCCGACGCTCGCGGCGGCCTGCTGGGTCGCGAGGTCGCGCGGGCGTGAGGCGAGGCCGAGAGGGCCGAGACCGGCCGCGATCGCCCCCGACGAGACGAGGACCACGCCGTCGCCGGCCGTGCAGCGTGAGGAGACGGCATCCACCAGCGAGCCGAGCCGAGCCAGGTCGAGGCGCCCGTCGGGGCCGGTCAGCGACGACGACCCGACCTTGACGACGAGCCGCTTCGCCTGCTGGATCACGGACCGGGCCACACCGCCGAGTCTAGGGTCGCGCCCCCGCCAGCCTTGTCATGGTCCACCCCAGTCGCCTTGTTGCCCCTGATCTGACCGTCTTGGCCACTTCGGGCGCCTGAACGGGCCCATCGGGGGCAACAAGCCGACGTATGGAGCGGTCAGGCGTCGGGGTTGGCCTCGGAGACGGTCGGGGACTCGTCGAACCGGTCCTCGCGGCCGTCGGCCGTGGCCCAGTGCCCCGACTGGCGCTCGGCCTCGAGCTCGGCCTGGGTGCGCTGGCGGGCGACGTAGCGGTCGCGGGCGGCCTCACGCTTCTCGCTGGCGGTGGGGCGCGAGCTCGGGTCGAGGCGCAGGTCGGTACCACGCTGCCCGAGCAGCTCGGCGCCCGTGACCATCGTCGGCTCCCAGTCGAAGACGACGGCGTCGTCGGCTGCACCGATGAGCACGGTGTCACCGGCGACGGCGCCCGACTTGAGCAGCGCCTGCTCGACACCGAGGCGGCCGAGCCGGTCGGCGAGGTAGCCCACGGCCTCGTCGTTGGAGAAGTCGGTCTGCCGCACCCACCGGGTCGGCCGGTCGCCCACCACGCGGTAGGCCGGACCGTCGGGGGTCTCCTCGCGACGGATCTCGAAGCCGCTGTCGTCGACGGCGCGTGGGCGCAGGATGACCCGGCGGGGGGTCACGACGGGGGCGTCGGCCCGGGCCTGCAGCACGAGGCGCGACAGGGCGAAGGTCAGCTCGCGCAGGCCGGTTCGCGCGACCGCCGAGACGATGTGCACCTCGAGCCCGCGGGCCTCGAGGTCGCCCTTGACGAGCTCGGCCAGCTCGAGCGCCTCGGGCACGTCGGCCTTGTTGAGCACGACCACGCGGGTGCGCTCGGCCAGTGGCCGACCGCCGAGGTCGGCGTCGGGGACGTAGAGCGAGAGCTCGTTCTCGATGACGTCGAGGTCGGTCATCGGGTCGCGGCCCGGCTCGAGGGTCGCGCAGTCGACGACGTGGACCAGCACGGAGCAGCGCTCGACGTGCCGCAGGAACTCCAGCCCCAGACCGCGGCCCTCGTGGGCACCGGGGATGAGGCCGGGGACGTCGGCGACGGTGAAACGCTCCTCGCCCGCCTCGACCACGCCGAGGTTGGGCACGAGCGTGGTGAAGGGGTAGTCGGCGATCTTGGGCCGCGCGGCCGAGATGACCGAGACCAGCGAGGACTTGCCCGCCGACGGGAAGCCGATGAGGGCGACGTCGGCCAGCGACTTCAGCTCGAGGACGACGTCGAGGGAGTCACCCGGCTCACCGAGCAGGGCGAAGCCCGGCGCTCGGCGCCGCGGGGACGACAGCGCCCGGTTGCCCAGACCGCCGCGCCCACCTCTGGCGATGACGTGCTCGCTGCCGGCACCGACGAGGTCGACGACGATGTGCCCCTCGGCGTCCTTGACGACCGTGCCGTCAGGCACCGACAGCACGAGGTCTCCCCCGTCGGCGCCGTTGCGCTCGTCACCGGCACCCGGCTTTCCGTTGCCGGCCGCCCGGTGCGGGTGGCGGTGGTAGTCGAGCAGCGTGGTCTCCTGCGGGTCGACCCGCAGCACGACCGAGCCACCCCGACCCCCGTTACCGCCGTCGGGGCCGCCGAGCGGCTTGAACTTCTCGCGCTTGACCGAGGCCACACCGTGGCCGCCGTGACCGGCGCTCACGTGAAGCACGACCCGGTCGACGAAGGTCGTCGCCATGGCACTCCTTCCGTGAGGCCGCAGGGCCTCGTCTCAACCGTAGCCGGGGGTGCGCCCCCGGGGCGTCGTACGACGTGCTGACGTGCGCCGGGCTGGTGCCCGGGCACGCGTGAGGGGGCGGGCCGTGCGGCCCGCCCCCTCACGTCGACAAGCAAAACCGGTCGAAGGCTCAGGCCTCCGTGGTGACCAGCGTCGGCTGCTCGATGTTGACCGTCTTGCGGCCGCGCTTGGTGCCGAACTTGACCGCGCCGGCGACGAGGGCGAACAGGGTGTCGTCCTTGCCGCGGCCGACGCCCATGCCCGGGTGGAAGTGGGTGCCACGCTGGCGCACGATGATCTCGCCTGCGTTGACGAGCTGACCGCCGAAGCGCTTCACGCCGAGGAACTGGGCGTTGGAGTCGCGACCGTTGCGGGTCGAGGACGCACCCTTCTTGTGTGCCATGTCAGAGTCTGCCTTTGTCTTCGGAGGAGTGGGTGGGCCGGGATCAGCCGGTGATGCCGGTGATCTTGACCTGGGTCAGGTGCTGACGGTGGCCCTGGCGCTTGCGGTAGCCAGTCTTGTTCTTGAACTTCATGATGGTGATCTTGGGACCCTTGGCCGGCTTGACGACCTCGGCCGTCACCTTGACCTGGGCCAGCTTGGCGGCGTCTGAGGTCACGGTGGACCCGTCGACCAGCAGCAGCGGCGTGAGGTCGATGCTGTCGCCGGCCTCACCGCGGACCTTGTCGATGATGAGGACGTCGCCGACGGAAACCTTCTCCTGGCGACCACCAGCGCGAACAATCGCGTACACGTCGAGCTCACTCTCTTCTGTCGGTCACCGGTGGCGACCGTTGCTGTCTTGGTGGTGCACGCTCTCGTGAACCGTCACGTAGCGCCGCCTTCGGCAGCCCGTGGATGTCGGCTCAGCGAGTCGACGTGGAGGCTGGGAGGAACGGGGCACAGATCGGTGGGCGCACCGAGGATCCAGAGTACCGGGCCCGGTGGCGTGCCACCAAACCGGGAAGGTCATGCCGGGCTCCCGGGCGTCTCGGCGGCGGGCGAGCCCTGCTCCGACCCCGCTCGCGGCGGCCCGGCCGGAGCCACGACCCGACCCCGACGCCGACGACCGCGGGCTGGCGCCGCCGCCTCGGCGTCGCTGTGGTCGGGCTTGACCGTCTCGGGCATGGCCGGCTCGGCCGTCATCGGCTGAGGCGCCACCGGCTGAGGCGCCACCGGCTCGGACGCGACCGGCTCGGACGCCGCCAGCTCGGGCGCGACCGGCTCAGCCGCGACCGGCCCGGGGCTGTCCGGCATCGGCGCAGACTCCAGGGTCGTCCCGCGAGCTCCTGCGGCGCTGCGGGATCGACGCGGCTGTCGTCCACGCCCCTGACGTCCCTGACGCCCCGGTAGCTCGACCTCGAGCTCCGGCTCCTGCGGCACGTCCGCCGTCGGCTCCTGGGGCACGTCGGCCGTGGGCTCTGCGGGCAGGTCCGCCGTCGGCTCTGTCGGCAGGTCCACCGCCAGCGCCTCGGTCATGGCCTCCGCGACGGCCGCAGCCAGGGCAGGGTCGACACCGGTCGAGGGGTCAGCGGCCTCAGCGGCCGCCTCCGGGGCGTCGTACGACGACCCGTCGGCGTCAGCGCGGACCTCTGCCGCCTTGATCGCCGCCGCGTGCGCGGCGGCCGCGATCTGCGCGGGGGTGGGTCCGCCCGTGCGGACGACGGGAGCCGGCTCGGCCTCCGCCCGTCCGCGACGCGAGCGTGACGACTGACCGGAGCCCGACTGCTCCCCGCTCGACCCGCTGCCGTAGACCGGCAGGCTGCCCGAGCCGCTGCTGCGGTCGACGGGGTCGGTGTGCACGATGATCCCGCGCCCCGCGCAGTGCTCGCAGTTCTCGGAGAAGACCTCGATCAGGCCCGAGCCGACCCGCTTGCGGGTCATCTGGACCAGACCCAGCGAGGTCACCTCGGCGACCTGGTGCTTGGTGCGGTCACGCCCGAGGCACTCCAGCAGCCGTCGGACCACGAGGTCGCGGTTGGCTTCGAGCACCATGTCGATGAAGTCGACGACGATGATGCCGCCGATGTCGCGCACCCGCAGCTGCCGCACGATCTCCTCGGCGGCCTCGATGTTGTTCTTGGTGACGGTCTCCTCGAGGTTGCCGCCGGACCCGACGAACTTGCCGGTGTTGACGTCGATGACCGTCATCGCCTCGGTGCGGTCGATCACCAGCGACCCGCCGGACGGGAGCCAGACCTTGCGGTCCATGGCCTTGGCCAGCTGCTCGTCGATCCGGTAGTGGGTGAAGAGGTCTTCCTCGCTCGTCCACCGGGTCACCCGGGCCGCGAGGTCGGGTGCCACCGAGTCGACGTAGTCGGAGACCTCGTTCCAGGCCTGCTCCCCCGCGACGACCAGCGAGCCGAAGTCCTCGTTGAAGACGTCGCGGATGACCCGCACCGTGAGGTCCGGCTCGCCGTGCAGCAGCACGGGCGCCGATCCGCCCTTGGCCTTGCCCTTGCCCTTGGTCGTCGCGCCGCCCGCGCCCTCGACCTTGGCCTGGATGTCCTCCCAGGTGCGGGTGAGGCGCGCGACGTCGGCACGGAGCTCCTCCTCGGAGGCGCCCTCCGCCGCCGTGCGCACGATGACGCCCGCCGACTCCGGGACGATCTCCTTGAGGATCTTCTTCAGGCGGGCCCGCTCGGTGTCGGGCAGCTTGCGGGAGATGCCGGTCATCGAGCTGTCGGGCACGTAGACGAGGTAGCGACCCGGAAGCGAGATCTGCGACGTCAGGCGCGCGCCCTTGTGGCCGATGGGGTCCTTGGTGACCTGGACGAGGACGCTCTGGCCGGAGCCGAGGGCGTTCTCGATCCGCTTGCCCTGGCCGTGCTCGAGGCCGGCTGCGTCCCAGTTGACCTCACCGGCGTAGAGGACGGCGTTGCGACCCTTGCCGATGTCGACGAACGCCGCCTCCATCGAGGGGAGCACGTTCTGCACGCGACCGAGGTAGATGTTGCCCGCCATCGAGACGTTGGTCTCGCGGGAGATGTAGTGCTCGACGAGCACGTCGTCCTCGAGGACCCCGATCTGGGTCCGGTCGTCCTTGTGCCGCACGACCATGACCCGCTCGACGCTCTCGCGCCGGGCGAGGAACTCGGCCTCGGTGATGACCGTACGACGCCGCCCGGCCTCGCGGCCCTCGCGGCGACGCTGCTTCTTGGCCTCGAGGCGGGTGGAGCCCTTGACGCCGGTCACCTCGTCGCTCTGGCGGCGAGGCTCACGCACGCGGGTGACGACGTTGGGCGCGTCGTCGGACTCGCCCGACCCCGCACCGCTGCGACGGCGGCGGCGGGTGCGACGGCGGCTGGAACCGCCCCCGTCACCGGCACCCGCGTCGGTGTCGTCCTGCTCGTCGTCGGGCGCGGCCTCGGAACCGGCGTCCGTGCCGGTGGCCGGCTGGACGGCGCGGGAGGAGGACCGGCCCGAGGGCGGCGTGTCGGCGCCCTGCTCGTCGGTCGACGCCCCGCCTCGCCCACGCCTGCCCTTGCCCCCACGCCGGCGACGGCGCCGAGGCTGGTCGGAGGTCTCGTCGTCGGTCAGGGCGTCGCCGCTCGACTCGTCAGTGGTCTCGTCGTCGTCGGTGTCGTCGGTGTCGTCGGTGTCGGCGGTGTCGGCGGTGTCGTCGTCCGTCACGGCCTGCGTGGTCTCAGGAGCTCCGAGGTCCGCGGCCGTGTCGAGCGTCGGCTCGGGGGTCGGCTCGGTGGGCGTCGACTCCGGAGCCGGGGCCTCAGCCTCGACGGGCCCAGACTCGGCGACCTGGTCGAGGGGGGCGTCCAGCGTCGGCTGGCCCACGGGCGCGGAGGCCCGGCGACGGCGCCGGGTGGGTGGCGCCGGGGGCTGGAAGACGATGCCGAACGGCGACGGCGCCGGGTCGTCACTCGTCTGAGGCTCGGGGCGAGCGGACTCCACCGAGGTGGGCTCGGACGGCACGTCGACGGTGGTGTCGACGGTGGTGTCGTGGGCGGGGTCGACAGGGACGTCGACAGCGGGGGCGGCGTCCGGAACGGGAGCGGGCTCGACGGCTGAGTCGGCCGGCGCGGCATCCAGCAGGGCCGGCGCCTCCTGCGGTGCGGCGACCTTGCGGCTCGCCCGCTTGCGGGCCGGGCGGGCGGCCTTCTTCGCCGCCACCGGCGCGGACGGGTCGTCGGTCCCCGTCGGCACGTCAGCGGCGGTGCCGGCGGACTCGTCGGCCGCTGCCGGCTGGGACAACGGCCCGTTGGCCGGCGCCTGGTCGCCGGTCGCCTGGTCGGTAGGTACCTGGCCGGTAGGCGCCTGGACGGTCGGCGCCTGGCCGGTAGGGGCCTGGCCGGTGGCGGCTACGTCGGCGGGGTCGGCGGTGGTTCCGCTGTCCGGTGCGGTCGCCACTGCCGCCTTCTTCACGGCGCGCTTGCGGGGGGCCGCGACCTTCTTCGCCGCGACCTTGCGGGTGCGCTTGACGGGCGGGGCCTGCGCGGCCGTCTCACCCTGCTCGACCTGCGCGGACGACTCAGCCGGCTCGACGGCGACGCTGTCGCCCTCGGGCGCACCGGCCAGGGTGTCGCGGGTGTTCTCGTGCTCGGAAGCCATGCGGCGTCCCTCTCAGGCACGCACGCGACGATCCACACCGGGGCTTGCGCCCATCCCTCTCGTGTGTGCCGGTTCTCGTGCTCGTCACCCGCGGTCGCGGGCGACGGAAGTCGTCATCCTGCAGCCGGTCCGGTTCGCGGAGTGCGCGGCCCCGGGATCAGCTGTCGCCGACCTTCTCGTCGGCGGCCAGTGGATCAGTCACCCTCGCGGTTGCGTCCAGCGGGCCCTGGGCCAGACGAGTCACCAGGGGTGGTCTCGGAGGCTCCAGGGTCGCGACTGCACGCAGCGCGGTCAGAATGTCGTCGGGCCGGACGGCAGGTGTGGTGTGCCGCACGACCAATCGCAGTATCGCACAGTCGGCGCCTACCGCCGGGACGGCGTCCGGCACGGCGTCCGGCACGGTCGCGCGCAGGGCACGCAGCTCGTCGGGGTCAGCCACCACCAACGAGACGACCGCCTCGCGCACGTCGAAGGTGCGCGGGCCGGTCTTGAAGGTGCGCGACACCTCGACCCGGTCACGGGCCAGGAAGGCGCCCGCCGCCTCGTGCAGCGTCGGCGCGCTCACGCCGGTGAAGGCGATCACCCAGTCGCTGGCCAGGAGCCGGTCGGCCAGGGCACCGGGCGCAGCCTCCACGACCTCGAGCAGGTCGAGCCCCGGGGGAAGGGCCTCGTCGAGGGCCACCCGCACGGCCTCGGGGTCGACCCGTGAGGTCACCGAGATCTCGACGTACTCCGCCTCGCTGGCCGTGCCGGTGGGCGCGGCATTGGCGTAGGAGATCTTCGGGTGCGGGTGGAACCCCGCGCTGAAGGCCATGGGGACGCCGGCGCGCCGCAGGGCCCGCTCGAGCGCGCGCTGGAAGTCACGGGTGGAGGAGAAGCGCAGCCGCCCCCGCTTGGCGTAGCGGATGCGCAGCTTTTGCACGGCCGGATCGGGTGCCGGACCCTCGGGGACGCGCTGTCGAGACATGGTCGGCAGGGTACGGGAGGCGCCCCGCGTCTCCTGCCTCCCGGTGCTCCACGCCCCGTCAGATGGTGGCGGCCTCCTCGGTCGCGCCGCGTACCGTCAGGTCGTCGAAGACGGCGGGAGGCTCGCTCCATACGGCGGGGAGGGTGCCGTCGTGCGCCTGCTGGCAGGCCTCGAGCACCCGCTGCGGTGTCAGCGGCATGTCGAGGTGCCTCACCCCGAGGTGGCTGAGCGCGTCGATCACCGCGTTGTGCACCGCAGGGGTCGAGCCCACGGTGGCTGACTCACCGATCCCCTTGGCGCCCAAGGGGTTCAGGTGCGTGGGGGTCTCGGTGTTGGCGGTGACGAAGCTGGGGAGCTCGGTCGCCGCCGGGATCGCGTAGTCGGCGAAGGTGGCGGTGACGGGCTGGCCCGCCTCGTCGTAGCAGAACTCCTCCCACAGGGCCTGGGAGATGCCCTGGGCGATGCCCCCGTGCTGCTGCCCCGCGACCAGCAGGGGGTTGAGGACCCGCCCGCAGTCGTCGACCGCGACGTGCGTGACGGGGGTGACGAGACCGGTCTCGGTGTCGACCTCGACCACGCTGACGTGGGCGCCGAAGGGGAAGGTCGCTCCCTGCGCGACGAAGTCGTGGTCGGAGCGCAGGGGGCTGCCGTCGTCGGCGCAGCGCCGGGCGACGTCGGCCCAGCCCAGGCTCGGCTCGGGCACCCCGCTCACCCGGAAGCGACCGTCGGAGAGCTCGACGTCGGCGGCGGCGGCCTCGAGCAGGCTCGCGGCCACCTCGGTGGCCCTGGCCACGACCTCGTCGGCCGCCCCGGCGACCGCACTGCCCCCCAGCTGGAGCGAGCGCGACCCGCCCGTGCCCGACCCACGGGGCACGAGCGCGGTGTCGGACTGCTCGAACCGCACCTGGGTGAGCGGCACGCCCAGGCGGTCGGCGACGAGGGTCGAGAAGGCGGTCGCGTGACCCTGACCGTGACTGGAGGTACCGGCCCGGACGACGACCCCGCCCTCCTCGTCGACCTCGACGACGCCCAGCTCACCAGCGCCGCCGCCCGTGATCTCGGCGTAGACCGACACCCCGATGCCGAGCTGGAGCACGTCACCACGCTCGCGGCGGACGGCCTGCTCTGCGCGCAGACCGTCGTAGTCCGCGAGCCGGAGGGCCTCGCGCAGCGGCAGGTCGTAGTCACCGTTGTCGTAGGTCATTCCCGCGAGCGTCGAGAACGGGAACGCGTCGGGGGCGATGAAGTTGCGCCGACGGATCTCGACCGGGTCGAGGCCCAGCTCGTCGGCAGCGAGGTCGACCAGCCGCTCGAGCATCTCGGCGGCCTCGGGGCGTCCCGCTCCGCGGAAGGCGCCGACGGGCGCGGTGTTGGTGAGCGCGGCCGCCCCCGCGTAGTCGAGCGAGCCGATGTCGTAGACCCCCGGCGCCATGATGTACGTCGTGCTGTAGGCGAAGCTGCCACCGAACCCGGCGTAGGCGCCGCAGTCCCCCACGATCCGACAACGCAGTCCCAGGAAACGACCCTCCTCGTCGAGGCCGAGCTCGAGGTAGTCGACCTGCCCCCGGCCCTGCATCGAGAGCATCGCCTCGGAGCGGGTCTCGACCCACTTCACCGGCCGACCGAGGTGGCGCGCCGCGGCGATCGTCACCAGGTGCTCGGCACCGGCGCCGGCCTTGCCGCCGAACGCCCCGCCGACGTCCGGGGCGATGACCCGCACGCGGTCACGTTTCAGGTCGAAGGTCTTGGAGATGATGCGCTGCGCACCGTGGGGCATCTGCGTGGCCAGCCAGGCCGTGACGTCGTAGTCGTCCTCGGGGAGCCCGGGCGCGACGAGGATCGCGTTGCCCTCCATGGGCGCGACGGCGAGGCGGTTGTTGTGCATCCGCAGCCGGACGACGTGCGCCGCACCCTCGAGCACGTCGGGCCCGGGAGCACTCCGCTCGCCACCGGCGAGGTTGCGGGCGACCGCCTCGAACTGCAGCGGGGCGCCCTCGGCCAGCGCGTCGACCGGGTCGACCACGGCGGGCAGCGGCTCGTAGTCGACGTCGACCAGCTCGGCGGCGTCGACCGCCTGGGCCCGGGTCTGCGCGACGACGACCGCGACCGGCTCGCCGACGAAGCGCACCCGGTCGGTGGCCAGCGGCATCCGGGGACAGTCGGCGTTGACGGGCACGAAGGGGATGACCGGTCCCAGGTCGAGGTCCGCTGCGGTCAGCACGGCGTGGACCCCGGGGGCGGAGCGAGCCGCCTCGACGTCGAGCGAGCGCACCAGGGCGTGCGCGACGTAGCTGCGCACGAAGACGGCGTGCAGCACCCCGGTCACCGACCTGACGTCGTCGACGTAGGTACTGCGTCCTCGCAGCAGGTCAGGGTCCTCGACCCGGCGGACGGCGTTCCCCAGCAGTGATCCGGCCATGGTTGGCACTCTAGGACGGATGGGCGCGGATGGCGCCTCAGGGTCGGCCCGAGAATTTCAGCAGGGCATGGGTACGGCGCCCTGCCGGCGCCCGGGTGCGGGCGCTCTGGTCGTCAGGCGCGCCGGCGGCGCTCGGCGACCTCAGCAGCGGTCGCCTCCTCCACGGTCGGCGCGGAGCCGCCGAGCCGGGCGGGGAGGAAGATGCGCTCCGCCCCGGTCAGTGGCTCGTAGGCCTCCTGCGCACGGTGGAGCATGCCGGCCATCGTCTCGCGCACGGCCGCGGTGACCGCGTCGACGTCGTCGTCGGCACCCACGTGGACCGCCGGCCCGATGTCGACGGAGATGGGGGTGTGGGTGCGCCCCAGACGCTTCGGGTGGCCCTTGGTCCAGACCCGCTGCGAGCCCCAGATGACGGTCGGCAGGATGGGCACACCGGCCTCCTTCGCCATGCGGGCGGCGCCGTTCTTGAAGTCCTTGAGCTCGAAGGACTGCGAGATGGTGGCCTCGGGGAAGACGCCGACGATCTCGCCGGCCCGCAGGTAGTCGACCGCTGTGCGGTAGGACTGCGCCCCCTGGGCGCGGTCGACGGGGATGTGCTTCATACCGCGCATGAGGGGGCCGCTGACGCGGTGGCGGAAGACGCTCTCCTTGGCCATGAACCGCACGTAGCGACGGGCCGGCACGGCAGCCCACCCGGCGTACGTGAAGTCCATGTAGCCGGTGTGGTTGATGACCATCACCGCGCCCCCGGTGCGCGGCACGTGCTCGACCCCCGAGAGCGAGAACTTCAGGCCCTCGACGGCGAAGAGGGCGCGCGCGAGGGCGATGACCGGCGCGTAGACGGGCTCCATGACGCCAACCTACTGGGCGCGCACCACCGCCGTCAGGACCGTGGTCCTGTCAGACGTCGCCCACCCGTCGTCCGTCGACGAGGCGCGGCCCCTCGGCGTCATCACGCAGCCGTGCCGGGAGCGCGTCGTCGGGCAGTCCCTGGAAGGCGACGGGCCGCAGGAAGCGCGCGACCGCCGCCGTCCCGACCGACGTCGTGGCGCTGGCGGTCGAGGCGGGGTAGGGGCCACCGTGGTGCTGGGCGTCGCTGACCGTGACACCGGTCGGCCAGTCGTTCCACAGCACCCGACCGGCGTGCTCGGCCAGGAGCGGGACGAGCTCACGAGCCAGCTCGTCGTCGGCTCCCGCCTGCACCGTCGCGGTGAGCTGGCCGCCGAGCACGTCGACGAGCTGCAGCAGCTGCTCGCGGTCGCGGTAGCCCACGAGCAGGGTCGAGGGGCCGAAGCACTCGGCCGAGAGGATCTCGGGGCGGGCCAGGGCGACGTCGCCGTCCGTCGTGAGCACGGCTGCCCCCGGCGCGTCGTATGCAGTGCCGTCACCCCGGCGGGCGACCTCCACCCCCGGCTCACCCGCAAGGGCGTCGAGCGCGCCGACGAAGGCCTCGGCCAGACCGGGAGTGAGCATCCGGGCCCCCGACACCGGCGGCAGGGCCTCGAGCAGACCGGGCACGTCGGGCACGAGCACCACGCCGGGGTTCGTGCAGAACTGGCCGGCACCGAGGGTGAACGACGCCGCGAGGCCCGAGGCGACCGCCCCGGCGCGCTCGCGCCAGGCCGCGGGGGTGACGACCACCGGGTTGGTGCTGCCGAGCTCGCCGTAGAAGGGGATGGGGTCCGGTCGGGCCTGGGTGAGGTCGAAGAGGAGGCGCCCGGCGTGCAGTGACCCGGTGAACCCGACTGCCCGGACGCGGGGGTCCTGCACCGCGGCGACACCGGCCTCGAGGCCCTCGACGAGGCCGAAGACACCGTCTGGCGCACCGGACGTCAGGAGGGCGTCGGTGACGACGCCCGCCGTGGCACGGGACAGCCCGGGGTGACCCGGGTGCGCCTTGACCACGACGGGGCACCCGGCGGCCAGGGCACTGGCGGTGTCACCACCGGCGACGCTGAAGGCGAAGGGGAAGTTGCTGGCGGCGAAGACGACGACCGGCCCCAGCGGCACGAGCGTGCGCCGCAGGTCGGGGCGGGGGCCCATCGGCCAGTCGGGGTCGGCGTGGTCGATGCGCACGTCGTCGAGCAGCCCCGAGCGCAGCCGGTCGGCGAGCAGGCGCAGCTGGAAGGTCGTGCGGGCCAGCTCGCCGCGCAGGCGGGGCTCCGGCAGGTGGGTCTCCGCGAGCGCCAGCGGCACGAGCTCGTCGGCGTGCGCGTCGAGCGCGTCGGCCACGGCCTCGAGGGCGAGGGCCCGGGCACCCGGCGGTGTGGCCGCCCAGGGGCGGGCCGCGCTGACGGCGGAGGTGAGGGCCTGCTCGAGGGCGGTGGTGACCACGGTGCGCACCTGCCCAACCTACGGGGCTCGAGCCACGACCTTCCCTTGCGCTCGTGCCCTGCCCGCTCCGGTCGGTCCTGCGACTCAGTCGGCGTGCCCCCCGCCGGAAGCGAGCGTGCGCAGGAGACGGCCGAGCACGGACCGCTCCACGGGGGAGAGCACGGAGAAGACCTCGTCGGCCCGGGCGGTTCGGGCCGCCAGCACCTCGGCGTTGACCCGCTGGCCCTCGTCGGTGGCCACCACCCGCGTGGCCCGGCGGTCGTCGGGGTCGGCGGTGCGCCGCAGCAGGCCGAGCTCGACGAGCCCGTCGACCACCTCGGTGGCCGAGCGGGGGGCGATACGCAGGGCCTCGGCGAGGTCACCGACGCGTAGCGAGCCGTCGGTGGTGACCACTCTCAGGGCACGGCCCTGGTGGGGCGACAGGCCCCATGGTGCGAGGCCGTCGGCCCACTGTCGTCGCAGCCGACGGGAGACCGACAGGAGCAGGTCGTCGAGGGGCGGCCCCTCGCTTCCCGTCTCCTGGCGCTGCGGGGTCGGCGGGGTCGCCGGGCTCTCCGGGGTCCCAGGGCTCTCCGGGGTCCCAGGGCTCTCCGGGGTCGCAGGGCTCTTCGGGCTCGCCTGGGTCTCCGGGGTGCCGTCCCTGGACAGGTGCGAGGAATGCATGGGGCCAGCCTACCGTTGACGAGGTTGCCTCATGATGAGGTAACCTCACTAACAGACCGACTGAGCCTGCTGCCCCCCGCGACCGCTGGCCCTGACCGAGAGGACCGATGCCCGTGCAGAGCACCTTCTCCGACCCCGTCCACGCCGCTGCCCGCACCGGGTCACGCGGCCGTCCACCCGGATCCGGCTCCGGCCGCCGGGTCTCCCCCGCCGACCGTGCCCAGCTGGCCGAGTCGCCCGTCTCCTGGGCGCGTGTCGCCGCCCTCTTCACCCCGTACCGCTGGTCCGTGGCTGCCGTGCTGGCCCTCATCGTGGCGTCGAGCACCATCGCGCTGGCGACCCCCTTCCTGCTGCGCGAGGTGATCGACGTCGCCCTCCCGCAGCACGACACCCGGCTGCTCCTGCTGTCCGTCGGCGGGATGCTCGCCGTCACGGTCGTCACGTCCGTGCTGGGCGTCCTGCAGACCTGGCGCTCGACCCTGGTCGGGCAGCGCGTCATGCACGGGCTGCGCACCAGCGTCTTCGCCCACCTCCAGCACCAGTCCCTCGCGTTCTTCACCCGCACCCGCAACGGCGAGATCCAGTCTCGTCTGACGAACGACGTGGCCGGCATGCAGTCGGTGGTGACCTCGACCGCCACCTCGATCGCCTCCAACCTCACCACCGCGGTCGGCACCACGGTGGCCATGGTCGCCCTCAGCTGGCGGCTGTCCCTGCTGTCCCTCCTCGTCCTGCCTCCCGCGATCTGGCTCTCGCGCCGGGTGGCGCTCCTGCGCAGGAACCTCACCGCCCGCCAGCAGCGCCTCATGGCCGACCTGCTCACCCAGGTGGAGGAGGGCCTGTCGGTCAGTGGCGTGGCCCTCAGCAAGAGCCTCGGCGCCGGCGACCGGGTCTCCGCACGGTTCTCGCACACCTCGCACGACCTCGTCGACCTCGAGGTGCAGTCGCAGCTCGCGGGCCGGTGGCGCATGTCGACCATGTCGATCGTGTTCGCCGCCATCCCGGCGCTGATCTACCTCGCCGCCGGCTTCCCCGCGACCGCTGGCGGCATGACCATCGGCACCCTGGTCGCCTTCACAGCACTGCAGACCGGCATCTTCCGGCCGATCATGGGGCTGCTCGACGTCGGTGTCTCCGTCGTGTCCTCGATGGCGCTGTTCAGCCGCATCTTCGGCTACCTTGACCTGCAGACCAGCGTGCCGGCTCCGGAGCACCCGGTGCCCCTGCCCGCGGGCGGTGTGACCGGCGAGGTCCGTCTCGAGGGCATCACCTTCCGGTACGACGACGCCCCCACCCTCGCGCTCGACGGTGTCGACCTGGTCGTGCCTGCCGGCACCAGCCTGGCCCTCGTCGGCGCCACCGGCTCGGGCAAGTCGACGTTGGCGGGGCTGGTCTCCCGGATCGCCGACCCGACCCTCGGCCGGGTCACCCTCGACGGCACCGACCTGCGCGACCTGGCGCCGGACGACGTCGCCGAGACCGTCGGGGTCGTGTCCCAGGACACCTACCTGCTGCACGCCTCGGTCCGTGACAACCTGCTGCACGCCCGGCCAGAGGCCGATGACGACGAGCTCTGGGCGGCCCTGACCGCCGCCCAGGTCGCCCCGTTGGTGCGCTCGCTCCCCGCTGGGCTCGACACGGTCGTCGGAGCGCGGGGCCTGCGCTTCTCCGGGGGCGAGCAGCAGCGGCTCGCCCTGGCCCGGACCCTCCTTCGTGACCCCCGGGTGCTGGTGCTCGACGAGGCCACGAGCGCCCTCGACAACGACACCGAGCGCGAGGTGCAGGCCGCGCTCGACGCCGCCGCCCGGGGACGCACCACGATCACCGTGGCCCACCGCCTCTCCACCGTGCGCAACGCCGACCAGATCGCCGTGCTCGACCACGGTCGGGTGGTCGAGATCGGCACCCACGAGAGCCTGCTCGCGCGTGGCGGCCGCTACGCCGCGCTGGTCCGCGCCGGTGAGGGCAGCCGTGACCTCGTCGTCGCCGTCTGACGGCCCCGGTGGCCTGCGGCGACGAGCCGGGGCCACCCGGCCGTCAAACCTGTTTCATGGGGTACCCCACGGGATGGGAGACTCGAGCCCATGACGACCAGTTCCCCCAGCCGCGCCACCACGATCCCCGACAAGCCCTCGGTCGACGGGCTCGAGGAGAAGTGGGCGGCGGTATGGAAGGAGCAGGGCACCTACGCCTTCGACCGGGCCAAGGCTCTGGCCGGGGGGCGTGAGGGCATCTGGGCCATCGACACCCCGCCGCCGACCGCGAGCGGCTCGCTGCACATCGGGCACGTCTTCGGCTACGCCGAGGCCGACTGCATCGCCCGCTACAAGCGGATGACGGGTCATGAGGTCTTCTACCCGATCGGCTGGGACGACAACGGCCTGCCCACCGAGCGGCGCGTGCAGAACTACTACGGGGTGCGCGGGGACGCGACCCTCCCCTACGACAGCGCCTTCGTGCCTCCGCAGGAGGGAGGCGAGGGCAAGTCCGACAAGGCCTCCGCTCAGGTGCCGGTCAGCCGCGCCAACTTCATCGAGCTGTGCGACGTGCTGACCGTCAAGGACGAGGTGACCTTCGAGGAGACCTTCCGCCGGCTCGGGCTGTCCGTCGACTGGGACATCTCCTACCGCACCATCGACACGCGCTCGCGGGCCGTGTCGCAGGCCTTCTTCCTGCGCAACCTCGCGCGCGGGGAGGCCTACCAGGCGCAGGCACCCGGCCTGTGGGACGTGACCTTCCAGACCGCCGTGGCCCAGGCCGAGCTCGAGGCCCGCGACTACCCCGGGGCCTACCACCGGGTGGCGTTCCACCAGGGCAACGGCACCCCGGTCTACATCGAGACCACGCGCCCCGAGCTGCTGCCTGCGTGCGTCGCCCTCATCGCCCACCCCGACGACGAGCGCTACGCCGCCCTCTTCGGCACCACGGTCACCTCGCCGATCTTCGGGGCAGAGGTGCCGGTGCTCGCGCACCCGCTGGCCGAGATGGACAAGGGCGCCGGCATCGCCATGTGTTGCACCTTCGGTGACCTCACCGACGTGACGTGGTGGCGCGAGCTGCAGCTGGCGACGCGCTCGGTCATCACCCGCGACGGACGCATCCAGGCCGAGACACCGGAGTGGATCACCACGCAGGCCGGGCGGTCGCTCTTCGCCCAGATGGCGACCAGGACGACGTTCTCGGCCCGCACCGCGGTCGTCGACGCGTTGCGCTCGAGCGGCGACCTCGACGGTGAGCCGACACCGACGCAGCGCAAGGCGAACTTCTTCGAGAAGGGCGACAAGCCCCTCGAGATCGTCACCTCACGCCAGTGGTACATCCGCAACGGCGGGCGCGACGCCGCCATCCGCGAGCAGATGCTCGAGCGCGGCCGCGAGCTCGACTTCCACCCCGCCTTCATGCGCAGCCGCTACGACAACTGGGTCGGCGGGCTCAACGGCGACTGGCTGGTCAGCAGGCAGCGCTTCTTCGGGGTGCCGGTCCCGGTGTGGTACCCCGTGCTGCCCTCGGGCGACGTCGACCACGACCACCCGATCGTGCCGGACGAGTCGGTGCTGCCCGTCGACCCGGTGGCCGAGGCCCCGGCGGGCTTCGACGAGAGCCGACGCGGCGAGCCCGGGGGCTTCGTCGGCGATGCCGACGTCATGGACACCTGGGCCACGAGCTCGCTCACCCCGCAGATCGCCGGTGGCTGGCTCGACGACCCCGAGCTCTTCGCGGCGGTGTTCCCGATGGACCAGCGGCCCCAGGGGCACGACATCATCCGCACCTGGCTCTTCGCCTCGGTGGTCCGGGCGCACTTCGAGCACGGGTCGCTGCCCTGGCGCGAGGCGACGGTCAACGGCTGGATCCTCGACCCCGACCGCAAGAAGATGAGCAAGTCCAAGGGCAACGCCACGACCCCGATCGGCATGCTCATCGAGCACGGCACCGACGCGGTGCGCTACTGGGCCGCCTCGGCCCGGCTCGGCATCGACACGGCGCTCGACACGGCGCAGATGAAGGTCGGCCGTCGGCTGGCCATCAAGCTGCTCAACGCCAGCACCTTCGCGCTCGGCTTCGGTGATGTCGAGGGCGTCGACGCCACCGACCTCGCCGCGCTCGGCGCCCTCGTCACCGAGCCGCTCGACCGCAGCATGCTCGCCGCCCTCGCCGACGTCATCGACAAGGCGACGAAGGCCTACGAGGGCATGGACTACACCCGCGCCCTCGAGGTGAGCGAGACCTTCTTCTGGACCTTCTGCGACGACTACCTCGAGCTGGTCAAGGACCGGGCGTACGGCGGTCGCGACGTGCCGGTCCCCCCCGCCGCCGCGGCCTCGGCCCGCGCCGCACTGCGGATCGCGCTCGACGTGCAGCTGCGGCTGCTCGCGCCGGTCATCGTCTTCGCCACCGAGGAGGTGTGGGCCTGGTTCCACGAGGGGTCGGTGCACCGGGCCCCCTGGCCCACCCGCGCCGAGCTCGGGGAGGCGACCGACGGTGACGCCGCTGTGCTCGGCGCCGTCGGTGCGGCCCTGGCGGGGGTGCGCAAGGCCAAGTCGGAGGCGAAGGTCGGCATGCGCGCCGAGATCTCGTCGATGGTCCTCGCCGGACCGGAGGCGACCCTGACCCGGGTGCGCGCCGCCGCCGGCGACCTCGCCGCTGCCGGCCACATCACCTCGATGACCTACGCCGACGCCGACACCATCGAGGTGCGCGACCCCACGATCATCCCCCCGGAGCCTCGCGCCAAGGCCTGACCCGACACCGTCCGACGACGTCCGACCCTGCTCTCCCGCGGCCCCGTCGACCGGGCCGGCGCTCGACCCGACCGCGGTACGGAGTCTGCGAGGATGGCCCATGGTCGGCCCACCCCCATCGCTCCCCCCTGCGCGGGCGTGCCTGGTGGTCGGTGACCTCGAGGCCACTCGGATGACCTGCTCGCTGCTGGTCGAGGGCGGCCATCGGGTCACCCACCTCACGC
This sequence comes from Actinomycetales bacterium, assembly GCA_038230235.1. GTDB lineage: Bacteria > Actinomycetota > Actinomycetes > Actinomycetales > Dermatophilaceae > Lapillicoccus. The sequence continues at coordinate 45,390 of JBBRNQ010000002.1, forward strand.
GGCCGACCGAGTCGGGAGTGCGCGCGGCCCTCAGCAGCGCGGCCGTGCAGACCGTCGTCGTCATCGTGCGCTCCGACGTGCAGGCGCTGCGGTGGGGCCTGCTCGTCGAGCACACGCTGCCCGGGGTCGAGCTGGTGGTGTCGGTCTTCGACCGCACCGTGGCAGAACAGCTGCGGCGCGTCGTACCGCACTGCGTCGCCACCTCGGCGGCCGAGGTCGCGGCGCCTGCCGTCGTGGCGGCGGTGACGGGTGACGGGCTGGCTGTGCTGCCCGACGGCCTCCTGCTGGAGCGGGGCCCGGACGGTCCGCGGGTCGGTCCCTTCACCCCGTCACGCCCCCCGTGGTGGCAGGCGTTGACGACCTGGGTGCCTCGTCGTCAGCAGGGGTCCACGGCGCTCATGCTCGTCGGCCTCACGAGCCTGCTCATGATCCTCCTGCTCGACTGGGCCCTGACGGTCGTGGTCCTGCACGAGCCGGTCCTGGAAGCGCTCTACTCCGCGACCCGTGTCGTGGCGACGGTCGGTCCCGCCGACGCGGTCGGTCACGAGGCGCCAGGCTGGTACCTCGCGCTCGCCGTCGGGCTCATGCTGGCCACCCTCGTCGCCAGCGGGGCGTTCGTCGCCGGGCTCGTCGACTGGCTGCGCTCCTCGCGCTCGGTCGGGCTGGTGGGCCGTCGCTCGCTGCCCCGGTCACACCACGTCGTCGTGGCCGGGCTCGGGCAGGTGGGACTGCGGGTCAGCCTGCTGCTGCGATCCCTGGGCATCCCCGTGGTCATCGTCGAGCGCGCCGAGGACGCACCCAACCTGCGGCTGGCCCGCGCCGCCCGGATCCCGGTGGTCATCGGCCACGCCGACGACCGCGCCGTCCTGCAACGGGTCGGCCTGGCCCGCGCCCTCGGGCTCGCCGCCCTCGGCAGCGACGAGCTCGACAACGTCGCCATCTCCATCACCGCCCGCGCTGTCGCCCCCGATGTGCGGGTCGTCCTGCGCGCGGGAGACGACGACGTCATCGCGGAGACCGCCAGCCTCTTCCGCATCGGTCAGGTCGTCGACGTCTCCGCACTCATGGCCCTCAGCGTGGCCCTCGCCGTGGCCGGCCGACCGCCGTCGGCCGTCTTCGCCAGCCCGGGGAGCGTCTGCGCCGTCGATGCCGACGGGACCCTCGTACGGCCCCTCCCACGCCGGTGCGAGTGCACCCACGGGACCGAACCGCGGCACCAGGGAGACTGAGGCCGCGCCGCGCTCCGGCCGGCCGTCGTCCCTCCCGAGTAGCGTGTCGTGCCATGGAGCCGGGGGTGACTGCTGCAGGGAGGCGCCGTACGCGACCTCGCGCAGGGTGGGTGCTCGCGGGGCTGGGGGTGGCCGTCCTGGCCCTCCTCGTCGTCACCTCGTCCGCCGGCCCGGTGGGGTTCGTCGACGTCGACCCACCCGGCTCCGGCGCCGCCCCGACACCCTTCGAGGCTCCGACGCCGACCGTGTCCCCAGCCACCAGCGTCCCGGCGGCGGACGCCAGCCAGAGGCCCTTCGGTGACCATCCGCCGATGCCCCCGGCGTGGCTCCTCACGCTCGTGCAGTCGCTCGTGGTCCTCGCGCTCGTCGCCGCGGGCGTCCTGGTCCTGCGCTGGCTGCTCCAGGTGGTCCCCCGCTGGCGATCACGCACCCACACTGGCCGTGCGGTCGTCCCCCCACCCGACCTGACCCCCGACGCCCTCACCGAGTCAGCCGAGCACCGGATGACCGTGCTCCTGACGGGCGCCCCGCGCAATGCGATCGTCGCCTGCTGGATCGACCTCGAGGCGGCGGCCGCCGTCGTCGGCCTGGCCCGGCACCCCGCCGAGACCCCCACGGAGTTCACCCGACGGGTCCTCACGACGTGGCCGGTCAGCGAGGAGGCGCTCGACGGGCTCGGCACGCTCTACCGGGAGGCGCGGTTCTCGCGACACGCCCTCACCGAGGGCCATCGAGACACTGCCTCGATGCACCTGTCTCGCCTCCACGCCGACCTGGCCCACGTCGGCCGCGAGCTGGCCACCGCACGAGCGGCTGCCGCAGAGGCCACGGCGCTGGCGGCCGCGACTGCGGCCACCGCCCGGGCGGCCGCGGGCGGGGCTGCAGGGCGACAGGCCGGCGTGGGTGTCCCGAGGTCGACCGACGAGAGCGAGCTGCCCCCGTGAGCGAGCCCGCCACCGGGAGGCGTCGGCGAGGGGTTCGGGCCGTGGGTCGGGGCGCGGGCGGCTACGTCGTCGTGGTCGTCGCCCTCGCCCTCCTCGGGGTCCATCCCTCGCCGATCCTCCTTGCCGCCGGAGCCTTGGCCGTCGCGGGACTGCTCGCCTACCTCGACGCGACCCTCGCCACCGACGACTCGCCCTGGCCCCATGGCGGCGACGCACCTGCCCGCGGTCTGGGGCGAGGCTCCGACCACCGCACATCTGTCCTCGCCCGACGCCTGCGCGATGCCCCCGAGGCCAGCGCTGGCTCGCGCCAGCACCTGGCCGAGGAGGTGCGGGCCGACCTCGTGGCGGCCGTCGTGTCCCGGGTGGGTCGCAGCCACGGCCTCGACCCGACGACCGACCCGCGAGCCCTGCCCCTGCTGCCGCCCGAGGTCGCCGCCGTCGTCCGCGGACCCGCTGACGAGCGCCTCCTCGACCCCGACACCCTCACCCGCCTCCTGGACAGGATCGAGCAGCTGTGACCCCCGAGCCCACCCCCGCCGAGCCGGTCGTCGCCGGTGCCGGGTCACCCCCCACGCCAGAGGGCGCCGCACCCGCGGTCCCCCGGTCGCTCTCCACCGCGCAGACCAGCGCGCTCGCCGCTGCCGTCCTCGACGAGGTCGGCCGCGCGGTGGTGGGCAAGCGCGACGCCCTCACCCTCGTGCTCGCCGCAGTCCTGGCCGGCGGCCACGTCCTGCTGGAGGACTACCCCGGTCTGGGCAAGACCCTCGCCGCCCGGTCGTTCGCGCAGACGCTGGGGCTCGGCTTCACCCGCGCCCAGTTCACCCCCGACCTGCTCCCCGGCGACCTCACCGGGTCGTTCGTCTACGACCAGCGCGAGTCGGAGTTCGCCTTCCGGCCAGGGCCAGTGTTCACCGGCCTGCTCCTCGCCGACGAGATCAACCGCACGCCCCCCAAGACCCAGTCCGCCCTCCTCGAGGCGATGCAGGAACGGCAGGTGACGGTCGAGGGTCGCACCTTCACGCTCCCGCGACCCTTCCACGTGCTCGCGACAGCCAACCCGGTCGAGTACGAAGGCACCTACCCCCTCCCCGAGGCCCAGCTCGACCGCTTCCTGCTGCGGGTGTCCTTCGGCTACCCGACCGCCCGCGAGGAGCTCGACGTGCTGCGATCGCGGATGGCGCGTCGCCGCGAGGAGGTCGAGCTGGCGCCCGTCACCGACGCAGCGGGGCTCCTCGGCATGCAGGCCGCGGTGGAGGCCGTCGACGTGGACGACAGCGTGGCGGCCTACTGCGTGGCGCTCGCCGGCGCCAGCCGCACGCATCCCCAGGTGCTCATGGGTGCGTCGCCGCGCGGGTCGCTGGCGCTCCTGCTCACGGCTCGTGCCCTCGCGGTCGTCCGCGGGCGCGACTTCGTGACCCCGGAGGACGTCAAGGAGGTCGCCCCGGCCGCGCTCGCCCACCGCCTCACGGTGCGGCCGGAGCTGTGGATGGGCGACGTCACCGGCAGTACCGTCGTGCGGAGCCTCCTGTCGACCGTGTCCACGCCGACCGCCGCGGACCCGTCGCCCGCCCACCGGCCATGACGACCGACCAGCCGGCGCAGACCGGCTCGACCGAGCTGGACCCCGTACCGGCCGGTGCTCTGACGCCGTTCCCGCCGTGGCGTCCGACAGCAGCGCAGGTGCGGGCGGTCGTCGTGGGCGCGGTCGGCGGGGTGCTCGCCGTCGTCGCGCGGCGACCCGACGTGCTCGTCCTCGTCACCCCCCTGCTCGTCGTCGCGGCATGGGGACGCCTGGCCCGACCGATCGAGGTCCCGTCGCTCACGAGCCACCTCAGCCGCAGGAGCGTCCGGGAGGGTGAGTCGGTCTGGTGGACGACGACGCTGCGCCTGCCCGAGGGCGCCGACGACGTCTTCCTGAGCATCGACCCGGCCCCCTTCACCGATCTCGACCCCCCACTCGGGATCGTCGCGGCGGCACGTGAGGACGCCGTTGCCCGGGAAGGGACCGATGGGCATCAGGAGCAGGAAGGGCAGGAGGGACACGACCCGACCCTCACCGCCCGCGTCGCCGTCCGGCTGACCCGGTGGGGACGCCGTCCGGTGGGTCCGGTCCACGTCGGGGCGGACGCCGCCTGGGCGGCCTACCACTGCGGCCCCGTGAACGTGACGGCAGCCGGAGAGCACGTGGTGACCGTGCTGCCCCTGCCGGCGACGTTCGACCCCACCGCACCGCTGCCTCGTCCCGAGGGGCTCGTCGGGGCGCATCGCGCCGGACGGGCCGGGGGTGGCACCGAGTTCGCCACGGTCCGGGCCTTCCAGCCCGGGGACCGGCTGCGCCGGATCCGGTGGCCGGTCTCGCTGCGCACCGGCAACCTCCACGTGTCGTCCACCTGGGCGGACGAGGACGCCTCGGTCGTCCTCCTCGTCGACGCCTTCAGCGACCTGGGGCCGCGTGAGGGCCTCGACGGACGTCCCACGAGCCTCGACCTGACCGTCCGGGCGGCAGCCGCGATGGCCCAGCACCACCTCGTCACGGGCGACCGGGTCGCCGTCCGGGTGATCGGGTCGGCCACCGTGCGCCGCCTGCCGGCCGGATCGGGTCGCCGCCACCTGCGCCGGGTGCTCGACACCCTGGCCTCGATCGAGCCGGCGACCGAGCGGTCGGACGACGGTGAGTGGTCGACCTCGGGCATCCCCTCCGGGGCCCTCGTCGTCGTGCTGACCCCGCTCGTCGACCCCTCGAGCGTCGCCGTGGTGGCCCGACTCGGGTCCAGGGGCCTCACGACGATCGTCCTCGACACCATGCCCGACCACCTGTGGGATCCCGAGGGTGACCCGGCGACCCGGCTCGCGTGGCGGCTGCGGCGGCTGACCCGGACTGCCGAGATCCAGCGGCTGGGCGACCTCGGCGTCCCCGTGGTCCCGTGGCGCGGGCCGGGCAGCCTCGATCTCGTGCTGCGTGACGTCGCCCGTCGGGCCCGTCGCCCCCGGATGGTGCGGCGGTGACGGCGGGGCCTCCCGCCGACCGTGAGCGGCCCGCGCTGATGACGAGCGAGGGCCTCACGGCGCGGTCCACCAGGCTCTTCCGGCTCGGCGCGTCGCAGGAGTACGCCCCTCAACCCGCCGTGGTGGCGGCCGCCCTCTCCGTCAGCCCGGGTGTCGTCCTCGCCTGCGCGATGGCGGCCGGCGCACCCCTGCCCTGGTGGCTGCTGCTCCTCACCCCGCTCGGGCTGCTCCTCGTGCCGCGGGCCGGCACCAGCGTCGTCCTCGCGACCCAGGTGTCCCTCGTCCTCGGGTGGAGCCTGCTCGTACCGGGCCCGGTCACCTGGTGGGCCCTGCCCGGTGCCGCGGGCCTGCTGGGCGGGCACGTCGCGGCGGCCCTGCTCTCGGGCGTCCCACCGACGGTGGCCTGGGCACCGACCACCCGGCGCCGGTGGGGGCGTCGTACGGCACTCGTCCTGGCGGTGAGCCTCACCGTCGCGGTCGCGACCGACCTCGTGCACCGGGCGCGTCTGCCGGGTTCCACCGCTCTCACCGTGCTCACCCTGGTCGCCGCCTCCGGGTGGCTGATCGCGGCCCGACGCGACCACGGCAGCCGACCCTGACGCGCCACCGACCGAGCAGCAGCCCCGGAGGGCGCGCGGGTGGCGAGGAGGGCGACCCCCTACAGCCGACTTGTTGCCTTCGATGCACCGTTTCGAAGCTCAAAAACCCCGAAGAAGGGCGTGCCAGGAGCACCACGTGGTCTGGGGGGGTGGGGGGGGTGGGGGGCGGGTCACGGGGTGGGGTCAGGCTCCTGCGGGCAGGACGGCGCACCACGGCACGTTCCACCCCGCGACGCCGAGCCGGGCGGCAGCGAAGGCTGCGGGGTCGAGGATCGACACGACACCCGCCGAGGGGTCGTAGAGGACGGGCTCGTCGTCGGCTTCGGCCACCACGAGCGTCACGTGCCGCGGCAGCAGCCTGCTCCCGATGTAGAGCGCGGCGGGGCGGCCGGGGGCGACGGAGCGCCGCACCTGCTCGAGCAGACGTCGGCGGGAGGCCGCACCCCCTGGCCGGCACCACCGCACGACGTACGGAGTGCCGGGGGTCGCCGCCCCGTGCTCCAGCTCGTGACGCGCCCCCCAGGGTGGGGTGCCGAGCGACCGCGGCCACGGCAGCTGGAGCCGTCCGCCGGGGCCAACCAGGCGGTTGGTGCGCCGGATGGTCAGCCTCTCGGCTGCGGCGAAGCGCTCGTCGGGGGTCGAGAGCTCGGGCAGGAAGGCCCGGCCAGCGGATCCGGCTGCGACTCCGGACTCCATCCACCCGGCGAAACCGGGATCGGCGAGCAGTCGGGCGACCGTCAGGGACGCCGCGCCGCAGGTCGTCGCCGTGTGCTGCACAGGGGCACGGTCACCCTTCACCAGCCGGTACGCCGTCATCGCCCCATCGTGGCACGGGTGGACCCGCGCGGCCTCCGCGTCGCCGGTGGGGACAACCCACCGGGACGCGGACGCCACCGGGCTCAGCCGAGGTGGGGGCCGGCGACGTCCTCGCGGGCCGCCAGCTCCTTGTGGCTGACCGTGAGCGCCGAGAAGACCACCAGCGACGCCACGACGATCATCATGGCGCCGACGAGGAAGCCGCGCGTCGACCCGTAGGTCTGCGCCACCAGGGGCAGCGCGTCCTGGGCGGCCTTGGCCTGAGCCCCGGTCAGGGAGCCCGACTGCAGCACCGCGCCGAGCTCGGCGGCCTTGTCGGCGTAGCCGCGGGTGAAGACGGTCGTGAGCGCGGCGAGACCGATGGCCCCACCGATCTGCTGGGCCGTGTTGAGCGCGGCCGAGGCCGCTCCGGCGTCCTCCTCCTGCACGCCGGCGACGGCGGTCAGCGTGAGGGGCACGAAGGTCAGGCCGAGGCCGACCGCGAGGATGACGATCCACGGGAGCAGCCCCGTGGCGTAGCTGCTGTCGACGGTGAGGCGGGTGAAGCCCAGCATGCCGAGCGCTCCCACGAAGGCTCCGGGGCCGGAGATCCACCGGGGGTCGACCCGGCTGGCGAGGGCGGAGCCGGTGCCGGCCCCCGCGACGATGCCGACCGAGAACGGCAGGAAGGCCAGACCGGCCTTGATCGGGCTGTAGCCCAGCACCTGCTGGAGGTAGAGACCGAGGAAGTAGAACATGGCGAACATCCCGGCACCGACGAGCAGCATGGTGAAGAGGCTGACCCCTCGGGTGCGGTCGGTGAGGATGCGAATCGGCAGCAGTGCGTGCGGGTTACGCCGCTCGACGGCGACGAAGGCCACCAGGAAGGCGACCCCGAGCGCGAGGCACGTGAGCGTGAGGCTGGAGCCCCAGCCGCCGCTCGGCTCGGCGGCGTGGGTCAGTCCGTAGACGATGCCGACGAGGCCGAAGGTGCCGGTGAGGGTGCCTGCGAGGTCGAACGAGCCCGTCGAGCGCTCCGACTCGACCAGGACCCGGGGGGCCATGGCGGCCACGAGCAGGCCGATCGGCACGTTGACGAAGAAGGTCCAGCGCCAGTCGATCTCGGTGAGGGCGCCACCGAGGATCAGGCCGATGGCGGCACCGGCGCCCGACATCGCGGCGTAGACGCCCATGGCGCGGTTGCGTTCCTTGCCCGCGGGGAACGTCGTCGTGACCAGTGAGAGCGCCGCGGGCGAGGCGATGGCGGCACCGGCGCCCTGGATGATGCGCGACAGGATGAGCATGGTCGGGTTGAGGGCCAGCCCGCCGACCAGGGAGGCTGCGGCGAAGAGCAGCACGCCCGTGACGAACATCCGGCGGCGGCCGAGGAGGTCACCGAGGCGGCCACCCAGCAGCAGGAGGCTACCGAGGGCGAGGGCGTAGGCGTTCACCACCCAGGAGAGGCTGGACTGGGTGAAACCGAGGTCGGTCTGGATGTGCGGCAGCGCGATGTTGACGATGGTGCCGTCGAGCACGATCATCAGCTGCGCCCCCCCGATCACCGCGAGCGCGAGCCCGAGGTTGCGGCTGCGCGGAGGGCTGTCGGTCGTCGGGTTGGGGACGTCTGCGGGGACGTCAGGGGTGACGTCAGGGGTGACGTCGACGGTGCTGGACATGGGCGTGAGGACCTTTCGGGGCAAGGCGGAGCGGTGCGGGGGCGCGTCGCGGGGATCCGCGGCGCGGGGGCGCCGGTCGCGACGGTGCGATCCGAGCAGGTGAAGACGGTGGGGCCGGTGAGGCGTAGGGCGGGACCAAGGCCAGCGAGGACGGGGAGAAGACGAAGGGTGGTTCAGTCGAGCGTGGCCCGGCAGGCGGGCAGGACGATGCCGTCGAGGATGCCGACCGCGCCCTGCGGCGTGAACGGCCGCCCGAGCACGACGAACTCGTGGATGGCCATGGCCGGCAGGATCTCGGCCAGGCGGTGCAGGTCGGCGTCGGCGCCGATCTCGCCGCGGGCCTGGGCCCGACGGTAGAGCGTGAGGCTGCGTTCGCGTTTCGGCTCGATGAAGCGGGTCCGCAGCAGGTCGAAGAGATCGGGATCGCGGTGCACGGCCGGCATCAGCGCCGCCACGAGGGTCGGGAGGACGGAGGTCATCCCGTCGGACTCGCACGCGAGGCCCAGCAGGTCTCCGCGCAGGGAGCCGGTGTCGACGTCGTCGGGGGTGGGCATCCGGCTGACGAGGGCCTCCACCACCAGCTCGGACTTGTCGGCCCACTTGCGGTAGAGCGTGGCCTTGCTGACGTGCACCTGGCTCGCCACCGCGTCGAGGGTGAGCTTGTCGTAGCCGTTCTCGAGCAGCAGGGCGATCACGGCGTCGAAGATCTGCGCCTCGCGCTCACCCCGCACCCGAGGACGCATGGCGGTCACGACGGCACGATCGGTCATCCTGACCTCCTCACCCTGGCTGATGGAACGAAACTGTTTCGTTCCATTTAAAGGGTAACCGGTCCCGGCGCTGGTCGCTACCGAGATCGAGGGGTCAGGCACTCTCCTTGCGCTGGTTGCGGCGCGGCCGGGCCGTGGCGGCGTCACGACGCACGATCGTGGGGTTGACGTTCTCGAGGACGACCTCGCGGGTGATGACGACCTTGGCGATGTCGTCCTCGCTGGGGACGTCGAACATCACGGGGAGGAGCACCTCTTCCATGATGGCGCGCAGTCCGCGGGCGCCGATCCCGCGCAGGAGCGCCTGGTCGGCGACGGCCTCGACGGCCTCTTGGCTGAACTCGAGCTCGACACCGTCGATGTCGAACATCTTCTGGTACTGCTTCACGAGGGCGTTGCGCGGGCCGGTGAGGATCTCGACGAGCGCCGACTGGTCGAGGGGGCTCACGGTCGTGATGACGGGCAGGCGGCCGATGAACTCGGGGATGAGACCGAACTTCATGAGGTCCTCGGGCATGACCTCGTGGATCTGCTCGCTGAGGTCCTTGGCCATGTGCAGCTCGCTGCCGAAGCCGAGACCCTTCTTGCCGTTGCGTGACTCGATGAGCTTCTCGAGGCCGGCGAAGGCGCCGCCGACGATGAAGAGCACGTTCGTCGTGTCGATCTGGATGAACTCCTGGTGCGGGTGCTTGCGCCCGCCCTGCGGCGGGACCGACGCGGTCGTCCCCTCGAGGATCTTCAGCAGCGCCTGCTGCACCCCCTCGCCGGAGACGTCGCGGGTGATCGACGGGTTCTCGCTCTTGCGCGCGATCTTGTCGATCTCGTCGATGTAGATGATGCCCGTCTCGGCCTTCTTGACGTCGTAGTCAGCGGCCTGGATGAGCTTGAGCAGGATGTTCTCGACGTCTTCGCCGACGTAGCCCGCCTCGGTCAGGGCCGTGGCGTCGGCGATCGCGAAGGGCACGTTGAGCATCTTGGCCAGCGTCTGGGCGAGGTAGGTCTTGCCGCACCCGGTCGGCCCGATGAGCAGGATGTTGGACTTGGAGATCTCGACGTGGTCGGCGTCCTTCTTGGCCGGACTGCTCTCCTGAGCCTGGATGCGCTTGTAGTGGTTGTAGACCGCCACCGCCAGCGCCTTCTTGGCGACGTCCTGGCCGACCACGTAGCTCTGCAGGAAATCGAAGATCTCCCGTGGCTTGGGCAGCTCGTCGAGCCCGAGGTCGGAGGACTCGGCGAGCTCCTCCTCGATGATCTCGTTGCACAGGTCGATGCACTCGTCGCAGATGTAGACGCCCGGCCCGGCGATGAGCTTCTTGACCTGCTTCTGGGACTTGCCGCAGAAGGAGCACTTCAGCAGGTCTCCACCGTCTCCGATGCGTGCCACGTGCGCCTCCTGTGCCTCGCCACCCGGTGTGGTGACGTCCTGTGTATCGGCTGACGGTACCCGTCAGTTGAACGTTTTGCTGACCATTACACGCGCTACGAGCCGAGCGGCACATCCCCTGCCGGTGAGTTCCGCTGACGGCTGACAGTCCCCAGCCGGGATCCGCCGGCCAACCGACCCCAGTCGACCCCGGACAGGGAGGACCACGGGCGCCCCGTACGACACGTCGTACGGGGCGCAGGTGGCGCGGCTCAGCTCTGGAAGGAGGCCTTGCGCGAGGCGAGGACCTCGTCGATGAGGCCGTATTCCTTGGCCTCGGCCGCCGACATGATCTTGTCGCGCTCGATGTCCTCGTTGACCTGCTCGGGCGTGCGCCCGGTGTGGCCGGCGAGGGTCTCCTCGAGCCAGGTGCGCATCCGCAGGACCTCGTTGGCCTGGATCTCGATGTCGGAGGCCTGGCCGTAGTCACCGCCGCCCAGGGCGGGCTGGTGGATGAGGATGCGCGCGTTGGGCAGGGCGAACCGCTTGCCCGGCGCCCCGGCCGCCATGAGCACCGCAGCCGCCGACGCCGCCTGGCCGACCACGAAGGTCTGGATGTCGGGCCGGATGTACTGCATGGTGTCGTAGATCGCCGTCATGGCGGTGAACGAGCCACCCGGGCTGTTGATGTACATCAGGATGTCGCGCTCGGGGTCCTGCGACTCCAGCACGATCAGCTGGGCGATGATGTCGTCGGCCGACGCGTCGTCGACCTGGACGCCGAGGAAGATGATGCGGTCCTCGAACATCTTGGTGTAGGGGTCGAGGCGCTTCATGCCGTAGGCGGTGCGCTCCTCGAACTGCGGCAGGATGTACCGGCTCGAGGGGCCGGGCACGTGCAGCCCGCCCGCGTGGACGGAGGGGCGGTTGTTCATCAGCTCTCCCATGGTCGCTCGCCTCACTTCTCGGTGGTGCTGGCGGTCGTGGCGTCGCCGGTGATCGGGCTGTCGCTCCGGGCGGCCCCGCTCTCGGCGTCGGCGGCCCGCGAGAACACGGCGTCGACGAAGCCGTACTCCTTCGCGGCCTCCGCGGTGAACCAGCGGTCGCGGTCGGAGTCGCGCTCGATCTGCTCGAGCGTCTGACCGGTGTGCTGGGCGATCAGCTCGGCCATCGTCTTCTTGATGTGGAGCATCTGCTCGGCCTGGATCTTGATGTCGCTGGCCGTGCCGCCGATGCCTCCCGAGGGCTGGTGCATCATGACCCGGGCGTGCGGGGTGGCGTAGCGCTTGCCGGGGGTGCCGGCGCTGAGGAGGAACTGGCCCATCGAGGCCGCCATCCCCATCGCCACGGTCGCGACGTCGTTGGGCACCCACTGCATGGTGTCGAAGATGGCCATGCCAGCCGTCACCGAGCCACCGGGGCTGTTGATGTAGAGCCAGATGTCCTTCTCAGGGTCCTCCGCGGCGAGCAGGAGCATCTGCGCGCAGATCGCGTTGGCATTGTCGTCGCGGACCTCGGACCCGAGGAAGATGATCCGCTCCTTGAGGAGACGGTTGTAGATGTGGTCGTCCAGCCCGCCCATTCCTTCACCGACGGCGACGATCTCACGCTGTGGGGCCACTGCGGTCTCTTTTCCTTGCTCGTGACGTGCCCTGCCCGGAAAGTCTCGGCAGGTGCCTTTCAGTGACCCTAACGTCAGGCCCCGACGCAGGAATCCCCAAGGCGGCCCTGTTCGCCCTGAGCGCACTCTGCTCAGGTCGTCGGACGACCCCGACGCGGGCGTCTCGGGGCCTTCATCGGGCCACCGCACGCACCTGCCAGGCCGGGACGGCGGGGACCCAGTCACGCAGGGTCGGGTCCTCGACCGCAGGATAGGCCTCCAGGGACCCGACCACGTCGATCACCGCCTGAGACGGGCCGGTCGAGGCCGTGAGGAGCACGCCACCCCCGTCACCGACCTCGACCTGCAGGGGCGTGGTGGCCTGGTCGCCGGCGGCGACGGGCACCGAGCCGGCGGCGGACGGTGTGGTCGGCGAGGCCGCCGCGTCGTCCAGGTCGTCACGTCGTACGGAGACCTCGGTCGCCCGGCCAGCGGGGGTGAGGGTGGTCAGCGACCCCACGAGGCCGAACGTGTTGTCGCCCACCACGTCGGCCGGAGGGCGCAGGGCGCGACCGGCGGCGGTCAGCGGGCCCGCGCCGCCCGCGGTGCGGGTGTCGAGCAACCGGGCGGCGGGCAGGGCCCGGAAGCGCAGGTCGGCCCCGAGCCCCCCGTCGTCGTAGAAGCCGACGAGGTCGACCCGCACGGGCACGGCCACCGGCAGGTCGTCAGAGACGGTGAGGCCGATCAGCCCGTCGTCGTCGAGCACGGCGGGCACGACTGCGAGGTTGGACACCGTGACCCCCCGCTGGAGCGACAGGGTCGGCGTCGTGACCACGGCGGAGGCTGTGGTCGGGTCGTCGGACACGGCGCCCGGGTCGACCGCGGTCGGTGTGGACGCCCCGGCGGACGAGCCGGTTCCGGGAGCGACCGTGACCCTGCCGACGCCCGGCGACGAGACGACGGACACCCGCACGAGCAGGGCCGTCACGTGCTGGGCGGCCTCGGCGCCGAGGTCGACCGCCAGGCGCCGCACCCCTCGCGCGGGCACGGGCTGGGCGAGGACCGGGTCGACCGTGGGCGCCGGAGAGGGAGTGGGGTCCAACGCATCAGGATCCGACGCGCTCACGGCCGCGCCGGCCCCGGGACCGAGCAGGCGCACCGGGTCTCCCGGCTGGTACCCCCCGCTGGGGCCGAGGGTGGCCACGACCGTGTCGTCGGCGGCATACAGTCCGACGAGGTCGAGGGTGACCGACGCCGGCGCCGTGGTCACGACCTCGAGCGCACCGCTCGGGTCGAGGGGGACGGTCACCAGGGTCGTGCGCGTCGCACCCGGGGGCACCGTCGCCGACGTGCTCGGCCGCGAGGTGGCCAGGGGGCCGGCGCCGGGCCGGAGGCCGAGCAGGGCGGCTCGTGGTCCGGTGGCCGTGGTGGTGACGTTGAGGACGACGGCCGAGACACCCCCGGTGGGCAGGCCGGGGCGACCGAGCACCGGGACCCGCACGGGCGTGCCGGGAACGACCGGTCGACCCGTCGCACCACCGAGCAGACGCGTCGCGCTGAGGGGGTAGAAGCAGCCGGCGGACGGGTTGGCGACGGCCACGGGGTCGGGAGGGGTCACCGCGTCAGCGGTGACGACGGGAGCCACCGCCAACCCACCCGAAGCGACGACCAGCAGGGCGACTCGCAGCCCTCGGGTCCATCGCGCTTGGGGGTGACGCATCAACTGCTCCTCGCATCGCTCGGTCCCGAGAGCCATCCGTGCCCCGGCCTTTCGACCGCTCACGGACCACCGCGAGCCGACCGGTGACCCGACGTCAGCAAGGCACCAGTCTACGGGAGGCCCCCGGACCGACGTCCAGACCCGGACGACGAGATCCGGTCAGGCGCACGATGCGCCTGACCGGATCTCACGTCGTCCGACGAACCGTCAGCTGGTGGAGGTCGCCTCGTCACCCTGCTCGTCGGTGACGTCGGTGACGTCGGTGACCTCGGCCTCGGTCTCGTCGCTGACCTCGGTCATCTCGATGACGTTGGACTCGACGACCGCGTCGTCCTCCTCGCTGAGGGCGTTGAGGTCGACGACGTTGCCGTCGGTGTCGGTGACCCTGGCGTGCTCGAGCACGTGGGCGAGGGCCTTGCGCCGGCCCACCTCGGCCACCATGGCCGGCACCTGACCCTGGCCGTCGATCGCCTGGGCGAACTGGTTGGGGTCCATGCCGTACTGCTGGGCCGACATGACGATGTACTCGATGAGCTCGGGCTGCTCGACCGTGATCTCCTCCTTCTCGACGATGGCGTCGAGGAGGAGCTGGGCCCGCAGGGCCTTGCGGGTGCTCTCGGTGACCTCGGCGCGGTGCTCGTCGTCCTCGAGGCGGCTCTCACCCTCGAGGTGGGAGTGGACCTCGGCCTCGACGATGCTGTCGGGCACGGGCACGTCGACCGCCTCGAGCAGGGAGTCGAGCACCTTGTCGCGGGCCTGGACGCCCTGCTCGAAGCGCTTGGCCTGCTCGGCCTGGCGGGTCAGGTCGGCGCGCAGCGCATCGAGGGTGTCGAACTCGGAGGCGAGCTGGGCGAAGTCGTCGTCGAGCTCGGGCAGCTCGCGCTCCTTGACCGAGGCGACGGTGACGACGCACTGCGCCGACTCGCCCTGGTGGTCGCCGCCCGCGAGCGGTGCGCTGAAGTCCTTGGTCTCGCCCGCGTTCATGCCGACGAGCGCGTCGTCGATGCCCTCGATCATGTTCTTCGAGCCGACCTCGTAGGACACGCCGGTCACCGCGTCGATCTCCTCGTCGCCGATGGTGGCCTTGAGGTCGATGGAGACGAAGTCGCCCTCCGCAGCAGCCCGGTCGACGCCCTTGAGGGTGCCGAACCGCTGCCGGAGGGTGGTCATCCGCTCGTCGATGTCCTCGTCGGTCGCCGCGACGGGGTCGACCTCGACGGAGATGGAGGAGTAGTCGGGCAGCGTGATCTCGGGACGCACGTCGACCTCGACGGTGAACTTGAGGTCCTGGCCGACCTCGGCCGGCACCTCGGTCACGTCGACGTCAGGCTGCCCGAGGGGGCGCACGGAGTTCTCGTCGATGGCCTGGCCGTAGAACTTCGGCAGGGCCTCGTTGACGGCCTCCTGCAGCACGGCGCCACGGCCGACCCGCTGGTCGATGATCCGCGCCGGCACCTTCCCCTTGCGGAAGCCGGGCACCTGGATCTGCGCACCGATCGTCTTGTACGCCGCGTCGAGGCTGGGCTGGAGCTCCTCGTACGGCACCTCGACGGTGAGCTTGACCCGGGTCGGGTTGAGGGTCTCGACGGCACTCTTCACTACAGGGCTCTCCAAGGCTTCAGATCGGCTGGGGGATGTCACACCACGCTGGGCACAGGCACGAGCACGGGGCTCGCCCCGTGCGCACGTGGCTGGGGGACAGTGTCGAGCGGGACCGCTGTCCTCGGGGGACAGCAGCACGCGGGACAGCAGTCAGGCGACGTGCCTGGCAGGCACGGGGCCACGCCGTGCGGCGGACAGTGTTCCATGCTAGCCGCCCAGCCGGGCCGCGCCGAATCGTCGGCCGGTGACGCATGGCTCAGCGCTAGGTTGACGGACATGACCCACTCCCCCTCACCGGCGCCGAGACCCACCCCCGCCTTGCGGGGGCTCCAGATCGTCGTGGGCAGCATGACCGCGGGGATCATCCTCATCGGCATCGCCTTCGCGCTGATCCTGCCGCTCACGGCCCCGCCGGTGACGGGCGTGCTCGGGCTGGTCGTGCTCGCGGCCGCGCTCCACCTGCTCATCGAGCGCGCCGGCTACCGGGCCCCTGCCCTGCCCGCGGGCGCCCCCGAAGCCCAGACCAGGCAGGTGGCGCAGGCCACCTTCCAGCGCCTGCTCCTCATCCGGACGATCCTCGCCGAGACCCCCGCCCTCGTCGGCATCGTCGTGGCCTTCGTCGTGGCCCCCAGCTCGTGGTTCACCTACGCCGTGGGTGCCGTCCTCGCCGTGGCCCTGGTCGTGCGCCACGCCTGGCCGACCACGCGGACCGTCGACCGCGTGGTCGCGGTCCTGGAGGCCGGCGGCACGCCGTCAGGCATCCGTGCGGTGCTCGGGCTGCCCGGCTGAGGCCACCGGCGACAGACGTCGGGAGGCAGGGCCGCCCCTGCCGGGCTGCGGACCAGGGACCCGGGTCGGGGTAACAGGATTTGAACCTGCGGCCTTCCGCTCCCAAAGCGGACGCGCTACCAAGCTGCGCCATACCCCGCGGATCGTCACGGCGACCCTCCAGTTGGGTCGCGCACGAACGCTGGGGCTAGGCTAGCCCCCCGGACGCAACCACCCGACCCCGGTCGGTGCGTCCCTCGCGGGCGTAGCTCAATGGTAGAGCCCCAGTCTTCCAAACTGATTACGCGAGTTCGATTCTCGTCGCCCGCTCCACCACCCGTCCTTCTTCGCCGCTCTCGCGGTGAGACTCACTCGCCGGCTCCCCGGGTCAGGGTGACGTGCCGGATGCTCAGGTCCGTGACGGTGCGGCCGGCCACCAGACCCTTGGCCTCGAACCCGCCGGTGGGACGCCATGCGGGTCGCACAGCGGGCGACACCGTGAGGGCGCCGTGCTCCGTCACCACCTGCACCACGTGCTCGGCGTAGAAGTCCTGGTCGGTGGCGACCAGCAGCTCGCCGTCGGGCGCCAGCCGGTCGGCGATGAGGTCGAGCGTGTCGGGGCGCACGAAGCGGCGTCGCCGGTGGCGCTCCTTGGGCCAGGGATCGGGGAAGAACAGGTGGATGGAGGCGAGCTGGCCGGGAGTCACGCGGTCGGTGAGGAACGCGACGGCGTCCTCGCGGTCCACCCGCAGGTTGTGCCCGACCCCGGCCTCGTCGGCGAGGGCCATCAGCCGGCCGAGTGCCGGCACGTGCACGTCGATGGCCACGAGGTCCCGCCCGGGGTGGGCGGCCGCGTAGGCCACCGCAGCGGCCCCGTGGCCGCAGCCGATCTCGAGCACCACCGGGGCCACCCGGCCGAAGGCGGCGACCGGGTCGAGTGGACCGGGGGGGAGCTGGCGGTACGGTCCGAACCGTGCCAGCCGGGTGTCGGTGAGCTCGCTGCGGCGGCCCTGGCGCCCGTTGAAGGTGAGCACGTGGCGTCCGGAGGGGCGCAGCGGGTCACCGATCAGGCGCCGGTCGGACGTGGGCTGGTCAACGAGCGGCAGGTCGGTGGGGGGCGGGTCGGAGGGCACTGCGGCGATGCTATTCACGCCGCCGCCGAGTCTGGGCCGCGACCCCGGGAATCACGACAGTTCCCGGCTTTCGCCGCCCTCGGACGACGCTCCGTCCTAGGGTTGGCGGCGACCGCCCGGGCCGTCGCCCCGGCAACCGCAGCAGTTCCGAGCACCGCAGGAGCAGATCCCTCATGGGCGTTTTCGACAACATCTCCGACCTTGCCGACCAGGCCAAGACGAAGGCCACCGAGCTCGTCGACCAGCACGGCGACCAGGTCGGCGACGGCCTCGACAAGGCCGGCGCCTTCCTCGACGAGAAGACCGGTGGGCAGCACAGCGACCAGATCTCCCAGGGCCTTGCCAAGGCCAAGGACGGTCTCGACGGTCTCGACGGCCAGGACGACGACATCCGCTGACCGCTGGAACGACGCGGCGGGCGTCCTCCCCCACGGGGAGGGCGCCTTCGTCGTGAGCCGTCAGTCGCGGTCGTTCGCCGTCAGTCGCGCCAGATCATGACGACCGCCCGGTCGTCGCTCTCGCCCGCCCCGGCTGCCGCGCACAACCGGGCGGCCCCACCCACGAAGCCCTTGGTGACGAGGCGCTCCGCCGTGCCGAGCATCCGGTCGACCCCGGCGCTGAGGTCGCGGTCACGCGTCTCGATCACCCCGTCGGTGTAGAGCACGAGCGCGTCACCGCGCCCGAGCACGCCCTGGGTGCGGTGGTACTCCGCGCCCTCGAGCACACCGAGGGCCGGCCCGGAGGTCTTGTCGAGCACCGTCCAGCGCCCTGACCCGCGGTGGAACTGCACCGCCGACGGGTGGCCGGCCGTGCCGACGTTGTACCGGCCGGTCGAGAGGTCGACCGACAGGTGGACCGCCGTCGCGAACCCCTCGTCCCATTCCTGGGCCACGAGGTAGCTGTTGGCGGCGCCCAGGAAGCGGTCGGGGCGGGTCTCGCCAAGCAGGCCACCGAGGGCGCCGGAGAGCAGGAGCGAGCGCGTGCCGGCCTGGACCCCCTTGCCCGAGACGTCGACCACCGTGATCTCCAGCTCGCGTCCCTCGCGCCCCTTGGTGGCGACGACGAAGTCTCCCGAGAAGGACTGCCCGTAGGCCGACTCGACCGCGCTCTCGGCGTGCCAACCCGCAGGCAGGTCGGGCAGCTCACCGAAGGCCTTGAGCCGGTCGCGCAGGTCGACGAACATCGACTCGCCACCATGACCCTCGACACCCACCCGCGACCGGGAGACGTTGGCGGCGTAGGCCATCACGATGACGAGCAGGTTGGCGACCAGCGCCCCCCACGACGAGGGGGTGGACCCCCGGCTGGAGGTGGTCGCGAAGGTCAGCAGGGCCAGCTCCACCCCGAAGGTCACCGCGACCGACAGCATCCACCACGGCCGCAGGTAGAGGGCCGCCAGCAGCACGGCCGGGGCGTAGGCGCTCGGTGCGACCGTGTAGGGGCGCCACACCCCGAAGACGCACGCCGCCAGGCCCAGCACCAGGAAGCCGACGCCGCGCGCTCGCTGGCTCTGCCGCAGGAAACGTACGAGCTCGCGGCGGGCGCGGGTCAGACGACCCGGGTCCTCGCTGCCGCGGGTGGGCAGGACCACCGTCGTCGTCGGGTCCGTGGCGGTCGGAGCCGGTAGACGAAGGGTCATGCTCACCGCCTGCCGGGGGGGTCGTGGGTAGATGGGTGTCGCCGAGGGCCTGGTCGGGCCCGGTCGGGCCTGGTCGGGCCTGGTCGGGCCCCGTAGGACCGATTCTGGTGCAAAGGGTCGCACCTGTCCTGACAATGGACACAACTCCCGACAGCACCGAGTCGTGCCCGACCTGGAAGGCCCGGGTCGACGAGCCTGGGAGGCCGGTCAGACCTGCGCCGGCAGGCTCCCGTCCGCCTCGAAGGCGGCGATCATCGCCAGGCGGCGGGCGTGGCGCTCGACGCCCGAGAACGAGGTGGCGAGGAACGCGTCGACGATCGCCGCGGCCTCCTCCACCGCCGTGAAGCGGCCACCGATCGAGACCACCCGGGCGTCGTTGTGCTCACGGGCCAGCGTGGCGAGCTCGACGCTCCACGCGAGGGCCGCCCGCACACCCGGCACCTTGTTGGCCGCGATCTGCTCGCCGTTGCCGGAGCCGCCAAGGACGACGCCCAGCGACTCGGGGTCGGCGGCGACGGCCGACGCCGCGCGCAGCACCGCCACCGGGTAGTCGTCCTCCGGGTCGAGGTGGTGGGGGCCGTGGTCGGTCACCTCGTGACCGGCCTGGGTCAGGTGGGCCACGAGCGACTGGTGGAGGTCGTAGGCCGCGTGGTCACCACCGATGTGCACTCGCATCAGTCGAACACCGGGCCCTGCGTGCGGGTGCGCTTGATCTCGTAGAAGCCCGGGGTGCTCGCGACGAGCAGGGTGCCGTCCCAGAGCCGGCCCGCGGCCTCACCCTTGGGGGCGGGCGTCACGACCGGGCCGAAGAACGCCGTACCGGACACCGAGACGACGGGGGTGCCGACGTCCTGACCGACCAGCGAGATTCCCCGCTTGTGGCTGCGCTTGACCGCCGCGTCGTACTTCTTCTGGGTGGCCGCCTTGGCCAGCGAGGCCGGGAGGCCGACCTCCTCGAGCGACTCGGCGATGACCTGCTCGTAGTCCTTCCTGCCGCCAGGGTGGATGCGGGTGCCCATGGCGTCGTAGAGCGGCTTGACGACCTTCTCGCCGTGGGCCTCGGCGGCCGCGATGATCACGCGCACCGGTCCCCAGGCCTTGGTCATCAGGTCCTGGTAGGCCGGGGGCAGGTCGCGGCCCGAGTTGAGCACCGAGAGGCTCATGACCGACCAGGTCACCGAGATGTCGCGCACCTTCTCGACCTCCATCAGCCAGCGGGAGGTCATCCAGGCCCAGGGACAGGCGGGGTCGAACCACATCTCGACCTTCTCGCGCTTGGCACGGCGGGCGGGGGCCGTCTTCTTCGTCGCCGTCGTCGCGGCGGTCTTCTGCACAGGCGTCATGACCAGATCCTCTCACTGCTCCTCGTCGTGCAACGATGGGCGCCGCCTACGAGGCGCCCTGTTTCCCGACGACGAAGCGAGAACGACGTGCCCGGTACGAACCTCACCCGTGACGAAGCGGCCACCCGCGCTGAGCTGGTCGCGGTCGAGAGCTACGACGTCGTGCTCGACCTCACCACGGGGCCGCGCACCTTCGTCACGTCGAGCACCATCCGCTTCTCGGCCCGAGCGGGCGCGTCGACCTTCCTCGACTTCGTCGGGGAGTCGGTCGAGTCGATCAGCCTCAACGGCACGTCGCTCGACCCCGCCGACGCCTTCGCCGACTCGCGGATCACCCTGGCCGCCCTGGCGGCCGACAACGAGGTCGTCGTGACCGCGACGGGCGCCTACACCAACACCGGCGAGGGTCTGCACCGCTTCGTCGACCCCGTCGACGGCGAGGTCTACCTCTACTCGCAGTTCGAGGTCCCCGACTCGCGCCGCGTGTTCGCGGTCTTCGAGCAGCCGGACCTCAAGGCCACCTTCGCCTTCACGGTGACGGCGCCCGCCCACTGGCAGCTGGTGTCGAACTCCCCCACCCCGGCGCCGGGCGAGGTCACCGACCGGGGCGGCGTCGCGGCGCGCACCTGGGCCTTCGCGCCCACCCCGCGGCTGTCGTCGTACGTCACGGCGATCGTCGCCGGCCCGTACGAGGTCGTGCGCGACGAGGCGCCCTCGCGCCGGGGCCCGGTGCCGCTGGCCATCTACGCCCGGAAGTCGCTCATGGGTGACGTCGACGCCGCGGACATCTTCGAGCTGACCAAGACCGGTTTCGAGTTCTTCGAGCGCGAGTTCGACTGCGAGTACCCCTTCGCGAAGTACGACCAGGTCTTCGTGCCGGAGTACAACTCCGGGGCCATGGAGAACGCCGGCTGCGTCACCATCACCGAGGTCTACGTCTTCCGGGGCAAGGTCACCGACTCGACGGTGGAGCGCCGGGGGCTGACCATCCTGCACGAGCTCGCGCACATGTGGTTCGGCGACCTGGTGACCATGCAGTGGTGGGACGACCTGTGGCTCAACGAGTCCTTCGCCGAGTGGGCCTCCACCGTCGCGCAGGCCGAGGCCGGCACGCCGTGGCCCGACGCCTGGACGACCTTCCAGAGCCACGAGAAGACGTGGGCCTACCAGCAGGACCAGCTGCCGTCGACGCACCCGGTCTACGCCGACATCCGCGACCTCGACGACGTGCTCGTCAACTTCGACGGCATCACCTACGCCAAGGGCGGCTCCATCCTCAAGCAGCTCGTCGCCTACGTGGGGCGCGAAGCGTTCACGGCCGGCTTGCGCACCTACTTCCAGAAGTACGCCTGGGGCAACACGCGCTTCGCCGACCTGCTCGCCGAGTTCGAGGCCGGATCCGGGCGTGACCTCAGCGCCTGGTCCCAGGCCTGGCTCAAGACGGCCGGCGTCAACACCCTGCGCGTCGAGGTCGAGACCGACGACTCCGGCACGATCACCCGGGCCAGCATCGTGCAGACGGCCGACCCCGACTACCCCACCCTGCGCCCCCACCGCATCGCGGTGGGTCTCTACGCGCTTCAGGACGGCGTGCTCCAGCGCGTGAGCCGGCACGAGGTCGACGTCGAGGGCGAGCGCACGCTCCTGCCCGAGCTCGTGGGTCAGCCCCAGCCCGACCTGGTGCTGCCCAACGACGACGACCTCTCCTACGCCAAGCTCCGCTTCGACGAGCGCGACCTGGGCACGGCCCTGGCCCACGCGGCCGACTTCGCCGACAGCCTCCCGCGCTCGCTCGTGCTCGGGTCGCTGTGGGAGATGGTGCGCGAGGGCGACCTGGCCCCCGGTGACCTCGTGCAGGTGCTGCTCGCGTGCGCCGCCATCGAGCAGCAGTCGACCGTGTTGCGCACCATCCTGCAGACAACCAAGCAGATCCCGTCGTCGTTGATCACCTCGGCCACCACCTTCACCTCCGCCGAGCGTCGACCGGAGCGGGTCCGGATGGTCGCCGACGCCCTGCGCGACCTCGCGCAGGCCGCCGAGCCCGGCAGCGACCGGCAGTACCAGCTCGTCACGGCCTTCGCCCGGATGGGTCATGGTGAGCGTGACGTCGCCCGGCTGCGAGGGGCGCTCGACGGCTCGGTGCCCTACCCCGGTCTCGAGATGGACCAGGACCTGCGGTGGGTGTTCGTCTCTGCGCTGGCTGCGGCCGGCGCGGCCGACTCGGCCGAGATCGAGGCCGAGCTGGAGCGCGACCACACGGCGGTCGGCCGTGAGCGCGCCTTCCACGCCCGGGCGGCGCGCCCGACGGCGGAGGCGAAGGCGCAGGCCTGGCGTCTCGCGGTCGAGGAGGACGGTCAGCCCAACTCCGTCATCGAGGCCCTCGGCACCGGCTTCAACCGGGCCCTCGACGCGCCGGGCCTGCTGGGCGACTACGTCGCGAAGTGGCACGACATGCTGCTGCCGGTGTGGCACTCCCGGTCGGCCGCGATCCGCGAGCGGATCGTCACCTTCTTCTACCCGCTCAGCCTCGCGGGCCCCGAGCTCGAGGCCGCCACCAGCGGGTGGCTGGAGGCGCATCCGGATGCCCCGCCGGCCCTGCGCCGGCTGGTGAGCGAGCGGCTCGACACCGTGCGGACGGCGGTGCGCGCACAGGAGGCTGACGCCAAGCGTGGTTGAGAGCGCCCTCGTCCAGCTCGCAGACGTGCTGCGTGCGATGCTGCCGGCGGCCGACGCCGGCTCGGTCTGGGACCGGCTCCTCGGCACGCCGCTGCTCATCGTCGTCACGCTCGTCGGAGCGGTGGTCCTGCGCTGGCTGCTGCACCGGGTCATCGCCCGTACCGTGCTGGCGGCGACGAGCCGCAGCGCCTCCAGGATCCCCGCACTGACGGCACTGACCGGTCGGGCCGGGAGGGCGCTCGCCGACGCAGCGGGGCTGGCCCACCAGCGGCACGTGCAGCGCACGACGACGATGGGCTCGCTGCTGCGCAGCATCACGACGTTCACCGTCTACGGCATCGCCCTGCTCACTGTCATGTCGCTCGTGGGCCTCCCGCTCGCGCCCCTGCTCGCGTCGGCGGGCGTCGGGGGGGTGGCGCTGGGCTTCGGTGCACAGAGCCTGGTGAAGGACTTCCTGTCGGGCATCTTCATGATCGTCGAGGACCAGTACGGCGTCGGCGACCTCGTCGACACCGGCGAAGTCGTCGGCACCGTCGAGGAGGTCTCGCTGCGGGTGACCCGCATCCGCGACTGGACCGGCGTCGTCTGGTACGTGCGCAACGGCGAGATCCTGCGGATCGGCAACCGCTCGCAGGGCTGGTCGATGGCCGTCGTCGACATCCCCGTCGGCTCGGGCGACGACGTGCCCCGCGCCATCGAGATCATCAACGCCTCCCTGGCCTCCATGGTCGACGAGCAGCCGTGGGCGGACGCCCTCGTCGAGGCCCCCACGGTGGCCGGGGTCGAGTCGGTCGTGGGGGGCATCGCGACGATCCGGGTGCTCGCCAAGTGCGCCCCGGCCCAGAACGTCGGCGTCCAGCGCGAGATGCGCGAGCGGATCCTCAAGGGCTTCGACGACGCCGGGCTCACGGTGCCGGTCACGGTGATCCTGCCCCAGCCCCCCGCCTGAGCCGGCGGGCCGGCGGCTCCATACGCGCCCGACGTGTCGGGTCGGAGTCGGGGCTCAGGCGGTCGCGGGCTCGTCGGGCGCGTTGACGAGCGACTCCGCGGCGCGGGTGAGGTAGTCGCGCAGGAGCAGGTCGTGGGTGGCGTCGAGGGTGCCGTCGTCACGCAGCAGGTCGACGGCCCCGATCATGTGGCTGAGCCAGCGGTCGCGCTGGGCGGGGGTCACGGCATACGGGTGGTGACGCATGCGCAGGCGCGGGTGGCCGCGCTGCTCGCTGTAGGTGGTGGGTCCGCCCCAGTACTGCTCGAGGAAGCCGAGCAGCCGCTCCTCCGCCGGCCCGAGGTCGGCGTCGGGGTAGAGGGCGCGCAGGTGCGGGTCGCTCGCCACCCCGCGGTAGAACTCGTGCACCAGCCGGGCAAACGTCGGGCGGCCCCCGACCTCCTCGTAGAAGCTCACCTCCCCATCCTCACAGACGTCGTACGGCGTCCCGCACCAGCGATCCCGCCCCGCCACCATGCAAGACGGGCGGGAGCCGATTTTGTCCCGTGCCGAAGGGGCCTCAGGCTGGTGACTGTGACCATCGCCACCGACTCGACCCTCCACCCCGACACCCGGACGGCCCCTGACGGCGCCACGAACGCCACGGACGGCAGCGACGCCACCTGGTGGCGTCACGCCGTGACCTACCAGGTCTACCCGCGCTCGTGGTCCGACAGCGACGGCAACGGCATCGGTGACCTGCCCGGGATCACCGCGCGCCTGCCCTACCTGCGCGACCTCGGCGTCGACGCCCTCTGGTGCTCGCCGTTCTACACCTCCCCGCAGGCCGACGCGGGTTACGACGTCGCCGACTACCGCGACATCGACCCGCTCTTCGGCACCCTCGACGACGCCGACGCCATGATCGCGGAGGCCACCCGTCTCGGCATCAAGGTCGTCGTCGACCTCGTGCCCAACCACTCGTCCGACGAGCACCCCTGGTTCCGGGCGGCGCTGGCGGCCGGCCCGGGCTCGGCGGAGCGGGCCCGCTACCTCTTCCGCGACGGTCGTGGCGACGACGGCGCCCTCCCGCCCAACAACTGGCGCTCCGTCTTCGGCGGTGAGGCCTGGACCAGGGTCACCGAGGCCGACGGCACGGCCGGCCAGTGGTACCTCCACCTCTTCGACGTCAAGCAGCCCGACTTCGACTGGTCGAACCCGGCCGTGCGTGAGGAGTTCGAGTCGGTGCTGCGCTTCTGGCTCGACCGGGGAGTCGCCGGGTTCCGGGTCGACGTGGCCCACGGGCTGGTCAAGCGGGAGGGACTGCCCGACTGGTCCGAGCCCACCGAGCTGCTCGGCAACCGGGACGAGCACGGCGAGGGTGAGCACGGCGAGCCCGACGCCGCCGGTGCCCCCACCCAGCGCGAGACCCACGACGCCCCGATGTGGGACCAGGACGGCGTGCACGAGATCTACGAGGGCTGGCGCCGGGTGCTCGACACCTACGGCTCGCCCGACCGGATCCTCTGCGCCGAGGCCTGGGTCGAGCCGCCCGAGCGGATGGCGCTCTACGTGCGCCCGAGCGAGATGAACCAGGCCTTCAACTTCGACTTCCTCGAGTGCCCGTGGGAGGCGCCGCGGCTGCGCGAGGTCATCGACCACTCCCTCACCGCGGCGGCCGTCGTCGGGGCCCCGAGCACCTGGGTCCTGTCGAACCACGACGTGGTGCGCCACGCCTCGCGGCTGGGTCTGCGCCAGGACCGCCGCCGCCCCAACGGGATCCGCGCCGGCGACCCCCAGCCCGACCGGGCCCTCGGCCTGCGACGGGCGCGGGCGGCCACGAGCATCATGCTCGCCCTCCCCGGTGCGGCGTACCTCTACCAGGGCGAGGAGCTCGGGCTCCCCGACTCCACCGACATGCCCGACCGCTACCGCCAGGACCCGGCCTTCCATCGCTCCGGGGGCGTCGAGGTCGGCCGCGACGGGTGCCGGGTGCCGATGCCGTGGGTCAAGGACGCCGAGGCGTTCGGCTTCGGCACCGGCACGCAGGGCGAGCCGTGGCTGCCGCAGCCGCAGGCCTACGGCGAGTGCGCCGTCGACCAGCAGGAGGGCGTGGCCGGCTCCACCCTCGAGCTCTACCGCGCCCTGCTCACGGCCCGTCGGGCCCACGGCCTCGGCCTGCGCGACCTGCAGTGGCTCGAGGCGTATGAAGCCCTCCCGCACGTCGTGGGCTTCGCCTCCACCGCGCCCGGTGAGCCCGCTGTGGCCGTCGTCGCCAACCTCGGGCCCGACCCCGTGGCCCTGCCGGACGGCGAGGTCGTCGTGACCTCGGGTGACCTCGACGCCGACGGCTCGCTGCCGACCGACACCACCGCGTGGGTGCTGCTGGCAGGCTGAGCACCATGACCCTCCCCGACCCGCCACCCCCGGCCTCCGGGGCACCCGGGGCACCCGGGGCACCCGGGGCACCCGGGGCACCCGGGGCACCGACTCAGGGCGAGGGTGGTGGGGTCGGGCTGGCGGTGTGGTCGACGCCGCAGTGGCGCGAGCACGCGACGGCCTGGGCCGACGACGTGCTGTCGGCCCTCGGGATCCGCCGGACGGGCGAGGCGCAGCAGCCGCACCTGCGCGCGTGGTCGACCGTCCTGCGGCTGCCGACGAGCGCTGGGTCGGTGTGGCTGAAGGCCCCTGGGCCGGGCACGGTGACGGAGGTGGCGCTGACGCCGGTGCTGGCGCGGCGCGGCGGTGACCGGGTGCTCGCTCCATACGCCGTCGATCTCGCGCGGGGGTGGCTCCTGCTGCCCGACGGCGGCGCTGTGCTCGCGACCAACACGCCTGCGTCACTGGAGGTGTGGAACGACGCGCTGCGCGGGTACGCCGTTCTGCAGCTCGAGCTCACCCCCCACGTCGACGAGATGCTGGCGGCCGGGGCGCCCGACCACCGGCCGGATCGGTTGCCGGGGCTGCTCGACGAGGTCGTCGCCGGTGCCGGGCGCCACGCCCGGACCGCGGAGGAGCGCTCGATGCTCGGCGCGGCGAGGAAGGATCGGACCCGGGTGGAGGACCTTGCGGGCCTGCTGGCGCAGGGAGCGCAGGCGCCCACCGTGCAGCACGACGACCTGCACCGCGACAACGTCTTCCTCGACCGGGCGAGGGTCTTCGACTGGGGCGATGCGGTCGTCGCGCACCCCTTCTCGTCACTGCTCGTAGCCCTGCGCGACACCGCCGAGCCGCTGGGCGTCGGCCTCGACGACCCTCGGGTCGTCGCCGCCCGCGACGCCTACCTGCAGGCCTGGGGCGGGCCGACCGCAGACAACCTCGCGGTGCTCTCGGCCGCCCGCACCCTGGGGGTGCTCAGCCGAGCCGCCAGCTGGCTGCGGGTCCTCGACTCCCTCAGTGACGACGAGTCCGGTGACGTGCGTGACGCGGCCATCCGGTGGCTGGCCATGCTCAGTGCCGGCGAGCGCCTCTGACCCGGCCCGACCCGGCGTGCCCGGCCCGCGCTGACGCGGGTGGGTGCGGCGCCGTACGGCCGTCGCTCGGGCGCCCCGCGACCGCGTGGTCCCGCCGCTCCCCCCCCTCGCGGGGAGCGGACGAACCCGCGGGCGACGGGGCGCCTCTGGTCGTGCCTTCGTGCGGTGCCTCCTCAGCCGAGGAGGCCGGCGGTGAGCGATCTGCTCACGATGTCGGTGGCCCAGGATCCGAACCACTGGCCGGAGCCGGGCACGCTGCGCTCGCAGGTGCCGTCGGACTCACCTGGGTGCTTGACCCAGACGACGCCGTCGAGGGCGCCCCCGTCGGTGGTCGCGGCCGGTCGCTGGCCGAGGAGCCGCCCCGAGGGGTTGCACCAGTTCAGGCGGCTCGCCGGGGCGGGGCCGTTGCCGTTGCGGGAGGTGTCGACGACGAAGTGCGGCGCCGACGACGGCACGCGGGCGCGGATGCCGGCGACGACCCTGGCGCCGAAGGCGGCCTCGCTGGCGGTGGTGTAGAAGTTCGAGACGTTCAGGCTGAAGCCGCGAGCCTTCGCGACGTGCGCCCTGGCCAGCCGGTCGGCGGCGACGTCGGCGGTCATCCACCACTCGTGTCCGGCGTCGAGGTAGACCGCGGTGGAGGCGTCTGCGGTCAGCACGTCGACCGCGCCGGCGATCATGGCGATGCGGGCGTCGGTGTCGGCAGCACGACCCGAGCAGGAGCCGGAGGCCAGGGCATCGGGCTCGACGATCACCGTCGTCGGGCGTACGGCGATGGCCTGACGCACCATCTTCACCCAGGCGACGTAGGCGGCGGAGGTGGACAGGCCCCCGGCGGAGTAGCCGCCGCAGTCCCGACCCGGCACCGCGTAGAGCACGAGCATCGGCAGCTGTCGGGCCGCGGTGGCGCGGCTGACGTAGTCGGCGATCCACGCCTGCTGGTCGTTGGGGCCGATCCACTTGGCCTGCGGCACGGCGACGAGGCGGGCGGCCGCGCGGCCGTCGGCCGTAGAGGCCTTGGCGGCCTGCGCTCCGGCCCAGGTCAGGGGGTCGGCGTAGAGCGGGCGGGTGGCCAGCGGGTTGGTCGACACCGGCACGGACGCGAGCGGCCTGGTGTGGCTGGCGGCAGTGGCCTTCCCCGAGGCGGCCACGACGGCTGCCGGGCGTACGGCGGCGCGGGCGGCGGTGGCAGGGGCGGCGGCGTAGGTCGCGAGCGCCGCCGAGACCACGGCGAGGACAGCGAGGCCCCGGCGTCGGTGGGGCCGCAGTGGGCAAAGGGTCATGGCAGGGTCCTTCGGAAGGCCACGCTGGCGCGCAGGAATGACCGCGCAGGGCAGGCGGCCGGTGTGGGGGGAAGGACCTGACCGCCGGCGGGAGCCGGTGGCCGGACGGGTGGTGGCAGGTGGGGGCGCCCGGGGGACGGCCCGGGGACGGTGCAGGTCGACCGGGGACGGGGTGGGGTACCGATCCGGTCGGGTCAGACGCCGAAGCGCCTGTCCTCAACGGTAGATGATGCCCGAGATGTCTTGTATGGGCCGTTCGGCCGCCGTGTCGCGGTCTTCGACGGGGTCCGGCGTCAGACGGGCCGGGCTCGCTCGTCGACGACGGACGGGGGCACCTCGCCGAGCCAGTCGATCGGCGTCCACGCCTCGCTGCGCACCCACTCCGAACCGCAGGCGGCACACGCGAAGAGGGGCTCGTCGCCGAGCGCCTGGCCCGTCGCCGACCAGGCGCACTCACGCCGGCAGTCGGTCATGGCAAGGGGTCGGTCGGGCAGCCGGGTCACCCCTCCATCATCGGTCAGGCACCGCGTCGCAGCCCGCGCGGGGGTCTGCGTGGCACAGTGCAGCGGTGCCCTCCACCCGTGACGTCACCTGGCCCTACCTCGACCGGCCGCCGCTGGCCCTGGCCCACCGCGGTGGAGCGGCCTACGGCCCCAACCTCGGCATCGAGAACTCCCTGGCGGCCTTCCGCACCGCGGTCGGCCTCGGCTACCGCTACCTCGAGACCGACGTCCACGCCACGGCCGACGGGCAGCTGGTCGCCTTCCACGACGACCGGCTCGAGCGGGTGACCGACGGCTCGGGCCTCCTGGCCGAGCTGCCGTGGGCCGTGGTCGCCCGGGCCAGGATCGGCGGGCGCGAGCCGGTACCCCGACTCGCCGAGCTGCTCGAGGAGCTGCCGGGTGCGCGCTTCAACATCGACCTCAAGGCGGCGGGCGCGGTGGAGCCGCTGTGGCAGACCCTGCGCGACCACGGCGCCCTCGACCGGGTCTGCGTCGCGTCCTTCTCCGACCGACGCCTCGCGCGCTTCCGGCGACTCGCGGGTGACCGCGTCGCCACTGCCGCCGGCCCCCGGGAGACCGCGGCCCTGCGCTTCGCCCCCGCGCGACTGAGCAGGATGGCGCGGTGGCCCGCCGCGGTGCTGCAGGTGCCCGAGGTCCATCGGGTCGGGCCGGTGCCCGTGCGGCTGGTGACGCCGGGATTCGTCGAGGCCGCCCATCGCCTCGGGAAGCAGGTGCACGTGTGGACGGTGGACGACCCCCACGACATGGAGCGGCTGCTCGACCTGGGCGTCGACGGCCTCATCACCGACCGCATCGACGTGCTCACGCAGGTGCTCGTCACCCGCGGCCAGTGGGACCGATAGCAAGGCGGCCCAGGTGGTCTCGGCCCGCCATCGCGGGCCCGGTCAGCGTCCTCGGCCGCTGCTACGCGCTCAGCGCCTGAGCACGTGCCCGTATGAAGCCGCCACCCGCACCCAGCGTCCCTGCTGGTAGACCGTGGCCGCGCTGCCCGTGCCCGGCTGGGCCAGGAAGCCGAGCACGTGCGCGGCGAAGGCCGCCCCAGCCGGCACGGGCGGATCGGTGGAGGTCAGACGCGACCACACGGCATACCGGAGCGCGGTGAGCGCGGGCGCACCCCCGGCGGCCGCACCGCTCTCGGTGCGGGAGCCGAGCGCGACCTCCTCGATCCCGGCGAGCGCGGCGGCGCGCAGGTCG
The DNA here is from genome assembly GCA_038230235.1 of Actinomycetales bacterium. GTDB lineage: Bacteria > Actinomycetota > Actinomycetes > Actinomycetales > Dermatophilaceae > Lapillicoccus. Next base: position 75,649 of record JBBRNQ010000002.1, read on the forward strand.
TCCTCGGCGACCGCACCGACCGGCTCCCAACCGGAGCGAGGCCCCGCGAGCGAGGTCCACGGCGCGGAGACGACGACGGGTGGGACGGGCAGCTCGACGCCCGTGGGCTGGCGGGCGAGCCGGTCGGTGAGCGCCGCGAGGGGCACGACCACGTCGAGGTCCAGGGGCGCGGCGAGCGCGCAGGCGCGCAGGGCGGTGACACCGCCCTCGGCGAGCAGTCCGCGGCCGGGGAGCGCCTGCACGTGGGCGGCGAGGGTGACACCCACGGCTTGCAGGCGCATCGCCCCGTCGGGGTCGAGCGCGCGGGCCCGGGCGACGAAGGTGGCGAAGTCGGCATACCCCTGCTCGTCGTCGAAGCGCAGGGTAGGCGCACTCATCGGCTGCGCCAGCGAAAGCCTTGCACCGGACCGAGATTGGCCTCGAGCACCGCGCGCTCCTCAGGGTCGAGACGACGCGGTGCGGCACGGTCGAACGCGTAGGTCACGACGCCGGTGGCGGCACGGGCGTAGGTCACGTCGCCCACCTCCTCGGGGTCGCGCAGGGTGTAGGCGAGGTCGAAGGAGGCGGCCCCGACCTTGGTGCACCACATGTCGACGGCGACCGGGGCGTGCCGGAACGCCAGCGGCGCGAGGTACTCGATCTCGTGTCGGGTGACGAGCACGCCGTGGTCGAGCAGGCTGCGTCCGCGGCCGAACCACTGCTCGAAGCCGATGACGCGGGCGTCCTCGAGCAGCCGCAGGAACTGCACGTTGTTGACGTGGCCGTAGGCGTCCATGTCGGACCACCGCAGGGGGACGTCGACGGTGTAGCCGGCAGGGAGCGGGATCCGCTCGGCGTCGGGGGTGGAGGGCGGCTGGGAGGCGGTCACGTCTGCATCCTCCCAGCCCGCGGGCTGGCGGGACGACGGGACGACGGGGTGACTGGACGACCGGGGGTGGTCCCGGCCGGCTCGCCCCGTCAGCGCGCGCCGACCCCAGCGCCCCTTGCTGGCCGGCTCACCCCAGGCAGAGGCAGAACGGGTGGCCCGCGGGGTCGAGGAAGACCCTGAACGTCGTGCCGGGCTGGTGCTCGGTCTTCGTGGCCCCGAGGGCGACGACCGCCGCCTGCGCCTCGTCGAGGTCGTCGACGACGACGTCGATGTGGTGCTGCTGGGGGACGTCCTGGCTCGGCCATGTCGGCGGCCGGTAGTCCGCGACCTTCTGGAACTGCAGCGGCGGCCACTCCTCGCTCCACGCCTCCGCCCAGTCACCGTCGTCCTTCACCTCCCAGTCGAGCACCGCACCGTAGAAGGTGGCGAGGGCGAGCGGGTCGGGGCAGTCGAGGACGGTCGTGGGTCTGCGCGCGATGGCCATGACGAGAGCCTAGGTGGGGTTGCGGACGGTCGGCGACCTGTTCCCCTGGGCTGTGGATGGCCGTGGATGGCTGTGGATGGCTGTGGATGACACCGAGGCCGTGTCACCGGGGCGGCATACGGTGGTCGTATGACGTCCTCCCCCACTGCCTCGCTCCCCGGCGCCGCCGGCTCGGCCTCCCTCGCCGACGACGCGCGCGTCGCGCTCCGCCGGCTCGTCGGGCGCGACGACGTCGACTTCCGCGACGGGCAGCTCGAGGCGATCGAGACCCTCGTCGGCGCTCGCCAGCGGGTGCTCGTCGTGCAGCGCACCGGGTGGGGCAAGTCGGCCGTCTACTTCGTGTCCACCGCGCTGCGCCGGGCGCAGGGAGCCGGCCCGAGCATCATCATCTCGCCCCTGCTGGCCCTCATGCGCGACCAGGTGGCTGCCGCAGCCCGAGCCGGCATCCGCGCGGTGACGATGAACTCCTCCAACGCCCAGGACTGGGGAGACGTGGCGGCCGCCCTGGCCGCCGACGAGGTCGACGTCCTCCTGGTGAGCCCCGAGCGGCTCAACAACCCCCGCTTCCGCGACGAGCAGCTGCCCGACCTGGCCCGTCGCTGCGGCCTGCTCGTCGTCGACGAGGCCCACTGCGTGAGCGACTGGGGCCACGACTTCCGGCCCGACTACCGGCGCATCCGCGACCTGCTCCAGACCCTGCCGAGCGACACCCCGGTGCTCGCGACGACGGCGACGGCCAACGCGCGGGTGGTCACCGACGTCGCCGAGCAGCTCGGCGCCGGGGGGCACGAGGTGCTCACCCTGCGCGGGCCGTTGGCCCGCGACTCGCTGCGTCTCGGGGTGCTGCCGCTGGCCGCCCCGGAGCAGCGGATCGCCTGGCTGGTCGCCCACCTCGCCGACCTGCCCGGCAGCGGGATCGTCTACACCCTCACCGTCTCGGCCGCCGACGACGTCGCTGCCACCCTGCGCGCGGCCGGTCACGAGGTGCGGTCCTACACGGGCCGCACCGACCCCGGCGAGCGCGAAGAGCTCGAGGGCGCGCTGCACGACAACCGGGTCAAGGCCCTCGTGGCGACCAGTGCGCTGGGCATGGGCTTCGACAAGCCCGACCTCGGCTTCGTGCTGCACCTCGGGGCACCGTCCTCCCCCGTCGCCTACTACCAGCAGGTCGGTCGCGCCGGCCGCGCCACCGACCACGCCGACGTGCTGCTGCTCCCGGGCCCCGAGGACCACGACATCTGGCGGTACTTCGCCTCCGCGTCGATGCCGCGCCAGGAGCAGGCCGACGCCGTGCTGCGCGCGTTGGCCAGAGCACCGAAGGCGATGTCGACCGCGGCTCTCGAGACGGCCGTCGACGTGCGACGCACCCGGCTGGAGCTGCTCCTGAAGGTGCTCGACGTCGACGGCGCCGTCGACCGCGTGACCGGTGGCTGGGTCGCCACCGGGCAGGAGTGGACCTACGACGCCGAACGGTACGCACGGGTGGCGCAGTCGCGCGAGCGCGAGCAGCGGCTGATGATCGACTACGAGCGCGGCGACGGGTGCCGGATGGCGTTCCTGCAGCGGGCGCTCGACGACGACACGGCCTCCCCCTGCGGGCGCTGCGACCGCTGCGCCGGTCCCTGGGTCGACACGACCATCCCGGAGGCCGCCATCGGGGCTGCCCGCGAGCGCCTGCTCAAGGTGGGCGTGCCGCTCGACGCCCGAGCCCAGTGGCCGACCGGCATGTCCCGCCTCGGCGTGCCCGTCTCGGGCAAGATCGCCCCCGGCGAGGGCCTCGAGCCCGGGCGGGTCCTCGCCCGGCTCACCGACCTCGGCTGGGGCCAGCGCCTGCGCGACCTGCTGTATGCCGCCCGGCCGGTTCCCACCCCGACCGGTCCCGACCCGTGGGGAGAGCCACCCGCCGACCCGTGGGAGCTGCCGCCCGACCCGATGGACGAGCACGGGGCAGGCGGCGGTCCGGGCGGTGACCCCTGGGTCGAGCCGTCGGGGCCGCCACCTCTCCCGGTCCTCGACCCGGTGCCGCGCCCGACCTCCGACATCGAGGCCGACCCGGCCCTGGTCCAGGCGTGTGTCGGGGTGCTGCGCGACTGGGGCTGGACGACGAGGCCGTCGGCCGTCGTCGTCGTGCCGTCCCGGGCGCGCCCCCGGCTGGCGGTCTCCGTGGCGCAGGACCTGGCCCGTCTCGGTCGGCTCGACTACCTCGGCGAGCTCACCCTCGCTCACGGCGGCCCCACCGGCGGAGCCGGTGGTAACAGCGCCTTCCGCCTGGCCGGGGTGTGGGAGCGGCTGGTGGTCTCCCCCGAGCTCGCCCGCGCGGTCGCGGCGACACCGGGCCCAGTCCTGCTCGTGGACGACCTCGTCGACTCCCGCTGGACGATGACCGTCGCGGGGAGGGCGCTGCGTCAGGCCGGGGCGTCAGCCGTCCTCCCCTTCGCGCTCGCGTCCGCCGGCTGAGTCACCGCAGGCGGGCCCGCACCCCCGGAGGGGAGCCCGGGAACCGAGATGTCGCCTGACGCCACCCCACACACCAGGGGAGACGTGGAAGGGGCCGCGTCGGTTCGACACGCGGCCAGCCGGCCGCCGACGACGTCGGGCGTTCGGGCGTCGGTCGCCAGTCGCCAGTCGCCGCCAATCGCCAGTCGTCAGGTCGTCAGTCGTCGGAGGTTGCCGGGGCGGCGGAGGCTGCCGCCATCCCCGATGCTGCCTCGGCGCGGTGGCGCCCCGAGCTGGGGGCCGGGGACAGCGCGACCGTCACCCGGGGCAGCACGACGTGCACGATGGGGCCGATGAGCAGGGCATAGGCCACCGTCCCCAGCCCGACGCCTCCGCCGAGGAGCCAGCCGACCACGAGCACGGTCAGCTCGAGACCGGTACGCACCAGGCGCAGGCTCCACCCGGTGCGCCGGGCCAGCCCCGTCATCAGCCCATCCCGCGGGCCGGCGCCGAGCTGGCTGCCGATGTAGAGACCACCGGCGATGCCGTTGAGGACGATGCCTGCGAGCACCAGGGCAACCCGCTCGGCCAGGGCGCCCGGAGCCGGCAGGACGGCCAGCCCCAGGTCGCTGACCAGGCCGATGACGACGACGTTGGCGACCGTGCCCAGCCCCGGCCACTGGCGCAGGGGCCACCAGAGGGCGAGGACGACGGCCCCCACCACCATCGTCACCTGACCGAAGGTCAGCGCCACGTGCGACTCCAGCCCGACGTGCAGCACGTCCCACGGGGCCAGGCCGAGGTCGGCTCGCACCATCATGGCCATCGAGAACCCGTAGAGCGACAGCCCCACCGCCAGTTGGGGCAGCCGGCGGCCGAGTCGCCCGGCGCGCAGCTGCTGGCGAGGGGAGAGGACGGCGAGGGCGACGTGCGTGAGGACCATTCCCCAACTTTCGCTCATAAGTGGCCCGTAAACAAATAGCCACTTGTGGTTAAGTGGCCCCATGACCTCCACGATCTCGGCCCACCGGCTGGCCGACCTGATCGCAGCGGGCGGTGGCGCGCCCGTGGGCGGCGAGCAGGCGGCATACCGACAGCTGGCAGAGGGCGTACGACGCCTCGTCGCCGACGGCCGCATCCTGGCCGGCGCCCGGCTGCCGAGCGAGCGTGACCTGACCGCGGCGCTGGGCCTGAGCCGCACCACGGTCTCGAGTGCCTACACCGTGCTGCGCGAGCGTGGCTACCTCGTGTCCCGACGAGGGTCGGGCAGCGTCGTCACCCTGCCCAGCGGACCCGTGCCCGGCGGCCCGTTGGTGCCGCTCGACGGCCTCGACGACGACGTCATCGACCTCACGCTGGCCGCACCCAGCGCCCCTGACGGCATGACCGAGGCCTACGAGGAGGCGCTCGCCGCCCTCCCCCACCACCTCGGGGGCTCGGGCCACCACCCCTACGGCCTGCTGGAGGTGCGCGAGCTCGTCGCCCAGCGCTACGCCGAGCGGGGTCTGCCGACCACCCCCGACCAGGTCATCCTCACGACGGGCGCGCTCGCCGGCCTCAGCGTCGTGCTGCGGGCCCTCGGCCGACCCGGTGACCGGGTGCTCCTGGAGTCACCCACCTACCCCAACGCCATGGCCGCGGTCCGGCGGTCGGGGCTGCGGCCCGTGGGGCTCGCCCTCGACCGGGGTGGCCTCGACGCCGAGGGGCTCGAGGTGACCCTGCGCCAGAGTGCGGCCCGGCTGGCCTACCTCGTGCCCGACTTCCACAACCCCACCGGCACCCTCGTCGACGAGCAGACGCGCGAGCGGGTGGCCTCGGTGCTGCGGCGGCAGCGGTCCGTGGCCATCGTCGACGAGGCACCGGCCGAGCTGGTCATCGACGTGCCCGACGGGGCCATGCCCCGGCCGCTCGCCGCCTTCGACGACCACGCGATCACGATCGGCACCGCGAGCAAGGTCTTCTGGGGAGGGCTGCGGGTGGGCTGGCTGCGCGCGTCGGTCTCCGACGTGGCCCGCCTGCAGCAGGCGCGGCTCAGCCTCGACCCGGGGGTTCCGCTGGTCGAGCAGCTTGCCCTGGCCACCCTCCTTCGACGGCGGCACACGGTGATCGAGCACCGTCGTCGACAGCTGCGGACCTCGCGCGACGCGCTCGTGGGCGCACTGCGCACCCTGCTGCCGCAGTGGCGCTTCACCGTGCCCGCGGGAGGCCTGTGCCTGTGGTGCGAACTCCCCGCGCCCCGCTCCTCGGCCCTCGTGGAGGCAGGGCTGCGGCACGGCGTGCGGCTCGCCCCCGGTGGCAGCTTCGGTGTGGACGGAGGGCTCGAGTCCTTCGTCCGGCTGCCCATGGCCCAGCCGGCCGACGTGCTCGTCGCCGCCGTGGGGCGCATCGCCCGGGCGTGGGACGACGCCCAGGACGCACCGACCCACCGCCCGCCGCCCCTGATCGCCTGAGCACGGCCCCGTCGCCCCGACGCCCCGACGCTGAGACCGCGGGCGAGCACCCGCGAGGACCGAGCACTCGGCGAGCGCGACCCCGGCACCGTCCACTTACCCGGTGTCCACGCATCCGGTGTCCACGCATCCGGTGTCCACGCACCCGGTGTCCACGCACTCGGCATCCACGCACTCGGTGTCCACGCACTCGGTAGGGTCAAGAAGGTGACGCCCGAGGACTCCATCTCCCCCCTGTCCCCACCCGCCTCCGAGGGGTCCGACCCCAAGGGCGCGGTCGCCGACCTGCTCGAGGTGCTCGACCTGCAGCCGCTCGGCGAGGCGCACTTCACGGTCGAGGGCGCGCAAGGTGACCCCGAGAGCGATCTCGGGCACTCCTCGGCGGCGGTCTTCGTCGGCCGCAGCCAGAAGCAGCTGCACGGGCGGGTCTTCGGAGGGCAGGTGCTCGCGCAGTCGGTGATCGCCGCGGGTCGCACGGTCGAGGCGCTCGGTGGCAACCCGCGCCCCATCCACTCGCTGCACGGCTACTTCGTGCGCCCCGGCGACGACAGCCACCCCATCCGCTTCGCGGTCGAGAACGTGCGCGACGGGCGGTCCTTCTCTACCCGCCGCGTGCACGCGATCCAGTACGGCCAGCCGATCCTGTCGATGATCGCCTCGTTCCAGGAGGCCTCCGACGGACTCGACCACCAGGACCCGATGCCGGCCGCGCCCGACCCCGAGAGCCTGCCGAGCCTGGTCGAGCTGGCCGCGAGCACCGACGACCCGCGCACCGTGCGCTTCGCCCAGGCCCGCCCGATCGACCTGCGTCACGTCGAGGGCAACCTCTTCGTCGACCCGGGCGAGGAGATCACCGCCCACCAGAGGGTCTGGATGCGGGCGATCGGGCAACTGCCCGACGACCCGCTGCTGCACGCCGCCGTCCTCGCCTACGCCAGCGACTACTCGCTCCTCGAGCCGATCCTGCGCCGCCACGGCCTCGCGTGGTCCGACCCCCGGCTCCGCCCAGCCAGCCTCGACCACGCGATGTGGTTCCACCGGTCCGCGCGAGCCGACGAGTGGATCCTGTACGCGGAGGAGTCGCCGTCCGCACAGAGCGGCCGCGGCCTGGCCCAGGCGCGGATGTTCACCGCCGACGGCCGCCTCGTCGCCTCCGTAGCCCAAGAGGGCATGATGCGCATCAAACCCCCCACCCCCTAACCCCACCCGCCCCCGCCCCCCGGCCCCGCCCCCCGGTGTCTTCCGAACACGGGAAACCCTTCGTTTCGAGGCCTCGTCGGCACCCGAATGAAGGGTTTCCCTTGTTCGGAAGGTGGGGGTGGTGTGAGGCTGGGAACAGGCCCAGCGGGCGCAAGGTAAGCAAGCGCTCAGTACGATCGGGGGAGTGCCGGTTCATCGGCGACCTGACCGCCAACCCCTGTTCGACGAGGAGCACCCCATGCCCACCACCCCCCGTACCGCCATCGTCACCGGAGCCGCTCGCGGCATCGGGGCCGCCACGGCGCTGCGCCTGGCCGCCGACGGGCACGCCGTCGGGGTGCTCGACCTGGACGAGGCCGCGTGCGCCGGGACCGTCGACGCCATCACCGCTGCCGGCGGCAAGGCCCTTGCGGTGGGTGTCGACGTCAGCAAGGCCGACCAGGTCGAGGCGGCCGTCGCCAGGGTCGCAGCCGAGCTCGGCGCCCCCACCATCCTGGTCAACAACGCGGGCATCACCCGCGACAACCTCATCTTCAAGATGACCGAGGAGGACTGGGACTCCGTGATGGGGGTGCACCTGCGCGGGGCCTTCCTCATGACCAGGGCCGTGCAGGCGCACATGACGAGTGAGAAGTTCGGCCGCATCGTCAACCTCTCGTCGACGTCGGCGCTGGGCAACCGCGGCCAGGTCAACTACTCCGCCGCCAAGGCCGGTATGCAGGGCTTCACCAAGACCCTCGCCATCGAGCTCGGCCGGTTCGGCGTGACCGCCAACGCGATCGCCCCCGGGTTCATCCAGACCGAGATGACCAAGGCCACCGCCGAGCGTCTCGGCGTCGGGTTCGACGATTTCATCGCGTTCTCCGCCAAGGAGATCCCGGTGCAGCGCGTCGGTCAGCCCGACGACATCGCCGCGACCGTCTCGTTCCTCACCAGCGACGAGGCCGGGTTCGTCAGCGGCCAGGTCATCTACGTCGCCGGTGGCCCGAAGGGCTGAGCACCGGTTGTCGTCCGGCCGCCCTGTGTCGGTGGCGGCCCCTCTCGTGGGTCTGCCTCGTCGGGCGGCAGTCACAGACCACCGTCGTCCCACTCTGGACCTGACCCCCTCAGGTAAGTAAGCGCTTGCTTACTACGTCAGCACTGGGGCATGCTGTCAAGCGTGACGAGTGCCGCGCAGGTCGACGGACCCGACGCACCCACGCCCGCCGCCGGTGGGTCCGTCACCGCCACGGCCCCCACCATCACCCGTCTCCTGGACGCGGCGGCCGGGGCGTTCTCGGCCAAGGGTTTTCACGCGACGACGACGCGTGACATCGCATCGCGGGCCGGGCTCTCCCCCGCGGGCGTCTACGTGCACTTCGCCTCGAAGGAGGAGCTGCTGCACGCCCTCAGCCGCAGCGGCCACCTCGAGGCCCTCGCGGTCGTGACCCGCGCGGCCGCCTGCGAGGGAGACGCCACCGACCGACTGGCTGCCGTGATGCGCTCGTTCTCGACGTGGCACGCCGAGCACCACGAGGTGGCGAGCGTGGTGCAGTACGAGTTCCCCCACCTCACACCCGCCCACCGCGACGACGTGCTGGGGCTGCGCAAGCAGATCGACTCGACTGTGCGGGGGGTCCTGCAGGAGGGGCTGCACGAGGGGACCATGGTCGTCGACGACGTGCGCGACACCACCTTGGCCCTGATGTCCCTGTGCATCGACGTGGCCCGGTGGTACTCCCCCACGATCAACCGGTCGCCCGCCCAGATCGGCGACACCTACGCTGCCCTCGGTCTGCGACTGGTCTCTGCGCGACCTCCCTCCGGACCAGCGAGTTCTCGCGAAAACCGGAGCCCGAACGCTCACCTGACACCATCAGGGTCAGCGAACGAGGCGGGGCGCTGGTGAGGTCGACAAGGCTCGGAGAGGGGCGTCAGTCGGGCTGGTCGAGGCCGATCGCCAGCACCGCCAGCGGCCGTCCCGTCCGGGACCGCAGATCGAGGCGGGTCAGGGGGTCCTCTCGGGTGAAACCCGAGACCACCACCGAGCCGCTCTGCATCCCCAGCACGATGGCCGAGAGCTCACGACCACCCCCGCTGCGGGCGAGGACGACCGTCCCGTCAGCGAAACAGAGCCGTGCCGTATGGGTCCCGGGAGCAGGACGGATGGCCCGCACCGGGACCTGCCGGGCGATGAGACCGCGCAACCTCATCTCGAGGAGGTCACCCAGCTCGTGGGAGTGGGCGGCCAGCACGGCGTCGAAGGCCGCGTCGAGCTCGTCGTCGACGGGGAACGTGCCGGCGTCAGGGAACGGGATGGTCCCGAAGGGGTGCCCTGACTCCCCGGCGGCCGACCGACGGCGACGCCAGCCGACGAGGGCGCGCGCGAGACCGAGCGCACCCACGAGGGCGGCCGCGACGACCAGGCCGATGACCATGGACCCAGTGTGACGGCCCGGAGGCTTCCCGTCACTGGGGGATCGGTCACGCCCGATCGGTGGCTGTGTCAGTCGCGGGTGAGCTTGCGGTGGGTCATCCGATGGGGACGGGAGGCGTCGGGGCCGAGGCGCTCGACCTTGTTGGCCTCGTACGACTCGTAGTTGCCCTCGAACCAGTACCACGCCCCCGGGTTCTCCTCCGTGCCCTCCCACGCGAGGATGTGGGTCGTCACCCGGTCGAGGAACCACCGGTCGTGGCTGATGACCACAGCGCACCCGGGGAACTCCAGCAGGGCGTTCTCGAGCGACCCGAGGGTCTCGACGTCGAGGTCGTTGGTGGGCTCGTCGAGCAGCAGCAGGTTGCCACCCTGCTTGAGGGTGAGGGCGAGGTTCAGCCGGTTGCGCTCCCCGCCGGACAGCACACCGGTGGGCTTCTGCTGGTCGGGACCCTTGAAGCCGAACTGCGACACGTAGGCGCGCGACGGGATCTCCACGTGCCCGACCTTGATGTAGTCGAGGCCGTCGGAGACGGTCTCCCAGAGGTTCTTCTTGGGGTCGAGCCCCTCCCGACCCTGGTCGACGTAGGAGATCGACACCGTCTCGCCGACCTTGACGCTGCCGCTGTCGGCCTCCTCGAGCCCGACGATGGTCTTGAACAAGGTGGTCTTGCCGACGCCATTGGGCCCGATGACCCCGACGATGCCGTTGCGCGGCAGCGAGAAGGAGAGCCCTTCGATCAGGACCCGGTCACCGAAGCCCTTCTTGAGGTCCTTGACCTCGATCACGGTCGAGCCCAGCCGTGGGCCCGGGGGGATCTGGATCTCCTCGAAGTCGAGCTTGCGCGTGCGCTCGGCCTCGGTCGCCATCTCCTCGTACCGGGCCAGACGCGACTTCGACTTCGTCTGACGACCCTTGGCGTTGGAGCGAACCCACTCGAGCTCGGCCTTGAGCCGCTTCTGCAGCTTCTGGTCCTTCTTGCCCTGCACCTGCAGCCGCTCGGACTTCTTCTCGAGGTAGGTCGAGTAGTTGCCCTCGTAGGGGTAGAGCCGACCCCGGTCGACCTCGGCGATCCACTGGGCGACGTTGTCGAGGAAGTACCGGTCGTGGGTGACGGCCAGCACTGCGCCGGCATAGCCCGCGAGGTGCTGCTCCAGCCACTGGACCGACTCGGCGTCCAGGTGGTTGGTGGGCTCGTCGAGCAACAGGAGGTCAGGCTTCTGCAGCAGGAGCTTGCACAGCGCGACCCGGCGACGCTCCCCCCCGGACAGGACGGTGACGTCGGCGTCGGGCGGCGGGCAGCGCAGCGCGTCCATCGCCTGCTCCAGCTGGGTGTCGAGGTCCCACGCGTCGGCGTGGTCGATCTCCTCCTGGAGCGTGCCCATCTCGGCGAGCAACGCGTCGTAGTCGGCGTCGGGCTCCCCCATCTCCACCGAGATCTGGTTGTAGCGGTCGAGCTTGGCCTTGATCTCGCCGGCCCCCTCCTCGACGTTGCCGAGGACGGTCTTCTCCTCGTTCAGCGGGGGCTCCTGCAGGAGGATGCCGACGCTGGCACCGGGCGCGATGCGGGCCTCACCGTTGGAGGGCTGGTCGAGCCCGGCCATGATTTTGAGGATCGTTGACTTGCCCGCGCCGTTGGGACCCACGACACCGATCTTGGCGCCGGGGTAGAACGACATCGTCACGTCGTCGAGGATGACCTTCTCATTGTGCGCCTTGCGCGCCTTGGTCATGACGTAGATGAACTCGGGCATGGCGGCAAGGCTATCCGCGCGGCCCGACGGCGACCCAATCGACGGGTCGTCGTCGGTCCCCACGATGCCGGCGCGACCCACGCTGACGCCAGCCAGCCGGACGCCGGCCGATGTCGGCCGGACTCCGGCCGGACGCCAGCCCGCCGGTCAGTGGCCTCAGTAGCCTCTGTGGCCTCTGCGGACCTCAGTGGGTGGTGACGACGAACGGGTCGGTGTCGGCGTCCTCTTCACGCAGGGCCGAGCCCGGGTCCTGCGACGAGGCGAGGGGCGTGTCCTCGTGGTCTCCCGCCGGGTCGCCCACCAGCTCGTCGACGGCCTCGACCTCATCGAAGCTGGCCAGGATGTGCGAGTCGGCCAGGCGGTCGTTCGGCTCGAACTGCGGCCGGGAGGCGCGGGTGAAGACGCTGCTACCCCGGGTGAGGTCGTGGCCCACCCCGTGGGCGTCGAGCTCGACCGAGGTCATGTGCTTGCCGTCGGCCGCCAGGTACTGGTTGACCCGCAGCCGGCCGTAGACGATGACGGGGTCACCCCGCTTGAGGCTGCTCATCACGTTGGCGCCGAGGGCGTTGAACCCGACGACGTTGACGAAGTTGGTGCTGCCGTCGACGAACCCGCGCGCATCGGCGTCCCACCGGCGGGTCGTCGAGGCGACCCGGAAGGATGCAAAGGGTTTGCCGGTCTTGGTCGACCGGCCCTGCGGGTCGGCGACCACGTTGCCGCAGACGGTCACGAAGCTCTCGTTCATGGCGAGTCAGCTCTCCTGGTGCGAGTCGCCCGCGCCGGGGTGGCGGGGCTGGGTGCTACCCAGCGTCGACGTCAGCTGCCCCATCCGGAAGGGAACGCACCCGCGGCTGTGGACGAGCACCCCGGGGCCACAGGGTGTGGACGACGGAACCGAGGGCGGGTGGCCCTCAGCTCCTGGTCCCCCGGTCGAGGGCCTCGCGAGTGGCAGCGTGACGCACCAGCACAGCCCTCGTCGGCGCCACGAGCTGCTCCTCCGCGACGGTCGAGATCGCGGTCTCCAGCCGCTCGGCGACGAGCTCACGGCGCCGTACGGCTCCCCGGGCGGTGAGCACCTTCGCGACCGCCGCCAACCCCAGCCCGAGCAACAACGAGAGAACGAGCATCGGCACGGCCACGGGCACCCCCCAGAGCGCCACCGACGGCAGCTGCGGCAGGCGGAACCACGCGACGACGAAGAGGGCGACGAGCCAGAGCCCACCCACCACGGCCATCACGCCCAGCAGCCACTGGAGCACGCCGGTCACTCGCCACCACAAGGGGTCGGGGGCCCGGAGCGGGGTGCGGGTCACGGCCCGGTCGAGGTGCTCCTCGAGGCGCGACTGGTCGGGTGAGGAGTGCTCGGCCACCGCCCGGGCCCAGCGCAGGGGGAGGCCGACGGACGCCCGGTCGGTGAGCTCTCGGGTCGCCAGGCGCACCGCCGACCGGGCTGCAGGTGACGGCGCCGGCAGCGAGGAGCGGCCGAGCACGGCGCGCACGTCGGCCTTGTCGACCTCGGGGAGGACGAAGGAACCGGGGTCCAGGCGCAACCGGCCGAGGGGGCCCGGGCGCAGGCGCAGGCGCCATCGGGTGAAGAGCCATCCGGTGCGCGCCAGGGAGTTTCGCTCGAAGTCGGCCTGGACGGCCTCGAGCACCACGGGCACCGCGGCGGCCCGCGACAGGGCCTGGACCAGGCTGCTGTCCGGGCCCTCGGCGAGCACGACCTCGGTGTCGGCCACCGAGCGGCGCAGACGCATCGACGTCTCGTCGAGGTCGGTGCCCAGCCGGTGCCGTGAAGCCGACTCGCCCGCGACCGCGTTGGCCAGCCGCTGCCGCAGCTCGGGCACCCCTTGCCCCGTGCGCGCGGAGGTGGTGAGGACGTTGGAGCTGGGCAGGCCGTCGTGCTGAAGCAGCCGCAGGAGGTCGGCCCGGCAGGCGATCACCTCCGGTGGCTCGAGACGGTCGACCTGGTTGAGGACGATGACCGTCGCGGCCTCGTGCGCCGAGAGCTCGTGGAGGTAGTCGTCGTGGAGCACGGCGTCGGCGTACTTCTGCGGGTCGGTGACCCACACGAAGATGTCGCACAGCTGCAGCACGCGGTCGACCTCGGCCCGGTGCCGACTCTCCCGCGAGTCGATGTCGGGAAGGTCGAGCAGCACCAGCCCGTCGAGGCTGCCGAAGACGCCGTCGTTGCGGCTCGGGAAGCGCAGGTCGTGCCGACGGTCGACCTTGAGCCACTCGAGCAGCGGATCGGCCGACTTCGGCCCCCACACGGCCGAGGTCGCGGTCGACGTCGTCGGGCGCCGTACACCGACCTCGGCGAGCTCGGCGCCGGTGATGGCGTTGAAGAGCGACGACTTGCCGCTGCCGGTGGCCCCCGCCAGCACCACCACGGTGTGGTCACCCCCGAGGGTGATGCGTTCCTGCACCCGCTGCACCACGACCCGGGCGTCGTCGACGTCCGCCGGCACGAGCTGCTCGCCCCCGAGCTCGAGCGCCGTGTCGATCGCCCGGGCCCGGTCGAGCAGAGCAGCGCCCGGCGGGCCCGAGACGGTGCGCGACCCCATGACGAGGGGGCTCACCGGGCCGCCTTGACGGCGTCGGCCGCTGCGGCCAGGGCGCGACCCTGGTCGTCGGACACCTCGAGGACCGCGACGGCCTCGGTGAAGCGGCGCTCCTCGTCGTCGTACAGGGCCTCGACCCGCTGCAGGAGCGTGGTCCGCGCGGTCGCCGACAGCGACCGCACGGCCTGGTCGCCGAAGATCGCCTCGAGCAGCTTCTGCCCCAGCACGGCGGTGCCGCCGGCGATCCCGACCTCGGCGCCCGTCGGCAGACCGGCCGTCGAGGCCAGGGTGACCAGCGTGAGGACCGTCCCCACCGCGTTGACGCCGTATGCCGTGACGCGCGCCCGGGTGCGCCGGTCCTGACCTTCGGTGGCCACCAGCTCGAGCACCGAGGTCTGCCAGTCGTGCACGAGGGAGTCGACCCGCTGCGGGAAACCCTCGGAGAGGCGTTGGAGGGCCGGGTCGTGGCGCAGTGCCTCGGTGCCCCCGGCGAGCCCCCGCCAGCGGGCGACGGTCGTCGCGACGGCCCCCGAGCCCTCGGCCCGCACGAGCTGTGAGATCCCGCTGTGCAGCGCCTCGCCGAGGCCGTCGGCGCGGGTGGTCTCCCCCCTCACCGCCGCCACCAGCCGGTCGCGCCAGCGCGACACGGTCGACTCGACCTGCTTGAAGAACTCCCCCGTGCCGACGAACTCCTGCCAGCGCGCCAGCACCTCTCCGCGCAGGAGCCGGCCGTCGCTCATGCCGTCGACGACCGTGCGCAGACCCTCGTCGAAGGCGGTCGATGTGGCCTGGCGCAGACGCGTGGTCGCCTCGTGCTGGGTCTCGGTGGCCGCGGCCAGCACCTGGACGCGCGGGTCGAAGGAGTCGAGCGCACCCCTCAGGGTCTGGCGCACCACCTCGGAGCGGGCCTGCTGGTCGCTCGCGAGGGCGACGAGCCACGAGCGCAGTCGGCCCACCTGGTTTCGCGGTAGCCGACCCTCGTCGTCGAGATCGCCCTCGGCCACGGCGAAGACGGGAGTATTCGCGAGGCCCTGCTCGAGCAGCATCGCGGTGAGGTGCTCACGGATGTCGGCGACCGAGGCGGGCGGCACCCGGTCGAGCACGACCGCGACCGAGGTGCCGCGATCCTGCGCCTGGCGCAGGAGGTCCCACGGCACGGCATCGGCGTAGCGGGCGGCGGTCGTGACGAAGAGCCACAGGTCGGCTGCCGACAGGAGCTGGCGGGCGAGCAGACGGTTGTCGCTGACCACCGAGTCGATGTCGGGCGCGTCGAGCAGCGCCAGCCCGGCGGGGATGGCCTCCGAGGCGACGAGCCGCACGGTACGAGGTCCCTCGACCGCCGTTGCGCCACCGATGCGGGTCAGGTCGGGGAGCACCCGGTTGTCGGCGAACCAGGCCAGGTCGTCGGGGTGGTGCACCAGCACCGCGGAGCGCGTGGTCGGTCGCAGCACACCGGGAGTCGTCACCGTCGCACCGACCACCGAGTTGACCAGGGTGGACTTGCCTGCGCCGGTGGACCCGCCGACGACGGCCAGCAGGGGGGCGTCGAGGGAGCCGAGCCGGGGCAGCACGTAGTCGTCGAGCTGGTGCAGCAGCTCTCCGCGCACGACGCCAGCCGCTGCGGCCTCCGGAAGGTCGACCGGGAAGCGGGCCGCGGCGACCTGGTCGCGCAGGATCCGCGCAGCGCTGAGCAGCGCTTCGCTGTCACGGGTCGCGGTCGGTGTGACCATCACCCCCAGATCCTCCCAAATCATCAAGGCTGGACTCAACCGACGCACCGTACGGAGCAGTTCAACGTGGTCTGGTGCCCACTGCGGTGGTTGACCACTGTGATGGTGCCACCTGCGCGGCTCTGACGCCGCATCCTTGCGGATCCTTGGAGGTGACGGGCCTCATACGAGACGATGGGACCCGTTCGGCTCGTCGCAGCCCGCAGGGGCGCACGGGCCCTACACTGCGGTCGTCGCGGCCAGGAACCATCAGGCGCCAGGGTGCCTCGGTCGACCACACGCCCTCGTAGCACAATGGATAGTGCAGCGGTCTTCTAATCCGCAGGTTGCAGGTTCGAGTCCTGCCGGGGGCACCGGCCCACCGTACGACGCCCGGCAGCGTGCCGCGAGCGGTGACCCCGAGGCCGCAGACGAGCGGTCGTCGGGTCGGGCCGCGGGTCGGGCCGCGGTCAGCCGGTGCCGTAGACGCCGCTGGTGAGGAAGCCGGAGCGGTGGGCCACCACGGCGTCGAGCAGCTGGCGCTCCCGGGCTGCGGCCTGCGCCTCGGCCGCTCCCCGAGCCATCCGGGCGCGCAGGAGCGCGAGGTCCGAGGCGCTGTCCTGGAAGGCGCGCATCGAGGCGAGCGCGGCCCGCCCACCGTGCTGGCGGGCCCAGCCGCGGGCCTCGCGGCGGGCGCTGAGGGAGCCCAGCATCGCGACCTCCGCGTGGCTGAGCCACCCGGCGTCGGCGTAGAGACTGAGGTAGAGCCGGATCTGGCGGGCCTCGCGACGCCGCGCCCAGACCAGGGTCGCGACGTAGCCGAGGAAGATCGGCACCTGCACCAGGACGTAGACGCCGACGAGCGAGCCCAGCGACGCGCTGAGGTTCCAGAAGCCGTGCAGGAGCATCGCCACCACGTAGCCCGCCACCCCCGCCGCGACCCTGGCGCCCCGAGTGCGCACCAGCGAGACGGCGACGCCGAGCCCGATGCCGGTCATCGAGGTGAACAGCGGGTGGGCGAAGGGACCCATGACGCACCGCAGGAAGAAGAGATAGCCCAGGCCCTGGCCGCCGTAGTCGGTGTAGATCCGGCCGAGGTAGAGGATGTTCTCGGTGAAGGCGAACCCGGCACCGATGAGCCCGGCGTAGACGATGCCGTCGACGATGCCGTCGAAGTGGTGGCGCCGGAGCAGCACGATGAGCAGGATCCCGAGGCCCTTCAGGCCCTCTTCCACGACGGGGGCGCTGACCACCGCGCCCAGCAGGTCAGCCGAGTCCGGGTCCTGCCCGACGAGCAGCAGCACGAGGGTGAACCCGGTGTTGAGCAGGAGCGCCCCCGCGGCCGCACACAGGGCCCCCCAGAGGAAGCCGAAGACGAGGTAGCGGGTGGGCTCCGCCTCGTAGCGGTCGATCCACAGGTAGGTCGGGATCACGACGAGCAGGGGCAGGGCGGCGAAGACGGCCGCGAGCACGGTGGTCCGCAGGCCGAGGCTCGCGCCGAGCTCGACGCTGAGCACCAGGCCGGCGAGCAGGAACGCCACGACGACCAGCCCGTACGTCAGCAGCCGGCGCTGGCTCGGGCGGGACGTGACGTTGGCGGCGTCGTTCCAGACCCGATCCCCTGTGGACATGGCCGGAACGATAGTCGAGGACACCCTCTAGGGTGGAAGCGTGACCCAGTCCCCAGACCGAGCCACCACCGACCGCATCGTGTGGATCGACTGTGAGATGACCGGTCTCTCGCTCGAGCACGACGCACTGGTCGAGGTGGCAGCCCTCGTGACCGACTTCGAGCTCAACCAGCTCGGCGACGGAGTCGACGTCGTCATCACCCCACCGCCGGAGGCGCTGGCGCAGATGGACGACTTCGTGCGTGACATGCACACGGGCTCGGGCCTGCTCGACGAGCTCGCCGGGGGCACGACGATGGAGGACGCCCAGCAGCAGGTGATGGACTACGTCACCACGTGGGTCCCCGAGCCGCGCAAGGCCCCCCTGGCCGGTAACACCGTCGGCACGGACCGCGGCTTCCTCGCTCGCGACCTGCCCCTGCTGGAGAGCCACCTGCACTACCGCATCATCGACGTCAGCTCGATCAAGGAGCTGTCCCGCCGGTGGTACCCCCGGGCCTACTTCAGCGCCCCCAAGAAGTCGGGCGGCCACCGGGCCCTCGCCGACATCCGCGAGTCCATCGCCGAGCTGCGCTACTACCGGGCAGCCGTCTTCGTGCCGCAGCCCGGGCCCGACTCCGCGACCGCCCGGGCCCTGGCCGCCAAGCACCTCGTGCAGCACGACCGGCCCACGACCGCCCACTGAGGGGCGGCCCGACCGGCGGCTCCTCCGGTTCTTAGAACCTTCTGAAGACCTCACGAACGCGTCACAAGAACCCCACAGGGACCCAACAGAGGCACCGGGCACAGTCATCTCCATCACCACGACGCGGACGCCACCGCGTCCACCACCACCCGGAGATGTCAGATGAACCCTCGCCAGAACCCCGCCCTGCGTGCGACCCGCCGCCTGACCGCCGGTGCCCTCATGGCCGCCGCGCTCGTCACCGGCGGCGTCGGCGTGCACCTCGCCCAGCAGAGCACGGCCGCGAGCTCGACCGTGGCGTCCGGCACCACCTCGGGTACGACGTCCTCGGGCACCTCGGGCACGACGAGCTCGGGCACCACCTCGGGCTTCGGCACGACCGCCTCGGTCGGCGCGGGCTCGACCGGCTCGGTCGCCACCACGACCAACGGGTCCTGAGGCCGCGACCGTGAACGAGCTGCTCTGGTACGTCTCGCGCGGCACGGGGGTGGCGAGCATCGTCCTGCTCACCGCCGTGCTCGTCCTCGGGATGCTCACCGCCTCCCGCCGCCCACCGGCCGGCATCCGGTCGGCCGTCGTCATGGGGCTGCACCGCTCGCTCGCCCTCGGCTCGACCGTGTTCCTGCTCCTGCACATCGGCACCGCCATCGCCGAGACCTACGTGCAGATCGACCTGGTCTCGGCCGTCGTGCCCTTCACCAGCGGCTACGAGCAGGCCTGGGTCGGCCTCGGGACCCTCGGCGTCGACATCGTCGCCACCCTCGTCATCACCTCGCTCCTGCGCCACCGGATGCCCGAGCGGATCTGGAAGGCTGTCCACCTGCTGGCCTTCGCCTTCTGGCCGATGGCCCTGGTGCACGGCCTTGCTCTCGGCACCAGCGACCAGCCCCTCCTGCGGGGAATCACCATGGCCTCGGGGGCCGTGGGCCTGGCCGCGCTGGGCTGGCGACTGCTGGCCACCTCACCCGACCACACCCGCCGTACGGCCGTCCTGGCACAGGAGTGGTCATGACCATCACGACCGGAGGCCCGAAGGCCATGCGCACCGCTCCCCAGGGGGCCCAGCTCGCCGACCGGCTGGAGGCTGCCGGCCTCACCGGCCGCGGCGGCGCCGCCTTCAGCACCGCGACCAAGCTGCGCTCGACGCTGACCCACTCCTTCGACCTCATCGTCAACGCCTGCGACGGCGAGATCGGGGCGGTGAAGGACGCCTGGATCGTCGCCAACCGTCTCGGCGAGGTCGAGCGCGGAGCCGCCCTGCTGGGCGCGCGTTCGGTGCGCTGGGCCGCCCACCGCGACAGCGGCACCCACGCGACGCTGGTCGCCGCCCGCCTCGACGTGCTGCCGGTCCCCCACCGCTACGTCTCGTCGGAGGAGAGCGCGCTGGTGTCCCTCGCCCACGGAGGGCTGGCCCGCCCCCTGACGAAGCACGTCCCCGTCTCCATCGGGGGGGTCGACGGCCGCGGCAAGCGGATGCGCCCCACCCTCGTGCTCAACGCCGAGACCGTATGGCGCATCGCCCAGGTCGTCGAGCAGGGACCGGCCTGGTTCCGCAGCCACGGCACCGCCGCCGAGCCGGGCCCGCGCCTCGTCGCCATCGGCGGAGCCGTGACGTCGCCGGGTGTCCTCGAGACCGCTGCCGGGGTGCCGGTGCGCGACCTCGTCGCGGCAGCCGGAGGCACCACGGGGCGCATGCTGGGCGTCGGCATCGGCGGCCTGAGTGGAGGGTGGCTGACCCCGCAGGAGGCCGACCGCGCCATCTGGTCGCGCGACGGCCTCTCCGGTTTCCACATCGGTCCCGGAGCCGGGGTCGTCCACGTCCTGGGCGCCGACCGCTGCCCCCTCGACCACGTCGCCGACACGCTCAGCTGGGCGGCCGGTGAGTCGGCCGGGCAGTGCGGACCCTGCATGTTCGGGCTGCCCGCCGTCGCGAACGACATGGCGCTGCTCGCCGAGGGCCGCGCCGGACACGAGGTCATGTCCCGGCTGAGGGGCCGGCTCGGGCTGCTGCCCGGCCGGGGGGCCTGCCGCTTCCCCGACGGTGTCGCGTCGTACGCCGCCAGTGCCCTACGGGCTTTCGCCCCCGAGGTCGACCTGCACCGTCGCGGCACCTGCGGCCATCTGGCTCCCGGCTCCCGGAGGAGGTCGTCATGACCAGGCCCACCGCCCGCCGCCCGGCGCCCGCCGTCGTCATCGACCGGGTCGCCTGCACCGGTCACGGTGTGTGCGCCGCGGTGCTGCCCGACCAGGTCTCGCTCGACGAGTGGGGCTACCCCATCGTGCGGGACGGTCGCCCGGACCCCGAGCTCGTCGCTGCCGCCGTCAAGCTGTGCCCTGCGAGGGCCCTGTTGGCCGGACGGCGCCCGACATGAGCGCCGGTCAGGCAGCCGACACGAAGACTGAGCCCGAGCCCGCGGACGCCGCCCCCGTGGCCACCCATGCGTTCGACGCCATCGGCTGCCACCACCGCATCCTCGTCACCGATCCCACCGCGCTCGCGGCGGCCGCTGAGCTCGCCGAGCGGGCGGTCGCCGACCTCGACCTGGCCGCGTCCCGTTTCCGTGCCGACTCCGAGGTGCGCCGGGTCGCCGCCTCCGTCCCCGCCCCCGGCGCCAGCACGGTGACCCTCGCCGTCTCCCCCCTGCTGGTGTCCTGCCTGGCTGCCGCCCTCCACGCGGCCCGGCTCACGGACGGGCTGGTGGACCCCACCGTGGGCGCCGCGCTCGTCGCGACCGGGTACGACGCCGACCTCGACGTCGTACGGCGCCGCTCGGTCGCCGTCGCCGGCCCAGCCCGCTCCGACGGTGGTGCCACCACGGTCGTCTCGACCCGCGCGACCCGCCACGCCGCCGACCTGCCGGAGGTCGTCGTCGCCTCCCCGTCCGCACTGGTGCCCTCGGGCCCCGGGTCGACCTGGCGAGACGTCGTGCTCGACGAGGCGGCCGGTCTGGTCACCGTGCCGACCGGCACCCTCATCGACCTCGGTGCCACGGCCAAGGCGCACGCCGCCGACCTGCTCGCGGCCACGCTCGCCGAGCAGCTGCCAGGTGGTTTCCTGGTCAACCTCGGCGGAGACATCGCCGTCTCGGGCGAGCTGCCCGAAGGGGGCTGGGAGGTCGGGGTGCAGGATGCCGAGGGAGCGGTGCGGCAGGCCGTCGTGACCACAGGCCAGGGGCTGGCCACCTCGTCGACCCGGCTGCGCACCTGGGAGGTCGACGGTGTGGAGCACCACCACGTCGTCGACCCCCGCACCGGCACCACCGCGCCGACCACGTGGGCCCAGGTCACCTGCGCCGCCTCGTCGTGCCTGGAGGCCAACGCCGCCAGCACCGCCGCCATCGTGCTCGGCGAGGCGGCGCCCGCCTGGCTGGAAGCCCACGGGATCCCGGCCCGACTCGACGGGGTCGACGGCGGCCTCGTGACGACCCCCGGCTGGCCGGACGACGACACGCAGGCGGCCTGAGGCCGGCGGCGTCGAGACCGGCCGCGTCGAGCCGCCGTACGTCGTAGCCGGCACAGGTCGAGCCGCTACGGAGTCGAACCCGCAACTGCATCGAGCCCCTGGTCTTCCTCGAGGAAGACCAAGGGCTCGATCGGTGGGGTGAGTGACGGGACTTGAACCCGCGACCACCGCGACCACAACGCGGTGCTCTACCAGCTGAGCTACACCCACCATGGGGCTCCTCGGACGTCGCCCTTGCAGCGTCAGAAATGCTACCTGCTCCCGAGGGGTGCTCGTGACCAATTAGCGCCGAGGGTCCTGCCCGTCCGACCCACCGGGCCTCGCGCGGCGCCCGGGTGAGGGGCAGTTGGGTGGCAGGCCCACCATCACCGACGCCCGTGGGTGACAATGACCGCATGTACCTGGGGAAGGAGCGGCGCGACCGCACCGTCGCGCTCGTGCTGGCGGCTGCCCTCGTCGGGGTCGCCGTCCTCGGCCTGGTCGTCACCATCGCCTCGACCGGCACGGGGGCGACGACGCCCGAGGGCTCTCCGTACGGCGCCGCACCGTCTCCCGCTCCCTCCGCCTCGCGGGGTGCCGAGGTGACGGCAGCGCCGCCCGTCGAGGTCGTGAACCAGCACGGAGATCATCCGCCGCTCGACCCGACCGGCGTGACCATCGGCCACCCGTGGCGCCTCGTCGGCACCCTCGTCGGAGTGCTCCTGCTCTTCGGCGGCGGCATCCTCATCGCCCACGAACAGCGCCGGAGGGCAGAGGGTGGTGGGCCGAGCGACGGCCCGGGTGAATGGATTTCGTGACCGTCGGCGTGCTGGTGTAACCTCGACCCTCGTTGCGCCGCTAGCTCAATGGCAGAGCAAGTGACTCTTAATCACTGGGTTCGGGGTTCGAATCCCTGGCGGCGCACCAGTCCGGAACGGCGGTCCCTCACGGGGCCGCCGTTCGTCGTTGTGCCTCCCCGACCCCCCGCCGGGACGGTGGTTGCGCAGGGGAACCACGGACGCTCCCTTGACCAGACTTGGACAAACCTTGACCAAATTGCCCTTGTTCCTCGCATTACGGACATGTCACCCTTAGCGGAGTCATCGTCCCGCCCTCACCCCACCTCGGAGGACACCGTGTCGGCTTCGTTCCCCGAACCGCGCCAGCTCGCCCGCGCCGCCGATGCCGGGCTCGGCAGCTTCGTCTGCCCACTCCGTGCGGCTCGCTCCGGTGCCATGAGCAAGGTCGTCGGGGGACTCGACCTCAGCACGGTCGCCGCGGCCGCCTGGACCAACCTGACGTGGAACTCCACCCTCATCGACGGCGTGGTGATCCTCTTCGCGCTGGCGGGCCTGGTGCTCGTCGCCCTGGGGCTCGTCGAGCTCGCGGGCACCGACGGGGAGATCCACCTCTACGAGGACGGCTACGTGCGGGTGCACCGCGGCGGTGAGGACGTGGTGCTCTACGCCACGGCCCGCGACGGCGATTGGCTGCGCATCAAGGCCCGCACCGCTCTCTACGCACAGGCCGCCTGACCCCTCTGCTGCTGCGGCGCCGCCGCAGCAGGACCCTCAGCTCCGGCGGCGCCGCAGCAGGCCGAGCGCCACGACCAGGGCGACGATGGCCGCACCGACCGCCGCCAACCGCTCGACGCGCAGGCCGCCGTCCTGGGTGTGGGTGGCGTCGATGAACGCGAGCCGGGCGTTCTCGCCCTGACGGCGGGCCAGGGCCTTGGGCTGCGTCCGGGTCACCAGCTCGTCGACCGTGGTCGCCAGCCGGGCCCGGGTCGCGGCGATCTGGGCCTCGAGCCGGGAGCCCTTGCGCCACCGCTTCACGTAGAGCCGGGCCGCGATCCGGCGGACCCAGGGGCAGAAACCGCCC
>JBBRNQ010000003.1:0-98479 GCA_038230235.1 Actinomycetales bacterium
ATCGACTCCGGTCCGACCGGGGCGAGACGCAGAGCCGGCGCGGGCATCGGGGTGAGCGGGGCGTCCCAGGTGGGCATGGCCGGCTTGGTGAGCATCGACTCGAAGAGCTTGGTGAACGACTTCATGGGAGGAACCTCTCGTAGTGCCGCTGTTTCGGGGCGCGGCGACGGGGCGGCACCGGAGCGTCCGGGCCGTGGTGGTGAAGGGGCCACGCGTCCGCGGCCACCTGCTGCATTACCCAATCTCGCAGAGCGCGACGTTTCGCACGATGGGTACATAGTCTTGGTCGGCAAACTTTGCCAAGAATTGAAGGTTTCAAGACCGGTCACACGATTTTTGCCCCACATTGACGGAGTAGGGTTCGGGTTCTCACCGCCGGGGGGTCGACCCGAGGGTGAGCCCCCGCGCGTCAGGACGGGTCGGAGCGTCCCGGCCCCTGTGCGGTGTGTGGGAGACTGAGGTAGGACGGGCTACCGCTCGTGACCCACCCCTCCGACCACGACCGACGGGAGCCACCGATGAGCAAGCGCGCTCGCAAGCGGCGCTCGCGCAAGGGCAACGCCGCCAACCACGGACGCAAGCCCAACGCCTGAGCCCAGACACGACTGACCCCCGAGCCCACAGGGCCGGGGGTCTTGTCGTCGTGGCGAAGAACGCACGACGGACGTCTGCAGGCGCGAGTCCCTCACCGGGTGAGGACGGACACCGCCTCGTCGTGCCGGGCCACGTCGAGGGCGGGGTCCAGGACGCCCTGGCCGTCGCCGAAGCGCATCTTCTTCGTGTGCTCGAGGGTGTCCTCGATCAGCATCCGGTTGGTGCGGATCAAGTCGGAGACCACCCCGAGCATGACGGACATGAAGCTGATCATGAGCAGCGCGACGCCGAGGAGGAGCGACTGGAGGTGGTTGCCACCCGAGTCGGTGCGCAGCAGCCAGAGGTACCGCACGAAGGGGGTCACGCCCAGCAGGCCGAACACGAGGGCGCTCACGCCGAAGATCGCGTAGGGCTTGTACATGATGTACGCCCTCACGATCGCCATCGCCGACTTGGCCACGTGCTCCTTGGTCGACTTGAAGAGGCGGGACTCACGCGTCTTGGGGTTGGTCACGACGGGGATGCTGACGATGCGCAGCTTCTTGTTGCCCGCCTGGATGATGGTCTCCATGCAGTAGCTGAACCGCGTGATCGTGTTGAGCAGCATGAGCGACTCGCGCGAGTAGGCCCGGAACCCGCTCGCCGCATCGGGCAGCTCGGTGCCGGCCGCGCGGTTGACCACTCCGCTGCCCAGCTTCTGCAGCGCGACCTTCCCGCGAGAGAAGTGCTCGACCAGATGCACCTGCCGGTCGGCGATGACGATCTCGGCCTCTCCCCGGAGGATCGGCTGCACGAGGTCGGTGATCCGCTCCTGGGGGTACTGGTTGTCACCGTCGGTGTTCACCACGATGTCGGCCCCGAGCTCGAGAGCCCGCTGCACCCCGTCGTGGAACGACCGCCCCAGGCCGCGGTTGCGCGCGTGGCGCACGAACTCGGTCACGCCGTGGGCCCGGGCCACCTCCACCGTGCGGTCGCTCGACCCGTCGTCGATGACGAGGACGACGATCTCGTCGACCCCCGGGATCTGTCGGGGGATCGACTCCAGCACCAGAGGGAGGGTCTCCTCCTCGTTCAGGCACGGCACTTGGACGACGAGCTTCACGGTCACACCCTTTTCACGGTCTCACTCAGCACTCACTCAGCACTCACGCAGCGTGCTGCCTCACGCAGAGCCCCACGATACCGCCCACCGGCCGTCGGCCCCCGCGACCGACACTCAGCTCCTGCCCGCGGTGACCCGGACCGGCTACTCCCAGGAGGTGTAGCGGATCGTGGTGATGCGCTGCAGGATGGTGGCCCGCAGCTCGACCGGCGCCGCCTCGCCCGAGCACGACCGCTTGATGACGGCCTTCAGGGCCTCGTCGAGGTGGTACTGCTTCAGGCAGGCCGCGCACTCGTCGAGGTGGGTCTTGATCTTGGCGACGTCGCCCTCACCCATCTCACCGTCGAGGTACTCGTAGACCCGCAGCAGGGCCTCGGAGCAGTCCGTGCCGGGACCTGCAGCCAGCTGCCCGCTGGCGCCGTGGTCGCGATGGTCGTGTGCCTGCGTCATGCCCCGGCCCCTTCGCTCGTCGCTGAGACAGCCGTCGCTGGAGAGACTGGGGACGCAGGGGCCGTCGGTGTCTCGGCCGACGGTCGTCGGAAGCCGCGCTCCACTGCGTACCCGCTCAGCCGCTCGCGCAGCTGACGGCGACCGCGGTGCAGACGCGACATCACCGTGCCGATCGGCGTCTGCATGATCTCGGCGATCTCCTTGTAGGCGTACCCCTCGACATCAGCGAAGTAGACCGCGAGGCGGAACTCTTCGGGGATCTCGAGCAGCGCGCGTTTGACGTCGCTGTCGGGCAGGTGCTCCAGGGCGACGTCCTCTGCCGACCGCAGGCCCGACGACTGGTGGGACTCTGCCCGGTGCAGCTGGTAGTCCTCGACGTCGGACGAGTCGGACTGCAGCGGCTCACGCTGCCGTTTGCGGTAGGTGTTGATGTAGGTGTTGGTGAGGATGCGGTACATCCACGCCTTGAGGTTGGTCCCCGGTCGGTACTGGTGGAAGGCGCCGTACGCCTTGGCGTAGGTCTCCTGCACGAGGTCGTCGGCGTCGGCGGGGTTGCGCGTCGTGCGCATCGCCGCGGAGTACATCTGGTCGAGGAGCGGCATGGCCTCGCGCTCGAACCGCGAGCGGCGTTCGTTCTCGGTCTCGGACGCCACGTCGACGGTGTGGTCGGCCTCGCGCTGGGCCTCGAGGGCGGAGTCCTCGACCTCGTCGAGGATGCTCAGGGCGGTCTGGGTGTCGTCGGTCATCACCTGCGAGCATAGACGCGACGGGCTGCGGCCGTCGGTCCCGGCTTGTTCGACGGAGCGCAGACCCACGCTTCCAGCGGGTTCGGCGAGCATCAACACGGGGGGACCTCCTGCAGGGACGAGGGCCGCCAGTGGACCGAGGCGACGTGGTCGTCAACAGCGGCCGCGAGGGCCCCATTCCCCGGGGTGGGCCGGCTGCGCCATCGCCGCGCGCCGGTCGGTGGCAGGGCGGCCACGGGGCGGGTCCGGGCCTCCCCACGGTGTGGAAGACTTCTGCGAGCCCTCGGGCCCCTCACGGGGTCCAGGACGTCCCGGACAACCGTCACGAAAGGTCAGAACGTGCTCGCAGGTCAGGCACTCGGCAAGGCCAAGACCGCCTATGCGGCAGCACTCCAGGGGGCGGGCAAGGCCCTCACGGCGGCGCACGTCATCGGCGACACCCCACCGCCGGTCAGCAAGACGGGGCGGCACTGGGCCTACAGCCTCTTCCGGGTGCACGACTCGCTGGCCATCGTCGAGCTCGACGTGCCGTGGTGGACCTACCGCGCCATCGACGCCGTGGAGCTGTGGCTGGCCACCCACGAGGGCCCGGTGCGCGTCTACGAGTACGGGTCGGGCGCCAGCACCTTCTGGTTGTCCAAGCGCTGCGACGAGGTGCACTCGGTCGAGCACCACCGCGGCTTCGGCGAGATGATGGCGAAGGAGCTGGCCAGCAAGGCCAACGTCAGCCTGCGGATCGTCGAGCCCACGACCACCGGGTCGCCGCGCATCGGCTCGCAGAAGGAGGGCCACGAGGGCCTCGACTTCTACGACTACGTGCACTCGATCGACGACGTCGCCGGCGAGTTCGACCTCGTCGTCATCGACGGCCGGGCCCGTGAGGCCTGCCTGGAGGCGAGCCGCGGCCGGCTGGCCCGCGGCGGGATCATCGTCTACGACAACAGCCTGCGGCGGCGCTACGGTGTCGCGATCGAGCGCAGCGGCATGGTCGCGCACCGTTACCGCGGTCTCACCCCGACGCTGCCCTACCCCGACCAGACCTCGTTGCTGACGGCTCCCTGACCCGCCCGAGGGCGGCGCCCAGGGCGGCGAGCAGCACGTCGGCGACGACGAGGATCACCCGGCTGGCCAGCGCCACCGCCAGGGCCTGGGTCGACCCGATCGTCGGGGTCAGCGTGAGGGTGAGGACGGCATCGCGCACCCCCGCCCCCGCCGGGGCCAGCGGGAAGAGCAGACCGGCCGCGAAGGCGAGCGCCATCCCCCCGACGGCGCTCAGCAGACCCCTCAGGCTGCCGCCGCCGAGGGCCGCGGTCATCGCCCACAGGTGGGTCCCGAGCAACGCCCAGGTGACGAAGCCCCACCCGACCGCGCGAGCGGTGCGACCGCCCTCGAGCCGCTGCCCGAGCGGCTCCCGGTGCACGAGCCGGAGCACCGTGTCGAGGACCCACGGGATGGTCCGGGGGTGGAGCGACGCCAGCAGGGGCGGCAGGAAGAGGAAGACCCACCAGTAGGTGCGCAGCCCGTCGGTGCTGGCCCCGGGCAGCAGGACGGCGCCGGTGAGCAGGCCGGTCGCGGCGACCACGGCCAGCATGATGACGTTGGCCCCGAACATCACCCGCCGGGCGATCCCCGACCGACGGCCGAACTCCATCTGGGCCACCACGGGCCACAGCGAGCCGGGGAGGTACTTGCCGATCTGGCTGACGAAGAACGCTGTGGCTGCTGCGCGCTCGCGCAGGTGCGCCCCCGACGCCCGCAGCAGCTCCACCCAGATCCGCTCGACGGAGGCGGTCCCGAGCACCGCGAGGACGGCCGAGAGCAGCATCACGGGCCAGCCCACGGCAGAGACGGCGGCGCGCAGTCCTGCCCAGTTGCGAGCGACGAGGAAGGCTCCGAAGGCCACGACAGCGACCATGACGACCGCCGGCGCGAAGCGACGCAGCAGCGGGACGAGACCCCTCCGTGGAGCGGTCGCTGCATCGGCCGGGGCGCCCGGAGCGTCTGGCTCCCCCCGGTCGACGGCAGCAACCCGGTCGGCTCTGGCCACCGGGTCGATGCCGGCCCCCCGGTCGACCGGGTCGACGGCGTCGGCGGTCGCTCGGGTGTCGTCGCTCATCGCGCGAAGCCTAGTCGGAGGCGGAGGGGTCCCCGGCCGCACCCGTAGACCCACCTGGTGCCGCCCCCCGTCCCCCCACGACCACTGCGAACGCGGCGACCGCCTCGCGCACCGCACCGGCTGCACCCCGGCCCACGGTGTGGGTCCCGGCGACCGGTCGGACCTGCTCGGGCGGCACGAAGGCGTGCACCTCCTCGGGCGTGCCGAAGGGGTCCCGTTCACCCTGGACGACGAGCAGGGGCCGTCCCGCCTCGAGGACGAGGGCCAGCTCGGCCGAGCGCAGGCGGTCAGGGCGTCCGGGTGGGTGCAGCGGGAACGACAGACAGAGCACGGCGTCGGCACCGAGGATCTCGGCGGTGCGGCAGGCGACCCGCGCCCCCGCGCTGCGACCGGCGACGAGGAGTGGCCCGCCGACGCCCTCGAGGGCCCCGCCCGGGGCCCGCAGCGCCTGCACCACGGGGACCCACGCGGCGTCGAGGCTGGGTGGGGGCCCGGCGACCCGTCGACCCGCGACGAGCCAGGGTTGCTCGACGAGCGCCGTGGCCCACCCGGCCGCGTCGAGCGCCTCGACGGCCGCCGTGAGGTCGACCGAGCGCAGCCCGCCACCTGCGCCGTGCCCGAGGGCGGCGACACCGTGGGCCGAGGGCGGCCGCAGGACGTGCACGCGGGCTGGTCCGCGAGGCGTGGCGATCTCGACGACCCGGGGCGACGTACCGCTGCTCATGCGCCGACGACCTCACCCGTCACCGGGTCGACCGCGCCGTGCAGCTCCTCGCGCGGGAGCGGCAGCAGCAGCTGCTCACCGTTGTTGCGGGTCGCGCTCACGGCCGACGAGACCGGATAGGCGTCGAAGCGCCCGGGCCGCTCGAGGCCCAGGATGGCGCGTACGGAGCCCTCCTCCCGCGTCTCGGGGTCGAGCCACTCCTCCCAGTCATCGCGGTCGAGCACGAGGGGCTGACGGTCGTGGATGCGGTCGAGACCGGGCTCGGCCCGCGTCGTGATGATGGTGAAGGTCGTGAGCCACGCATCGGGGTCGGTGTCGGAGGGCACCTGCGGGTCGCGCCAGAACTCGTAGAGGCCGGCGAAGGTGACGACGTCGCCGTCGACCCGGTGCATGAAGAAGGGCTGCTTGCGCGGTTTGCCCTTGGCGTCGGTGGCGACCGGCGAGACCTGCCACTCGTACCAGCCCTGAGCCGGGACGAGGCACCGCCGCGAGACCGCGGCCCGCCTGAAGCCGGGCTTGTCGAGCACGCTCTCGGCTCGCGCGTTGATCATCCGGATTCCCGTCCTGGCGTCCTTGGCCCAGCTGGGCACGAGACCCCAGGTCAGCAGCCGCAGCTGGCGCACGGGCCCCGAGGTCTCGTCGGCGCCGACCTGCCCCGAGGCGCCACGGGGCGGGCGGGTGAGCACGACCGGGGCCTGCTTCGTCGGGGCCATGTTCCAGTCCGGGGTTCCTGCCGGGGGGCTCTGGGGGTTCACCAGCAGGCTGCGCGCCGGCTCCCCCGTCGCATCGAGCTCGATGTCGAGCTGCTCGACCAGCTCGGCCGTGTCCTTGCTCGCGGCATACCGCCCACACATGACCTTCACTCTAGGTGGGTAGGACGAGCCATGGGCCGCCGCTGGCCCCCGAGACGTCGTACGGCGCCCCGGGGTGACTCAGCGGTGCCACGCGGCCCGCTGCCCCCACGACAACCAACTACGGTGGGGGTTGACCCCACCGGGCCAACGGGCCCAGCAAGGAGACACACCCGATCATGTCGATCGTCCGCCGGATCGCCCGCCCCATGCTCGCCTCCATCTTCGTCATGGGGGGCATCGACCAGCTGCGCCACCCCGGCGCCAAGGTCGGCGCAGCCTCTCCCCTGCTCGACAAGGCCATTCCCGCGCTGGGGCTGCCCGACGACAAGGAGATGCTCGTGCGGGCCAATGGCGCGACCATGGTCGTGGCCGGGGCCCTCATGGCCACGGGTCGGCTGCCGCGGCTCGGTGGTCTGCTCGGCGCCCTGTCGCTCGCACCCACCACCGTGGCCGGGCACAGCTTCTGGGAGAAGTCCGACCCCAAGGAGCGGGCCCAGCACCGCACCCAGTTCGTCAAGAACGTCGCCATCATCGGCGGGGTGCTGATGGTCGCCGTCGACACCGATGGTCGTCCCGGGCTGGCCTGGCGCGCTGGTCACGCCAAGGACGCCACCCGTCGGGAGGCTCGCCACCTCAAGCGCGCCGCGAAGCGCGAGGCGAAGATCGCCGCCCAGTCGGCGCAGATCAGCGTCCAGGACGCGCTCCGCTGACTGATGGTGACTCGCCGCGGGCCCGCTGACACCGACGACCCCCTCCATCCGCCCCGTTCCACCCGTGACGCCGGCCACCCGGCCACCTGGGCGGCACCGGTCGCGCCCGACCCCCTCGCGGCCGTCGTCGCGCTGCCGGGCAGCAAGTCGCTGACCAACCGCTTCCTCGTGCTGGCCGCCCTGGCCAACGACCGGTCGCGGCTGCGTCGGCCCCTGCGCTCGCGCGACACCCTGCTCATGGCGCAGGCCCTGCGCGAGCTGGGGGTCCGCATCGACGACGTGGCCGCCGATGGTGGCGGCGACACCGCCGACTGGCTCGTGACGCCCCCGGAGGCGCTCACGGGGGGTCATCGCGTCGACGTCGGCCTGGCCGGCACCGTCATGCGCTTCCTGCCGCCGCTGGCGGTCCTCGCTGACGGACCCGTGGAGTTCGACGGCGACCCCGGTGCCCGGGTCCGCCCGATGGGCCCGGTCCTCGAGGCGCTCCGCGCGCTGGGTGGGCAGATCGACGACGACGGGCGCGGCGCCCTGCCGTTCACCGTACGAGGTGCCGGGAGCCTGCCGGGCGGGTCGGTCACCCTCGACGCGTCGTCCTCGTCGCAGTTCATCTCGGCCCTGCTGCTGGCCGGGGCCCGCTACGAGCAGGGGGTGACGATCCACCACGACGGCAAGCCGGTGCCGAGCGAGCCGCACATCGCGATGACGGTCGAGACCCTGCGCGACGCGGGTGTCGACGTCGACGACAGCGAGCCCAACACCTGGCGGGTCGAGCCGAGCGAGATCAGCTCGCTCGACGTGCACATCGAGCCCGACCTCTCCAACGCGGGTCCGTTCCTGGCCGCCGCGCTCGTCACGGGCGGGTCGGTGCGCGTGCCCGACTGGCCGCAGCACACGACCCAGGCGGGTGACGCGCTGCGCGACATCCTCGACGCCATGGGCGCCGACGTCTCGCTCGACCGCGACGGGCTCACGGTCAGTGGAGAGGGGGCCATGGGGGGACTCGACATCGACCTGCACGACGCGAGCGAGCTCACCCCGCTCGTGGCGGCGCTGGCCGCCCTGGCGGAGTCACCCACGTGGATCCGGGGGGTCGCCCACATCCGTCTCCACGAGACCGATCGTCTCGCGGCGCTCGTCAACGAGATCAACGCCCTCGGCGGTGACGCCGTCGAGACCGAGGACGGCCTGCGCATCCACCCGAAACCGTTGCGGGGCGGGCGTTTCCGCACCTACCACGACCACCGGATGGCGACAGCCGGCGCCGTCATCGGGCTGCGGGTGCCGGGAGTGCGGGTCGAGGACATCCAGACCACGGGCAAGACGCTGCCCGACTTCACCGGCATGTGGAGCGCGATGCTCGCCCAGACCAGGGCCTGACCTCACGCCATGACGTCGTCCTCCCGGTGGCGCGACCTCGACGAGTCCGACGTGCGGGTGCGGCCCAACCCCCGCGGGTCGCGGCGTCGCACCAAGGAGACCCCCGCCCACGAGGACGCGCTGCCGGGGTTCGTCGTCACCGTCGACCGTGGTCGCTACACGGTGCTCGTCGCGGCCGGGGTCGGTGGGCGACGCGAGCCCGAGCGACTCGTCACGGCGATGAAGGCGCGCGACCTCGGCCGGAAGGGGATCGTCGTCGGCGACGACGTCGAGCTCGTGGGCGACTCCTCCGGCAGCCCGGACGCCCTCGCCCGGATCGTGCGGGTCGCCAAGCGGCGGTCGGTGCTGCGCCGGACCGCCGACGACACCGACCCGGTCGAGCGGGTGATCGTCGCCAACGCCGACCAGCTCGTCGTCGTCTCGTCGCTGACCAACCCCGAGCCGCGCCCGCGGCTGATCGACCGCTGCCTGGTCGCGGCCTACGACGCCGGGCTCGAGCCCCTGCTCGTGCTGACCAAGGCCGACCTGACCGACCCCACGCCGTTCCTCACGACCTACGCCCCGCTCGAGGTGCCGCACGTCGTGACCTCGTGGGGCGGCGCCAGCCACCAGGTCGCCGGCGCCGAGACCGGGCCCGGCAGCTTCGTCGGCCTCGACGAGGTGCGCGAGCGGCTGACCGACCGGATCTCGGTGCTCGTCGGCCACTCGGGCGTCGGCAAGTCGACCCTGGTCAACGGGCTGGTGCCCGGCGCCCGGCGAGCCACCGGCGACGTCAACGACGTGACGGGCCGGGGACGTCACACGTCGAGCTCGGGGATCGCCCTGCGGCTGGCGGGCGGCGGATGGGTCGTCGACACCCCCGGTGTGCGCTCCTTCGGCCTGGCCCACGTCGACCCGGAGCGCATCGTCGTGCACTTCCCGGACCTCGAGCCCGGCACCGACGGGTGCCCGCGCGGCTGCACCCACGACGAGCCCGAGTGCGCCCTCGACGCCTGGGTTGCCTCCGGTGCAGCCGGACCCTCGGGGACCGCGCGTCTCGACTCGCTGCGTCGGCTGCTGCGTGCGCGGGCGGGCACACCCGACGACCGCACCCAGGAATGGGACGACGGCTGAGCCCCTGCCCCCGGCACCTCGCCGGACCTCCCGTGTCATGATCTCGCCAGCCGGCGAACCGGGCCTGCTAACTGGACCGAGTCCGGCCCGCCACCCGATCCACTCGACCCCACCTGACCACCTGACCCACCCGACCCACCCGACCCACCCGACGAGGAGCCCCCGATGACTGTCTCAGGACTTCCCCTGCACCCGCTCGTCATCCACGCCGTGGTGGTGCTCCTGCCGCTGCTGGCCCTGGTCACCATCGTCCTGGCCGCGCGACCGGGCCTGCGCGACGGCCGGATCTGGTGGGTCGTCGCGGCCAACGCCGTCATGACCGGAGTGACCCTCCTGGCCAAGGAGAGCGGCGAGTCACTGCAGAAGTCCCTGGGTGGGCAGATCGCGCAGGACCACGGCAAGCTCGGTGAGCTGATGCCGATCTTCGCGGGGGTGCTGTTCCTCGCCTCCGCCGCCATGGCCCTCACGCGTCGCAGCAAGGTCCTCGGCACCGTGGCGTCGGTCGTCTCGGTGGTGGCGGCCGTGGCCGCCGTGGTCTGGACCGTCCGCACCGGCGACTCCGGTGCCCGCGCCGTCTACGGGAGATGACCCCTCCCCACCTCCTCCACCCCCTCCCCACGTGTTGCGGTGAGCAGCGGGCAGGTCGGCCCGGCGGGGGCTCCATACGCGTCGCTCACCGCAACACGTCGGGTCCGCGGGGCAGACCACGGGACGGTATGGCGTGCTGCGCGGATAGCGTGAGGCCGTGACCTCGTACGACGACGACCTGCGCCTCGCTCACATCCTGGCCGACTCGGTCGAGCGGGTGACGATGGCCCGGTTCCGCGCCGACGACCTCGTCGTCGAGACCAAGCCCGACCTCACCCCGGTCACCGATGCCGACCGGGCCGCCGAGGAGGTGCTGCGCTCGCAGCTGGCCCGTGCGCGCCCTCGTGACTCGGTGCTCGGTGAGGAGTTCGGCGAGTCCGGTCACGGACCACGGCAATGGGTGGTCGACCCGATCGACGGCACGAAGAACTTCGTGCGCGGCCTGCCGGTCTGGGCCACCCTCATCGCCCTCGTCGACGACGGCCAGCCGGTGGTCGGCCTCGTCGCCGCACCCGCCCTGGGCCGGCGCTGGTGGGGCGCAACGGGTTCCGGCTCGTGGTCGGGCCGGTCGATCTCGAGCGCCCGCCCCAACCGGGTCTCGCAGGTGACCCGTCTCGAGGACGCCTCGTTCTCCTACTCGTCGCTCTCGTCGTGGCGGGCGGTCGGCCGGCACGAGCAGGTCGTGGGCCTCACCGACACGTGCTGGCGCAGCCGCGCGTACGGCGACTTCTGGTCGTACGTGCTGCTCGCCGAAGGGAGCCTCGACATCGCCGCCGAGCCCGAGCTGGCGCTGCACGACATGGCTGCCCTCGTGCCCGTGGTGACCGAGGCCGGCGGCCGCTTCAGCTCCATCGACGGGCAGGACGGCTGCTGGGGAGGCAACGCCCTGGCCACCAACGGCCTGCTCCACGACCAGGTCCTGGCCCGCCTGACCCGCACGGACCCCTGACTCAGGGGCACCCCCTCCCCCTCATCCCAGGTGTTGCGGTGAGCGCCGGACCTTGCGGACGACGCAGCCCACATTTGCGGGTCTCACCGCAACACGTCGAGATGGGTGCCGGGCGGCGGGGCCGGGGGGCGGCGGGGCCGGGGGGGCGGCGGGGCCAGGGACCGGACGGGTGGGAAGTCGCGTCAGGCGGGGAGGATGGTGAGGTCGCCTCTGCCCAGGGCGCGGATGCCCTCGGCGTGGACGGACGCGTCGCCGACGATGACGACCGTCCACTGCCCGTCGACGACGTCGCGGTAGGCCGCGTCGAGGTCGGCGGCCTCGAGCCGCACCATCTGGCGCAGGTTGTCGGTCGTGAACTGCGTGGTGAGCCCGTCGTGGGCCATCGACGCGGCCTCGTCGGCGATGGCGTCGGCCGTCGCGTAGCGACCGGGAGCCGTCATGGCCACGAAGTCGACCCCGGTGCGCACCTCGGCGTCGGTGAAGCCGTCACGGCCCCCGTCGAGGATGTCGAGCAGGGTGCCGAGCGCCTCGACGGTGCTGTCGGCTCGCACGCTGCCGCTGGTGAGGAACAGGCCCCCGCTGCGGCGCGGGCGGAAGCCCGAGCGGATGCCGTAGGTGAAGCCCTTCTCCTCCCGCAGCACCGCGTCGATGCGGGCGTTCGGCCCGCCGCCCAGCACGAAGCTGAGCACCGGGTAGGCCGCCCACCCACGGGCCACCTTGCGGTCGGGGCCTGGGCAGGCGACGACGAGCTCGGTCTGCACCGAACCGGGCCGGTCGAGCATGACCATCCGCACGCGGTCGGCAGCGGGAAGGGCGGGCGTGGCGGCGACGTCGACCGGGGGCGCCGAGCCGTCGGGCACGGTCCAGCCACCGAGCGCCGTCTCGACGGCGGCCACGGCATCGAGCCCCGCCAGGTCACCGGCCACGACGATCGTGGCTCCGGCCGGCCCGACGTGGGAGGCGTGGAGACCGACGACGTCGTCACGGGTGATGCCCGCCACCGTCTCGCGCGACCCGGCCGTCGGGCGGGAGGCCCGCTCCCCTGGCGCGTAGAGGGTGGCGAGCATCTCGATGGCCGCGCGCTGGGCGGGAACGGCCCGCTCCTGCTCGATCTCGGCGAGTCGCTGCTTGCGGTGGCGCTCGACCTCGGCCGCGGGGAAGACCGGCTCGGTGAGCGCCTGACGCAGCAGGTCGAGCGCGTAGTCGACGTGCCGCTTGGCGACATCGACCTCCACCGTGAGCCCGGGCTCGGAGGCACCGGCGCCGAGGGCAACGCCCTTGCGCTCGAGCAGCTCGGCGAACTCCTCCGACGTGTGCAGGGTCGTCCCCTCGTCGAGGGTGCGCGCGAGGAGCGTGGCGATACCCTCGCGCTCGCGCGGCTCCGTCGCGAGCGGCAGGGGCAGCGCCAGTCGCACCGAGATGACGTACTGCCCCGGCACGTCGTACGCGACGACCGTCAGACCGTTGGCGAGGGTGCGCCGCACCGGCTCGGGGAAGGTGTAGGGCTCTGGTGGGACGACGTCGGGGCGCGGCACCAGGGTGTCGTCGGTGTCCGTCGCGATCGTCGCGCTGCCGCCCGTGCCGTCGGTGCCCGGGGTCTGCGTGGTCATGCCGACACCTCCTCGTCGCGCGCGCTGGTATCGGCCGCGGCCGGGTCGTCGCTCACCCGGTAGGCGACCACTGCCCTCGCCGACGGCGCCAGCCACCGCTGCGCCGCGGCCCGCACCTGCTCGGGGCGCACCGCGCCCACCCGGTCGAGGAAGGTGTTGACGTACTTCGGGTCGTCGAGCAGCAGCGTGTAGTGGCAGATCGCATCGGCCCGCTCGTCCATGCTCGCGAGCGCGCTCAGCCAGGCCCTCTCCGTCTCGGCCGTCGAGGCCTCCTGCTCGGCCTCGGTGGGCCCCTCGACCGCGAAGCGCTCGAGCTCCTCGACGACGGCGGCCTCCACGGCAGCGGCGTCGGCGCCGTCGGCGACATCGACCGAGATCAGCCCGAGCGACACCCCGTCGACCAGCCCCATGGTGTGGGCGCTGAGGCCGGTGGCCGTCTGCTCCTCGCGGACGAGACGCCGGATCAGCCGCGAGGTCGCCAGGCCGCCGATCGCGTCCATCGCCAGGCAGCACGCGTAGTAGTCGTCGGTGCCGTCGGGCGGCAGCCGGAAGGCGAGGTAGAGCCGGTCGTTCGGCACCTCCTCGCGGCGCTCGAGATGCACTGGGGCAGTAAGAGGCTCGAGCGTATGGGGCGCCTGCGGGGCAGGGTGCTCAGTCGTCGGGAGCACCCCGAAGTAGCGCTCGACCGCAGCGAACGCCTCCTGCGGCTCGACGTCACCCACGACGGTGAGGACGGTGTTGCCCGGCCCGTAGTGCGTGCGGAAGAAGGTGTGCACGTCGTCGAGGCTGGCCGCGTCGAGGTCCTCCATCGACCCGATCGTCGGGTGGTGGTAGGGGTGGTCGTCCGGGAAGACGGTGGCGTAGACGTCGAGCAGCGCGCTGCCGTACGGCACGTTGTCGTAGCGCTGGCGCTTCTCCTCCTTCACCACGTCGCGCTGGTTGTCGAGGTTGTCCTGGGTCAGGGCGTCGAGCAGGTGCCCGTGACGGTCGGCCTCGAGCCAGAGCGCCAGCTCGAAGGCGCCCTTGGGCACCGTCTCGAAGTAGTTGGTGCGGTCGAACCACGTGGTGGCGTTCAGCCGGCCGCCCTGGGCCATGAGGGCGCTGAAGTGCTCGCCGGAGGCGACCTGCCGCGACCCCTGGAACATCAGGTGCTCGAAGAGGTGGGCGAAACCGGTGCGGCCGACGACCTCGTGCCTCGACCCGACGCCCACCCACAGGTTGACGGTCACGGTGGGGACCGCGTGGTCGGGTGAGACGACGACCCGCAGGCCGTTGGCCAGCGTGCGGAGCTCGATGGGGTACGCGATGTCAGCCACCAGCCGACCCTACGCGATCGACCTCGGGCCGGCTCACCTGCCGCTGGTGTCGGGAAGCCGGGGCCGGTGGTCCTGCCCCAGTCGCTCGATCGCCCCGCGTGCGAAGACCTGCTGCTCGGTGATCGTGCGCTCTGCGCGACCACGGCCGAGGAAGCTCACGGCCCAGTGCAGCAGCGTCGTGATCCGGCTCTTGAAGCCGATGATGTAGACGAGGTGCACGCCGAGCCAGAGCAGCCAGGCGATGAACCCGCCGAACCGCAGCCTCCCGACGCTGGCCACGGCGGAGAAGCGGGAGACGGTGGCCATCGACCCCTTGTCGTGGTAGACGAACGTCTCCTGCGGGGGCTTGCCCGCGAGCTGGCGCCTGATCTGCCCGGCGCTGAACCGGGCGCCCTGGATCGCGACCTGCGCTACCCCGGGCAGCTTGTCGAGCGAGGCCATGTCGCCGACGACGTGGATCTCGGGGTGCCCGGGCAGGGTCAGGTCGGGACGGACCGCGATGCGCCCGGACCGGTCGAGGGACGCGCCCGTCTGGTCGGCGAGCGTGCGGGTCAGCTCGCTGGCCTGAACCCCGGCAGCCCACACCTTGCAGGTCGACTCGATCCGCCGGACGTAGCCGGAGTGGACGTCCTTGACCTCGATGCCGGTGGCGTCGAGGTCGACGACCATTCCGCCGAGGACGACCTCGACCCCCATCTTCTCGAGCCGCTTCTGGGCGATCTCACCGAGCCGGTCGCCGAAGGCGGGCAGCACCTGGGGCGCCCCGTCGACGAGGGTGACGTGGGCGCTGCGGGGGTCGATGTGGCGGAAGTCGCGCTTGAGCGTGCGGTTCGCCAGCTCGGCGATCTGGCCGGCCATCTCCACGCCCGTGGGGCCGGCGCCGACGACGACGAAGCTGAGCAGCCGCGCGACCTCCTGCTTGTCACCGCGCAGGGCCGCGATCTCGGCCTCCTCGAAGGAGCCGAGGATCAGCCCGCGCAGCTCGAGCGCGTCGTCGATGTCCTTCATCCCCGGCGCGAAGCGCGCGAAGTGGTCGTTGCCGAAGTACGACTGGCCGGCACCGGCGGCGACCACCAGGTCGTCGTACGGGGTGACGAGGGCGCGCCCGAGGTGGTGGGAGGTGACCGTGCGGGCCGCGATGTCGATCTCCCGCACGTCACCCACGATGGTCGTGACGTTGCGCTGACGCCGGACGACCTCGCGGGCGGCCGGGGCGATCTCGCCCTCGGAGAGGATGCCGGTGGCGACCTGGTAGAGGAGGGGCTGGAAGAGGTGTGCGGTGGTCTTGCCGATGAGCGTGATGTCGACGTCGGCGCGCTTGAGCGCCTTGACGGCGAAGAGGCCCCCGAAGCCCGTGCCGATGACGACGACCCGGTGGCGACCCGGGATCTGTGGGGTGGTCATGCGCCCATTGTCGCGCTCAGGCACCCCGGAGGCCATACCGGCCGGCCAACACCCTGGGTACGGAGGGTGGTGGCCGGCCGGAGGCCCTTCCGACGTCCTGCTTCTGCTCCCCCTGCTACTTCTGGAAGGGCGTCTTGTAGGACTCCGCTTCCTTTGAGGTGTACGGCTCCTTCTCGACCAGGCTGAGGCCGCCCTCGACGTCGGCGGGCTTGAGCAGCCACACGGCACGCGTCGACGGCGAGCCGAGGTTGGTGAAGTCGAGCTCGCTCGGGGCGAGGCCGCCGGTGTCCACCTTGGTCTTGGCCCGGGCGTCGAGGATGCCCTGACGGGTCAGGTCGCCGGCGTCGCAGGCCGTCTTGAGGATCGCCCCCCAGGTCTGCCCGAAGGTGTATCCCACGAGCGGGCCGAAGGTCGGGGTATCGGTGTACTTCGCCTTGTACTTCGTGGCGAGGTCCTTGACGACCGTCGCGTCCGAGCTGAAGGGCTGGATGCCCGCGGCCGTGATGAACTGCCCGCTGGTCAGCGCCGGGGCGGCGGGCGTCTTGAGCAGCTGCGGGGTGAAGGTCGGGTTGCTGCCGAAGATCGGCACGCTGAGGCCCTGGGCCACGGCCTGGCCGACGGCCGACGCCGTCTGCGCGGGCGTCGTCGTGAGCAGGATGGCCTTGACGCCGGCGCTCTTGAGCTGCGTAACCGCGCTCGTGAGGTCGGAGTCGGTCGAGGTGACGGTCGACTGCACGATCTTCATGTTGTGCGCGCCGGCGAAGGCCATCGAGCCCTTGAGGCCGTTCTTGCCGTACTCCGAGTCGACGTAGATGTGGCCGAGGGTGTCACCCTCCTTGATCTTCCCCTTCTCGAGCAGGTACGACAGTCCGTCGACCATCTCGACGTCGTAGGTCGTGCCGACCATGACGACCTCGGGCACGTCGAGGTTGGTGGAGGCCCACGACGACGGAACGGCGGCGATCTTGTCGTCGGTGATCGGCTTCTTCAGTGCGGCGAGGATGGGCGAGCCGAGCAGCTGGACGTAGCCGAGCACATTGGCCTTGCTCTGGTTGTAGAGCGGCACGGCCTTCTCGGCCGAGTAGCCGTGGTCCTGGCTGGTGATCTTGATCTGCCGGCCGCAGATGCCGCCCTTGGCGTTGACGTCGTCCGCCCACATCTGCGTGCCCTGGGTGATCCCCAGACCCAGCACCTTGAAGACCCCGGAGAGGTCGGTGAGGTTGCCGAGGGTGATCTCCTTGTCGGTGACCCCGACGTCGGTCTTGATGCCGCCGGCGCTGGAGCCGCCGGTGCTGCCGGTGCTCGCCTTGGTGCTGCACCCGGCGAGGGTGACGGAGAGCACGACTGCTCCGATGGCCACGGTCCTCGCGATGGTCGAGCTGCCCATGATGGTTCCTTTCTGTGCCCGGGCAACGGCGCCCGGGAGGGGGGACGTCGGCTGCGAGGTGCGCCGACGGGAGTGGTCAGCCACGGCGGAGCCGGGCGGTGAGCTTGCGTCCGATCGCGGCGAAGCCGCCGGGTTCGAAGACGATGATGAGCACGATGAGCGCGCCGTAGACGAGGTTGGTGATGACGACGGGCGAGAAGTCGGTGCCACTGACGGCGTTGATGCCGCTGCCGTCGCCCTGGGTGAGGAGCGGGATGATCAGGGGCATCCCGAAGACGATGGTCGAGCCGAGGATGGCGCCGCCGAGCGACCCCATCCCGCCGATGACGACCATGGCGAGGTAGCCGATGGCGACCGTGGTGCTGTAGGTGCCGGAGTCGACGGCCTCGTCGGGCTTGAGCAGCCCGTCGTACCACCAGACCACCATCACGCCGGCGAGACCGGCGTAGGCCGAGGAGACGGCGAAGGCGACCGCCTTCTGGCGCACCACGGACACCCCCATGACCGTCGCGGCGGCCTCGTTGTCACGGACGGCCCGCCAGGCCCGGCCGATGCGGCCCTGGACGGCGCCGCGGGCGACGGCGTACGCGATGGCGGTGAGGGCCGCGAAGAGCCACCACAGGCGCTCGTTCTGCCCGATGGGCACGTCGAGGACGTAGAGGGTGGGCGACTTCTCCCCGAAGTTGAAGCCGAAGAGGTGCAGGTCCTCGGCGTAGCGACCGCTGGACGTCGTCCCCGCGAGGCTCGGCAGCGACCGGGCGAGGTACCAGCCGAGGAAGACCAGGCTGAGCGAGGCCACGCCGAGGTAGATCCCGCGCAGTCGTCCCGAGACGGGCGCGAAGGCGACGCCGACGAGCGCGCTGATCGCGACCGCGAGCACGAGCGCGACGAACGTCGGCAGGTGTAGCCCGACGAAGCCGTCGGACCCGTCGCCCGACAGCACGCTGTAGCTGACCCCGCCGACGAGCAGGAAGAAGGAGTGGGCCAACGAGAGCTGGCCGGCCTGCCCGACGAGCATGGTCAGGCCCATGGCCCCGACGGCGCCCGTCATGACCCAGGTGCCGACCGTGAGGTACTCCCCCGGCAGGTAGATGGGGGCGAAGAACATCACGACCGCCATCACCAGCCACAGGGCCCAGCGCGTGAGGTCGGCACGACGACCACCCCCTACGGCGGTCACCGTCGGCTGGGGTGCGGCCGTCGCCCCGGCGGTCGGTCCGGTCGCGTCAGTGTGGGGGGCAGCAGCCTCGGGGGTCACGGGTGCTGTCGTCTCAGACACGTTGCTGCTCCACTCTTCCGAAGAGCCCGGACGGTCTCGCGACGAGCACGATGAGCATCACGAGGTAGACCGCCACCTTGGCGAAGTCCTGGTTGATGTACTGCTGGGAGAAGGCCTCGACGAGCCCGACGGTGATGCCCCCGACGACGGCTCCCCCCGGCGAGGTGAGGCCGCCGAGGATGGCGGCCGGAAAGGCCGCGAAGGCGATGGTGTGGGCCGCGGTGAGGCCCGCCCCTCCGGCGATGGGCAACGTGGCGATGAAGAGGATGGCGATACCGGCCAGCGCCCCGCCCACGGCCCACGCGCTCGACGTGACGCGGCTGCTGCGGATGCCCATCAGGGCGGCCGCCTCCCTGTTCTCCGACTGGGCCCGCATGGCCAGCCCCCAGCTGGAGTAGCGGAAGACCGCGAAGAACGCCCCGATGAGGACGAGTGCGCTGACCAGGGCGACGATCTGCGGTCCCTCGACCGAGGCACCGAGGACTGAGAGCCGGACCTCCTGGTACGGGTCACCCAGGAAGGGCGCCGCCTCGGTGCCCAGGCGCCGGCTGATCTCGGTGAGGATGACGATGTCGACGCCGATGGTGAGGATCGCCAGTGAGTCCTGGGAGGCGAGCTTGGCTCTCGACAGGATCAGTCGCTCGAGCAGGAAGGCGAGCAGGGCGGCGGAGAGCACACCGAGCAGCGCGGCGAGGTACCAGCCCACGTGCGACTTCAGCACGTAGGTGAGGTAGCCGCCGAAGAGGGCGAGCGACCCGTGGGCGAAGTTCACGACCTCGGTGGCCTTGTAGATGATGACGAAGCCGAGCGCGAGCAGGGCGAAGATGGCGCCGCGGCCGAGCCCGTTCAGCAGCACCTGGACGAGGATGCTCATGCGGATGACTCCTTGTCGTCGGTGTGGTGGCTGGGGTCGGGGGCGCCGTCCTCGCTGGCAGCCGGGCCGTCGGGGGGCTCGTCGGTGACCTCGGCCCCCAGGTAGGCGCGCACGACCGCCGGGTCCTGCTGGACGACCGCGGGCACGTCGTCGGCGATGAGGCGGCCGAAGTCGAGCACGGTGACCCGGTCGGCGATGCCCATGACGAGGCTCATGTCGTGCTCCACCAACAGGATCGAGATGCCGAGGCCGATGCGGATGTCGTGGATCAGCTGGGCCATCTCCGCCGTCTCCGAGGAGTTCATGCCGGCGGCAGGCTCGTCGAGCAGCAGGACCGTCGGCTCGACGGCGAGGGCCCGAGCGATGTCGACCCGCTTCTGGTCGCCGTAGGAGAGTGCCCCGGCCGGCT
This sequence comes from Actinomycetales bacterium, assembly GCA_038230235.1. Classification (GTDB taxonomy): domain Bacteria; phylum Actinomycetota; class Actinomycetes; order Actinomycetales; family Dermatophilaceae; genus Lapillicoccus. The sequence goes on from JBBRNQ010000003.1 coordinate 19,603, forward strand.
GGTGCAGGTGGTCGGCGATGCCGAGGAAGTCGCAGATCTCGGCCGCACGCTCCTGGTGTCGCCGCTCGGCCTTCATCGTCCACGGCAGGTGCAGGCCGTAGGAGAGGAACCCGCCCTTCGTGAGCGCGTAGCGCCCCAGCATGACGTTGTCGAGCACGCTCGAGGTGCCCGAGAGGGCGAGGTTCTGGAAGGCGCGCCCGATGCCGAGCGACGCGATCCGGTGAGCCGGGGTGTCGACGAGATCCTTGTCGCCCAGGCGGATGCGACCCTCAGTGGGCTGGTAGATACCCGTGATGGCGTTGAAGCAGGTCGACTTGCCGGCCCCGTTGGGCCCGATGAGGGCGTGGATGGTGCGCGGCTGCACGGTGAAGGACACGTCCTGCAGGGCCACGATCCCGCCGAAGCGGATGGTGAGTCCCTCGACCGCGAGGGGCCGGACGTCGCGCAGGGTGTCGTCGGGTGCGGACGCGGCCGGTGCGTCGGTCGTGGTGGTGGTCATCAGCCCCTCCATACCGAGAGGGTGCGGTGCACCTTGGTGCGGGCGTGCTCGACGTCCAGGAGGGCGGCCTCGTCGCTCTCGGCGTGCCCTCCGAGGTAGAGGCGCTGGACGTCCTCGGAGGCCGCCAGCTCGGCGGCCGTGCCGCTGAGGGCGAGCTCACCGACCTCGAGGACGACCGCCTTGTGGGCGACCCGCAGAGCCATCGTCGCGTTCTGCTCGACGAGCACCACCGCGGTGCCGCTGGCGTTGATCTCGGTGACGATCGCCCCGATGCGGTTGATCATCTGGGGGGCCAGCCCGAGCGACGGCTCGTCGAGCAGCAGGATCCTGGGGTCGCACATGAGCGCGCGCCCGATCGCGAGCATCTGCTGCTCCCCGCCGGACAGCAGCCCACCCGGCTGGTCGAGGCGCTCCTTCAGCCGGGGGAACAGCTCGAACACCCTTTCACGAGCCGCCTCCCGGTGGTGCGGGTCGGCCGACAGACCGCCGACCCGCAGGTTCTCCTCCACCGACATGCGCCCGAAGATCTGGCGACCCTCGGGCACCTGCAGCAGCCGACGTCGCACGATCGCGGCGGGGTCGAGCCCCGTGAGGCGCTTCCCCTCGAAGGTCACGCTGCCCGAGGTCACCGACCCGCCGTGCAGGGGGAGGGTGCCGGAGATGGCGCGCAACAGCGTGGACTTCCCGGCACCGTTGCTGCCCAGGACGGCCAGCACCTCGCCTTCGCCCACCTCGAAGCTGACCCCCCGAAGGGCTTGGACAGAACGCCCGTATCGCACGGATACGTTGTCGAGCTGAAGCAACGGTGCCTCCTGGTGTCGCGTCGTCGCGGCGGTCGCCTGAGGCTAGCCACCACTGCGCGTCTTCCCAGCCCAGAGGACCGAATGTTGCCGAACGGGTATCAAAAGATGCGCTGGGCGGCGCCCTGAGCGCGACCAGCGGCACCTGCGGCTGCCCCGCAGGGGAGGCGCACGGCAGGTGCGGCAGCCCCGCGGGCCCCGATTCAGCGCTGCGGGGAGTCCGTGCCCGCCTGGGCCCGGTTGACGAGACCCAGGCTGATCAGGGCTCCGACCGCAGCGGTGACGGCGATGACCGTCCACGAGCGGTGGAAGGCCTCGAGCGCCGTCGCCGGCGACGGGGTGCCGAGGACCGCCACGAGCACCGAGACCCCGATGACCGCGCCGAGCTGGCGGGCCGAGGCGGTGACCGCGCTGCCTGCCCCGAACTGGTGGGCCTGCAGCGCTTGCGCGCTGGCGGCCGAGAGCGACGAGAAGGTGAGACCGATCGCCACGCCGACGAGGACGGATCCGGGCAGGAAGTCGCTGACGTACGCCGGCTGGGCGCCGGTGTGCAGGACGAACCACGTCACCCCCGCCGCCATCGACAGGGCTCCGGGGACGGCGAGCACCCGGAAGCCGAAGCGGTCGGCGAGCCGCCCACTGACCGGCGAGAGCAGCGCGGCGAGGAGCGGGCTCGGCAGCACCGAGACGGCGGTCCGCAGCAGGGAGTAGTGCCAGACGCTGCTCAGGAACAGCACGTTGCACAGGATCACCGCGAAGAACGCGGCGCTGAAGAGCAGCAGCGCGGCGGAGGCGACCGAGAAGGTCTGCACCGCGAAGAGGCGGGCGGGGAAGGCCGGACGCGGGTGGCGAAGACCCCGTAGCACGAGAAGCGGCACGAGGGCCACGGCGACGACGAAGCAGCCGACGATGCGCCACGACGACCAGCCCCACGCCTGCCCCTGCACGAGGCCGAGCGAGAGCAGCCCGAAGACACCGACCACGAGGAGCACGCCGAGCAGGTCCTGGTCCGAGGTCGACGGCGCGCCTGTGCTCTCGCGGAGCACCCGCCGGCCGACGATGACGGCAGCCAGGCAGAGGGGCACGTTGATGAGGAAGATCCAGCGCCAGCCCGGGCCCTGGATGAGCAGCGCCCCGAGAGTGGGGCCGGCCGCGGCAGCCAGCCCGCCCGCGGCCCCCCACAGCCCGACGGCCCCTGCCCGTCGGGCGGCAGGGAACTCCGGCAGCACCAGAGAGAGGGAGGCGGGCACCAGCAAAGCGGCTCCCACGGCCTGCAGTGCCCTGGCGGCGACCAGCAGGGGCACGGTCGGAGCCAGACCGCACAGGGCCGAACCAGCCCCGAAGACCGTGAGACCCAGCAGGAAGACCCGCTTGCGACCCCGGTCGTCGGCCAGTCGACCCGTCGTCACGAGCAGCGCACCGAACACGACCGCGTAGGCGTTGAGCACCCAGGCCAGCCCCGCCCGGGTGACGTCGGGGAAGTCTGCGATGAGAGCGGGGAAGGCGATGTTGACGACGGTCGCGTCGAGGAAGACGACGAAGACCCCCGCCGACGAGATCGCCAGCACCCGCCACGCCCGAGCAGGCACCGGGGTGCTCGCCCCACTCCCCACGAGGGGGGACGGTGCTGGGCGCTCAGGGGTGGTGGGGGCGGTCACGTGCGGCTCCTGGGGTCACGGGGTGGGCTCCCACCGGCACGGGACCAGTGATGTGGACCGATCGGTCCGTCACAGCATGACGGATCGAGGGCAGGGCGGCAACCCCGGGACGGCGTGTTCCTGGACCGATCAGTCCGTTACTCTGGATCCGACCCACCCAGGCCCTGGAGGTGACCATGCCGCGCGACGCCGACCCCGGCCTGCGCACCCGGATCCTCGACGCCGCCGGGCCCCTCTTCTACCGGCACGGCATCCAGGCCGTCGGGACCGCCCAGGTGGCTGCGGCCGCGGGGTGCGGCAAGAACGTGCTCTACCGCGAGTTCCCCAGCAAGGACGACCTCGTCCGTGCCTACCTCGAGGACTTCGTCGACGCTCGCCGTCGTTCCCAGGACCGCGACCTCGCCGGCCTCGCCGACGACCCTGCGACCGCTCTGGTCGCACTGACCCGCAACGCTGCCGAGCGGGTGGCCCACCCGCGCTTCCAGGGCTGCGCCCTGCGCAACTACCTCCGTGAGTTCCACGGGCCGCAGGGTGCGTCCGGTGAGGTGGCCCTGACGGCAGTCGCCGCCTCCCGGGCCCAGGTCGACGACCTGGCCCGCCGTACCGGCGTCGTCGACCCCGACGCCCTGGCCGACCAGGTCTGGCTCCTCTGGGAGGGCCTGTGGGCCAGCGCGCCGTACGGCGACCGCCAGCGTCTCGGCGAGCGCGCGGTGGCCATCGTCACCCGCCTCGTGGGTGCGTCGCCGCAGGTCGCTGCTGCCGTCGACGAGCCGACCGCAACCACCGATAGCGTGGGTCCGTGGCCGAGACCCGGGAGGCGCCCGACGCGCTGACCCCCGCCGAGATGCGCCTGCTCGAGGCCATCGACGAGCGGGCCCTCGTCGAGCGGCTCGTGACCATGATCCGCGTCCCGAGCATCACCGGCAGCGATGCCGAGTCCGATCTGCAGCACTGGCACGCCGCCCAGCTCGAGGCGTGGGGGTTCGACGTCGACACGTGGAAGCTCGACCTCGTCGACCTCGCCGCCGACCCCGACCACCCCGGCACCGAGGCACCCCGCGTCGAGGGTTACGGCGTGGTGGGCGTCCTCGGGCCCGCCGGCATCCCCGCCCTGGTGCTGCAGGGCCACGTCGACGTCGTCCCCACCGGCGACCCCGAGGGGTGGGAGGACCGCGATCCCTGGAGCGGCGCGACCCGACACGGCGTCGTCCACGGCCGCGGTGCGTGCGACATGAAGGCCGGGGTGGCGGCCAACCTGACGGTCGCCGAGGCGCTCGTGGCCTCCGGAGTCACGCTGGAGCGCCCGTTCGCCCTGCACGCGGTGGTCAGTGAGGAGGACGGCGGGCTCGGGGCCTTCGCCACCATGCGACGCGGGCACGTCGGCGAGACCGCCGTGATCACCGAACCCACCAGCGGCAAGATCGTGGTCGCCAACGCCGGCGCCCTCACCTTCGAGCTGCGCGTACGGGGCCGCGCCGCCCACGGCAGCTCGCGCCTCTCCGGTCACAGCGCCCTCGACGCGTTCCTTCCTCTGCATGCCGAGCTGCTCGAGCTCGAGCGTGAACGCAACGCACATCCCGATCCGCTCTTCGCCGGGAACGCCCTGCCCTATCCCCTCTCGATCGGCACGGTTCGAGCCGGTGTCTGGGCCAGCAGCGTTCCCGACCTGCTCGTGGCGACCGGACGCCTCGGAGTCCAGCTGGACGAGGCCCCGAGCGCAGCACGGGCCGCCCTCGAACGGGCGATTGCCGGCGCCTGTGAGCGCGACCCGTGGCTGCGGGAGCACCCGGCCACGGTCACCTGGCCGGGCGGCCAGTTCGCCAGCGGACGCATCGACCCCGCGCACCCTCTCGTGAGCGACGTACGCGGCGCTGTCCGGGACACCGAACGCCGCGACGCGGCGCTGGGCGGGGCTCCATACGGGAGCGACCTGCGGCTCTACAGCGGAGTCGGAGGCATCCCCACCCTCCACTACGGTCCCGGCGACGTGCGTCTCGCCCACAGCGCCCGAGAACACGTCGACATCGCCGAGGTCGTCAGGATGACCCGCACCCTCGCCGTGCTCGCCGCACGCCGGTGCGGGGCGCACCTGTGAGTCGGGGCCGGCCGGATCTGCCGGAGCGGGGGTGCCGTTGCCCCCTTGCTGGTCAGCACCGCCTTCAACGTGTACGCCACCGTGGGATAGCTGGCGACCACGGGCCCCCCGGGGCTGGGCCGCTGGCCGTCGAGCCGTGAGCTGACCGCGGCCCTGTTGTCTATGCGGTCAGGTCGGTGCTCGAGGGTCCGCCTCGGTGCTCGGCGAACATGGGGACGAGTTCGGACGACGCGTCGACTCGCTGCCCCGTGGCGTGGAACACGAGGTCGAAGTCGGACTTCGAGAGATACTGCATCTCGGGGACGACAGCCTGGCGTGTCTTCGGCTGCGGCGACCCGGTGGCGGTTGCCGCGTGAACCGCGTCATACGGAAGAACCGCTGCTGCTGAGCCTAGAGGGCTGACCGGGCCGACGGACGACCATTGCCCACATACACTGGGTAACTTTATACCAGATTGACCCTGTTCGGCCTGAGGCAATGGTCGTCGGTTGGTCCGCGTGCCACCCCTTCCAGTACGTCCTCGAGCGACGAGGTCGCCTTCGTGGGTCCTGTACTCATGGAACGCCACCCCGCATCACCCTCAAGGGGTGGAACATCAGGACGGGGGTCGCTTTCTGGGGGCGGTTCCGAAGTACGCGGTTCTCGCCAGATGAAACCGTCCCAGGACGAGGACTCCCCCGGGCGGCGGGGATCGGGGTACCAGCCGGGCGGTGCCGCGGCGGGCGACGTTAGGAGGCTGGGCCAGTGCCACGCGGCCATCGCGAACATGCGTGTCCACTCCCCGGCGTCGGCGGCGGCGGGGCACGGGCAGGCGGTGGCGGTGGCGAAGATGCTGGCGCGGACCGAACACGTGCAGACCAGCGGCTCAAGACGGGTAGCTGGCGAGAAACCTCCTGATCCGGTCCCTGACAACAGCGTGTTCTGCGGCCAACACGTCGCATCGCTGCTGAAGCACGTCGCGGTCCAGCAGGTCCGCATGGATGAGCGCGTCGACGGACTCGCAGTCCTTCTCGCGGCCGGCGCCGAGCTTGGTGATGGCGAGGTCGTGCGGCTCGAGGAAGTGGGGATCGGCGGGGTCGGACGATCTGAGCGGCCAGCTGATCAGACGGTCACGCCAGCCTGGGGGTAGGTAGATGGCCGTCTCGATGTGCACGCCCTCGGCATACACGCCGTTGACCTGGTGAAAGAGGACAGCTCCCCGATGGAGCCCTCGACGGCGTCAGCCTTGGTGCGGTCCGGGTCGTCGAGGAAGGCGATATCGGCCTCGATCGACGCCGTCGCGAGGGCTGGGAGATCGTCCTCGTCATAGGTGCCCAGAATCGACTGGGACCCGATGACGAGGACGCGCGCGTCACCGGCGATGTCACGGGCCGCCCGCAGGATGTGCGCGAGGTCCTGACGCCTCATGCCGCGTGCTGGTGGTCCCAGTCCTTGCGGAAGGACCGCAGCGCCTGGCGGCGCTCGACCTCGGTCAGCACACCCGCGAACGGGCTGTTCGCCCGCAGCTCGCGTGAGGCCTCGTCGGTCCCGGTGAGCACGCCGCAGACCGCGTCGACACCGTCGGAGAGCACGTGCTCCCACTGCTCGAGATAGCGCGTGGCCATCCCATCGTCGCGGTGCTTGGGCTTCCAGCTCGCGATGTTGCTCAGCGCCGTCTGAAAGACCTCGGGCGGGTTCAACATCAGGTGGCCCAGCAGTGCGCGGTGGAGCCACAGGCTCTTCGCCTGCTCGCGGGTGAGCGGGGGGTCGAGGCGACGATCGAGATCAGAACGTCGGATCCGGCGGTGTGTTCCGGCCCTCGAGCAGCGCAGCTCCCCGCGCTCGCACAGATCAACGACATGCTGGCGCGAGACACCGAGCAGGGTCGCCGTCTCCCCTGTGGTCAACCAGTCGTCGTGCATGGCACCCATCCTAGGCGTAAACACCACAACCACAACGCCGGATGCGGTTGGCACCGGTCTCCCGGATCTCGAGCCGAGTGCGCAGCCGCCACAACCGGGCACCGTGCTCAGGAACGACGAAGACCCGGCCCCCCAAGGGGAACCGGGCCTTCGTGCTGTTGTAGCGGGGGAACCTCGTCGACCTGCGTCCCGCCGTGTTCCGCACCGACATCCGTGCTGGTCACAGACCTGTGCCTGGGCATGCGCCCCCGCGTCTCAATCTTCATGACCCCCATGCAAGCAGACACCCTGACACCTTGTTGATCGTTCTTGGGTCGGGGGAGGGCCACCAGCGCAGATCGTCTCGACGCTCGGTCTTGTCGGCCTTCGCGGGGTGTCCGCGCCCCGTCGCCGACCCAGCGCCTACGTCTCCCCGGCCTTCGATGCCAAGATGAGTGTCGTGGGATGGTCTATGGTTTCGGGTTTCGCAACATGGAGCCTCAGTTGACACCGGGGTCAGGCCCGCTAAAGTGTCATAAGTAAAGTCAATGTTTCTATCCCTGCAACCTTGGATGTCGCGATGACACGAACGCTGTCGCCGCAGCTCGGCGCGGTGGTGGAGCGGCTAGAACTCGAGCAGCCCCAGATTGTCACGCTGAGCACCCTCACAGACCTCGTCCACTCACTCGGGATCCGCACGCAGCCGCGCCTGGTGGCCTTGCGTCTGCGCGAACGCGGGTGGCTGCTCGAGATCGGCATGCAGGGGGTGTGGGAGTTCGCCCCGGGCGCCCACGCCGGCCCCTTCGGGCACGGCGACCCGCTCGGACGCCTGAAGGCGGCGACCTCTCGCGACCATGGCCTCGGCCTCCAGCTCGCCCTGAGCACTGCCGCCTGGGCCAGCGGGTACGCCGACCGGGTGCCGCACACGCCGGAGGTCACCCTCGGTGAGGATGCCCCCGTCCCGGCCGGACTGGGTCGCGTGGCCCGGGTCCTGCGGTTCGTGCCGCACCTGGAGCCGGTCGAGGTCAAGGGTCTGCCGGCGCACCGCCCCGAGACGATCCTCGCCCACATGGCGACCCGGCCGCGAGACGTCCGCTCCTGGACATCGTCTGAGGAGTGGCTGTCCGACGTCGCCGCAGACGCCCAGGTCGACCCGGTGCTCACCGAGATGGCTGGCCGTCCGGCGGCGGCGCGGGTACGGCTGGGGTATCTGCTCCAGCGGCTGCGTCCCGACATCGCAGACGCCATGCGCCCCGCGGTGGGGCAGAAGGCGTGGTTCGGCCCACGGGGACCGCTGCTGCGCCACTCCGCGCCCTGGCAGGTAGCCGACACCGTCCTGCCCTTCGATCCGGCTGCCCTCCCCGCCGCAGATGAGACGTCTCCGGACACCGTCGGCACCGGAACCGAGGACAGCGCCGCGGCCGTCCGGGCAGGGAGCTGATAGTGGCAAAGCAGTACCAGGTCAACATCACGCCGGGACACGTAGTTCGCCATGCGCCGAAGTCCACTCAGGGACGAGAAGCGGCCCTGGTCGACATCGCGCAGGACCTGCTCCTGCGCGCGCTGCACGACGACGGCGTCCTCGACCTGCTTGCCTTCAAGGGCGGCACGGCACTGAGGACTGACCATCGCCACCTCGCTCGGGGGAAGAGGGACGCTGTCGAGCAAGCTGGACGTCAACCCCCCGCCCTGGCTGGAGCCCCACCTGCGCAGCTGGGTGCCCCTGCCGATCCACAAGCAGTACGGGGGGCCGCTGCCGGGCCTGCCGTGCGTGCGGCTCGAGGAGAACATGGCGGAGAAGATCGCCCGGCTAAACCGGACCACGGCCGCCCGCGACGTCTACGACCTCGTATGGCTCCTGGGCACGTACCGCCGCGAGGACGGGCAGCAGGTAGACACCGCACTGGTGCGTCGGCTGGCGGTCCTGAAGATCTGGGTGGACGCGCACGGCCTGAACGCCCCCGACACGCACTGGAAGCCGGGCCACGACAGTGCGGACTTCGACCCGGCCAGCTGGCTGCGGCAGCGACCCAGCCGAGAGTTCGACCATGAGGACATCGGGCAGCTGGCCGTCCCCACGCCCGACCTGGCCACACTGGGTGGGCGGATGCGTGAGCTGTACGCGTTCCTGGCCGACCTGAGCCCGCAGGAGGCCCAGATCGCCCGCGCTAACGCGGGTGACCGGGACCAGGTGCTCGCGATGCTCGGGCACCTCCCCGACAGCCGGGTCAGCGCCGCCAACTGTTGGTAGGCCCGCTGAACCCGCCCTTAGCTCTGGCGAGATCTTGATCGCCCCGGAGTTGCCCGCAGTTGCCCGGAGTTGCCCGGCGTTGCCGGCGCGCCGGTCGGCTACAAAGCCGGCCAAGGCTTCGATCAGCGCTCCGCGAGCCGGGCTCGCTCCCCCATCCGTTCCCCCCCCGAGTGCACAGCCGCCAGGACCGGGAATAGTGCTCAGGAACGACGAAGACCCGGCCCCCCAAGGGGAACCGGGCCTTCGTACTGCTGTAGCGGGGGCAGGATTTGAACCTGCGACCTCCGGGTTATGAGCCCGGCGAGCTACCGAGCTGCTCCACCCCGCGTCGGTATGTCTTGATCTTACGGGAGCGGCGCCGGGACCTCCAAATCGAGCAGGGTCCCGGCGCCGTGCCGGTCGCGCCGGTGCGGGTCAGCCGGTGGGCGTCGGACTCGGGGTGGCACTGGGTGTGCCCGTCGCCGTGCCCGTCGGGGCCGCCTTGGCGGCGGCGGCGATCGCGGCCTTCAGGGCGGCCTGCGCGTCGCCGTAGGCCGTGAAGTTACCCGCTTTGAGGGCGGCGTCGGCCGCGGTGATGGCCTTCTGCGCGTCGGCGAGCGCCTGGGCGAGGGCAGCGTTGTTGCTGGTGCCCGTCGGCGGCGTCGGCGGCGTGCTCCCTCCCGTCGTCGGCTTGTCGGGGGCCGTCGTCCCGGATCCCCCGGGGAAGAGCGCGTCGAGCGCGCCGCTCAGGGTGGCGGACCAGGTGAGCTTGTTGCCGAAGATGGTCACCACCAGCTGGTTGAGGGGGTAGGACGACGACTTGGTCCCCTGGACGTAGATCGGCTCGACGTAGAGCAGCCCACCACCGACCGGGAGGGTGAGCAGGTTGCCGAAGACGACGGTCGACCCTCCGGAGCGGACCGAGGTCAGATAGCTCGACAGCCCGAGGGGCTGGCCACCGGTCTGGGTCTCGTTGGAGGTGTTGATGACGTTCTGCACCTGACCGGGACCGTTGACGTTGAGGTCCCGAGGCAGCTGGAGCAGCCGCAGGCGCCCGTAGTCGGCGGCCTTCGTCCCCGCACTGGTGCCGGCATCGGAGTCGACGGCGAGGAACCCGGCGAGCGCGTCACGGGTGGGGCCGTAGGGCTTGTAGGTCGAGGTCAGCGAGAAGGCCGGAGCGGGTTGTCCCGGCATCGCCAGGCTCAGGTAGTAGGGAGGCTGGTAGGTGGAGACGTTCTCCTTGGTGGGGTCGGTCGGCACGTCCCACAGGTCGTTGCTCTGGTAGAGCGAGCCCGGGTCGGTCACGTGGTAGCGAGCCAGGACCGTCCGCTGCACCTTGAAGAGGTCCTCCGGGTAGCGCAGGTGCGACATCAGCGAGGCCGGGATGCTCGACAGGGGCTGCACGGTCCCGGGGAAGGCGGCGGACCAGGCCTTCAGGAGGGGGTCGCTCTCGTCCCACGCGTAGAGGTGCACCGATCCGTCGAAGGCGTCCACGGTGGCCTTGACCGAGTTGCGGATGTAGTTGATCTGCCCGGCGTCGATCGCCTGCACGGCACTGCGTGTCGAAGTGATCGAGTCGGCGGTCGCCGTGTCGATGGAGGTGAGCCGCGAGTTCGGGTAGCTCGCGGTGGTCGTGTAGCCGTCGAGGATCCACTGGACGCGACCGTCGACGACGGCCGGGTAGGCGTTGCCGTCGAAGGTCAGCCACGGCGCCACGCGCTCGACCCGCTCTCGGGGGGTGCGGTAGTCGAGCAGCCGGGACGACTCGTTGACCGCATCGGAGAGGAAGAAGTTGGGCTCGCGGTACTTGATGGCGTAGGCGAGCCGTCGGGGGGTGGAGCCGATGCTGACTCCTCCCGTGCCGGCATACGTGTTCTGGGCCTGGTTCGCTGACTGGCTGTCGACCGGGTAGTCGAACTCCCGCGCAGCGCCACCGGCCCCGGCGCCCACGATGCTGTAGTTGGTCGACTGCTCGCCGAAGTAGATCCGCGGCTCGTAGGCGCCCAGCTGGCCCGTGCCCACCGGCACCGTGCTGTCGAAGAAGACCGGGCCGCCGTCGGCCGCCTTCCGGTTGCCGTAGGCGGCGACGAGCCCGTAGCCGTGGGTGTAGACGGCGTGGTCGTTCAGCCAGTTGCGCTGACCCGCCGGCACCCCGTCGAGGTCGAGCTCACGGGCCCCGATGACGGTGTCCTGGGCCTGACCGGCGATGGTGTAGCGGTCGACGTCGAGCGTGTCAGGGAAGCGGTAGAAGTTGCGCCCCAGCGCCTGCAGCTGCTGGAAGGTCGGCGAGACGACATTGGGGTCGGTCAGGCGGATCCCCGGGACGGTGGCTGCGTCGTTGCGCAGTCCCTGCGCGGTCGCCGTGGTCTTCGCGTTGTAGACGGTCGAGTCGACCCCGGCGATGCCGTAGGCGTCTCGTGTCGCCTTGATGTTGTTGGCGAGGTATGGAGCCTCCAGCGACTGCTCGCTCGGCTTGACCCGCAACGACTGGATGAGCGCCGGGACGATGCCACCCACGACGATGGCGACGACGACGAGGCTCACGACACCGATGAGCGGCAGCCGCCACGACCGCAGCCAGATGACGGTGAGGAACATCAGCGCGACGACGATCGACGCGATCGACAGGATGACCTTGGTCGGCAGCACGGCCGTGGCATCGGTGTACTGGATGCCGGTCATGAGGTCACTGGTCTTGGTGGTGAGGGAGTAGCGGTCGAGCCAGTAGCCGGCCGCGCGCATCAGGATGATCGCCGCGAGCAGCGCCGAGAGGTGGACCCGCGCCGTCTGCGTGGTGCGGCGGTTGCCGGGCGAGAACTGGAGGCCACCGAAGACGTAGTGCGTGAACGCCGCCGCGACCAGCGCGATGACGAGCGCCGTCGTCAGCAGGCCGACGAGGAACTGCAGCCAGGGCAGGGTGAAGACGAAGAAGCCGATGTCCAGGCCGAACTCCGGGTCCTTCTGGCCGAACGACTGCCGGTTCAGCCACATCAGCCACGTCTCCCACTGACCCGAGGCCCCCAGCCCGGTGAGCAGGCCGATGACGACTGGCACCCCCCACGTGGCCAGCCGGCGCAGGGGCTCGATGGCCTCGCGGTAGCGCTCGAGGGAGTCCTGCTCGGGGTCGGGGACGTAGATCGGCCGGGAGCGGAAGGCGACGACGAGGCTCGACCCGACGAGGGCGGCGGTGACGAGCCCGGAGACCACGCCGAGCAGCAGCTTGGCCCCCAGCACCGTCGTGAACACCGAGCGGAAGCCCACCGAGTCGAACCACAGCACCTCGGTCCACACCTGGGCGACGACGGTGAGCAGCACGCCGAGCACGACGAGGACGACGATGGTCGGCACCAACGGCCCCCGTCGGCGCATGCGCTCCAGGGTCGAGGCGGACTCAGCGCCCCCGCCGCGGCCTCCTGCGGGCTCGCCCTCGCCGGAACCGTCGTTGAACCATGCGCGATCGCTCACTGCCAACCCATCTTCGTCGTCACCGTCGACCGCTGGCGGACGACGTGGACCCTCAATATACGAACCTCACCCGTGAGGACGAGGACGCAGGCCCCCGCTTTCCCACCCCGACACCGGATCGTCACCGGCGGGTGCGCGAGGATGGCCCCTGTGACCCGTGAGCACCGGTCGGTCGTCGACCCCCTCTCCATCGCCGCGCTCGACACCGAGCGCCACGTCGCCGCCGCCGGATGGGACCAGCCCCCGAGGCTCTTCGCCCTCGTGCTGACCGAGCAGCTGCTGCGGCACGAGCCGCAGCTCGCGGCGGGTCTGTCGGCCAGCGACCAGGCCGAGGGTGCCCTCTCGGCCGTCGAGCAGGAGGGGCTGCCCAACTCGACCGACCTCGAGTCGGTCCTCGGCCGGATCGCGTGGCCTGACGACGTCGGCGGCTGCGCCTTCGCCGTCGAGCGGATGGTCGTCCCCCCGGACGCCGAGCGGGACCTTCCGGCAGACCCCGATGCCGCGGTCACCGCGCTCGCCGCGCACCCCGACCGCCGCGACGTGCGGCTGCTCGTCGCCGTGCTGCGCGACGGCCGCTCGGTCTGCCTGCTGCGTCAGCGGGCCCACGACTCGGACGACGAGGTGGCGACCGGCCCCGACCTCGCGCCGGGTCTCGTTGCCGCCCTGCGGGCGACCTTCGAGTCCTGACCCGACACTCCGACGGGCCGGGGGCCAGCGGGGCAGCGGACCGTGCGGTGGGCCGCCTGGTAGTGGGCAGGACGCCGTACGGTGTGCCGTGTCAGCAGTGCGGCAGGCTGCCGGTGTCCGACCGGCCGATCCTGGCCACGGCGGCCTCGGCGTCGTCGAAGGTGGTGACCTTGACCGCCTGCATGCCGTCGGGCACGTGGCCGACGACCTCCTTGCAGTTGTCCGCGGGCACGAGGAACCAGGCCGCTCCCTCGCTCCTGGCTCCCGCCATCTTCTGGCGGATGCCCCCGATCGGCCCGACCGCGCCGGCGGCGTCGATGGTGCCGGTGCCCGCGACCTTCTGGCCGCCGGTGAGCGAGCCCTCGGTGAGCTTGTCGTAGATGCCGAGCGAGAACATCAGGCCCGCTGAGGGGCCGCCGACGTCGCCGGCGTCGATCTTCACCGTGAAGGGGAAGCGGAAGCCCACGGCCAGCACCACGCCGAGCACGGTGCGACCCGAGACGGTGCCCGTGCGGGCGCTGACCGTCAGGGGCTTGCCGTCGCGCACGACGGCGATGGCCAGCAGACCACCGGGTGACGCCTTCTGGATCTGCGCCCGGATCGCGGCGGAGTCGGTCACCGTGGCTCCCCCGACCGCGGTGATGACGTCGCCCTGGTGGAGGGCGTCGCCCGAGGGCGCGTCCTTCGAGACCTGCCCCACGCTGACCACCGAGGTGACGGGGATGCCGAGCTTGCGGAGGGCGACGGCGGTGGCCTCCTGCTGCGAGTCGGTCATCTCGGCCTGGTTCTCGGCCGAGACGTCCTGCTCCGACTGGCTCGGGGGGAAGAGTGCGTCGACGGGGTAGATCTCCTCGTGGCCGCCGGCCCACGCCCGGAGCACGTCCCACACCGACACGGGGAAGCCCGGGCCGCCGTTCACCCGGACGGTCGTGAAGTCGAGCGCGCCGGTCGTGGGATAGGTCGTGCGGCCGCTGATGGTGATCAGCTGGCTCTTGCCGTCACTGCCCCCGCCGGCGGCGAGGACGTTGGTCGCCGGTCCGGGCGACATGATCGCGTAGGGAAGGTGCACGAGGTTGCCGACGGCACCGATGAGCAGCCCGACGAAGACGGCGCTCAGCGCCACGGCGGTGCCTCGCGAGGTGCGGTGCCCGGGGGGTGGCGCAGCCGCGCGCTCCGACGACGGCCCATCGGGTCCGGAGAGGGTGTGGCGGTCGGGCTCGTGGCGGTCGGGCTCGTGGCGGTCGGGCGCGTGCGGGTCGGGGTCGGCTGGACCGCTGCCGGTGGAGCCGGGGCTGCTCACCCCCGGGCTGGCCTGGTCGCTGGTCATGGCAGTCCCACCCACTCGTCGGAGCCGTCGGTGAAGGTCTGGTGCTTCCAGATCGGCACGGTGGCCTTGAACTCGTCGACGAGGGTCCGGCACACCTCGAAGGACTCGGCCCGGTGCGCAGAGCTCACGGCGGCCACGATCGCGAGGTCGCCGACGGTGAGATGGCCGTAGCGGTGCACCACCGCGATCCGCAGGGCGCGCCCGTCGGCGGCCAGACGGGTGGCGAGCTGGTGGGCGACGTCGGCGGCGCTGGGATGCACCTCGTAGTCGAGGACCTCGACGCTCTCGCCGTGGTCGTGGTCGCGCACGTAGCCGACGAAGACGCACACCGCCCCCGCCCGGCGGTCGCGCACCGCCGCGACGACCTCGTCGATCGACAGGGGCGTGTCGCGCACGTCGGCAAGGACGACCTCGGTGGTGTGGCTCATCGGCTCCTGCTTCGCTGCGGACGTCGGGCGGGGCGCCCCCGTCACTCTCTGGTCATTGTCGTACGCGCACCTGAGCGACGCACGAGCACCCGGCCCCAGACCCGACCAGGGTCGGAGCCTGGGTCGGGGCAAGGTCGGGGCAGGGGCGGGGCAAGGTCGGGGCAGGGGCGGGGCAGGGGCGGGGCACGGTCGGGGCCCTGGCGCGGAAGGGTCGGGGCCCGGGCCGGGAACCTTCCTACCGCAGGCGTGGTTGACGCAGGAGACGCCCGTGCGGGTCGTCGTACGACGTGACCGACTCAGGTCGGCAGGTGACGGCAGGTTGTGGTCCCCGCGGGGACCGAGGAGGCTGGAACGATGGCAGCAGGATTCGGTCGACCCGAGGACCCCCGCGACCCCGACGAGGGCACCGAGGGTGGGACGGGCGCGGACGGCGCGGCCCCCGAGTCCGGTGACACCGGCGGCGCAGACCAGGCTCCCGCCACTCCCCCTGTCTCTCCGGGGCCGGGGAAGTCGCCCATGGGCTTCGGAGGCGCACCCTCCCGGCCGGGCTCCGGCGACAGCGGTGGCGACGCCGGTCCCCCGGACTTCGCCGAGCTCCTGCGCCAGCTCACCGGGTCGGGCGAGATGCCCGACCTCGACCAGATCATGCGCCAGCTCAGCGGGGGCGGGGCCGGGGGCGGGATGCCCGACCTCGGCGAGATGATGCGCCAGCTCGGCGTCGGTGGCCCCGGAGGGGCGATGCCCGACCTCGGCGAGATGATGCGCCAGCTCGGGGTGACGCCGCCCGGGGCGGGTGAGGCGCCGATGGGCGCCTTCGCCGCCATGCAGCAGCAGCTGGCGGGGCTCTTCACGCCGCAGACGCCGCAGGGCAGGGCCGAGATGGCGACCGACGTGGCGCGCAAGACGGTCGCCGCCGGCGATCCCGACCCGAGCATCACCGACGCCCAGCGGCGCGAGGTCGGCGACGCCGTCCGGGTCGCGCAGCTGTGGATCGACCCCATGACCGCCTTCGACGCGCCCATGGGCAAGGGCGTCGCGTGGAGCCGGGCCGAGTGGGTCGAGGCGACCATGCCGACGTGGGCCGGGCTCGTCGAGCCGATCTCCGCAGGCGTGACCCGCGCCGTGAGCGCCGCGCTGCGCCAGCAGATGGGCAAGCTCACCGACAACCTCCCCGAGGGCTTTGCCGACCAGCTGCCGGACGAGATCAAGGCAGCGATGCCCGGGGTCGGCAGTGGCGGCTTCGACTTCTCCGCGCTGCTCGACCAGGTCGGGCCGGCGATGGAGCAGCTGTCGGGCTCGATGTTCACCGCCCAGCTCGGGCAGGGGGTCGGCGCGTTGGCGTCCGACGTGCTCTCGGGCACCGAGGTGGGCCTGCCGCTCGTGCCGTCGGAGGACGTCGCCCTGCTGCCCAGCAGCGTGGCGGCGTTCACCGAGGGCCTGGGGGTCGAGGCCTCGCAGGTGCTGCTCTACCTCGCCGTGCGCGAGGGCGCGCGGGCGCGTCTCTTCGCCGAGGTGCCGTGGCTCGGGCCACAGCTCGAGGCTGCCGTCCGCGACTACGCGGCCAACATCAGCATCGACACCGACGCCATCGAGGCGCAGGTGCGCGACATGGAGCCGCCCGAGTCCCCCGAGGCGTTCGCGCAGCTGCAGGAGGCGTTGCAGCACAAGCTCTTCTCCCCCACTCCCACCCCCGAGCAGCAGGCCGCGCTGACCCGCCTCGAGACCTCGCTCGCCCTCGTCGAGGGCTGGGTCGACCTCGTCACCGACCAGGCGACGCAGGCCCACCTGCCGCAGGCGGTCGCCCTCGGGGAGGCCGTACGACGCCGCCGCGCCGGCGGGCCCGCCCAGAAGGCCTTCAGCGCCCTCGTGGGTCTCGAGCTGCGGCCGCGGCGTCTGCGGGACGCCCGCAACCTGTGGGCGGCGCTCGAGGACGCCGGCGGCATCGGCCTGCGCGACGGCGCGTGGTCGCACCCCGACATCGCTCCGCGCACCGAGGACCTCGACGACCCCCTCGGCTACGTCGAGAAGCGTCGTGGTGGTGGGGGTGGCGACGACGTCGACTCCGCTCTCGAGGCGCTGCTGCGCGAGGCGGAGGACGACGGACCCCCTGGGTCGCCCGCGTCGCCCGACTCACCGCGTGGGCCCGACGGACCGGCGGCGTGACGGCGGGCGGCGACCCCGCGGCATACGGTCTGCTGCACGCCGACGCGGTGCGTGTCCTGACGGCTTTCGAGCCGTCTGACGCCCAGCAGGAGCTCGTGCTGCTCGACCTGCTCACCCACCTGCGGGAGCACCCCGACGCCATGGCCAAGGCCGGGCCGCCAGCGCACTTCACTGCGAGCGCCCTCGTGCTGGACGCCGACCTGACCCACGTGCTGCTGACCCACCACCGCAAGGCGGGGCAGTGGTACCAGCTGGGCGGGCACCTCGAGACGGTCGACCGCTCGGTGCGGGCGGGGGCCGAGCGCGAGGCGCTGGAGGAGGGTGGCATCAACGGGATCCGGGTGACACCCCACCCCGTCCACCTCGACCGGCACCGTCTCGTCGGGTCGTTCGGCCGCTGCGAAGAGCACCTCGACCTGCGGTATGCCGCAGTGGCGCCGGCAGGGTCGACGCCGGTGGTGAGCGACGAGTCGCACGACGTGCGCTGGTGGCCGGTCGACGCCCTCCCCGAGGGCACGGCCGCGGAGCTTGCGCGGCCGGTGGAGCTGGCCCTGCGAGCGGTGTCGGCGACCGGTCGGCGCACCTCCTAGAAGAGCTGGTTGGGCGCCCCGGAGTCAGGGTCGTCACCGGGGTCGGCGCAGACGTCCGGGGAACGGTGCTCGGTAATGTCTTGGGAATCAGGCGACACGAAGGTCGTTGTGGCAGCGACGCCTTCGAGGTAGCCGCGAGCGCGCTCGAGCCGCGGATAGGCCTCGAGCAGCTGCCAGAAAGCCTGGTCGTGCGACGGGTTGACCAGGTGCGCCAGCTCGTGGAGCAGCACGTAGTCGAGCACGTAGGCCGGCATCCCCTTGAGCCGGTCGGAGATGCGGATGGTGCCGTCGGCCGGGGTGCAGGAGCCCCACCGGCTGTGCTGGTTGGAGACCCATCGGACGGAGGCGGGGCGGGCGAGGCCACCGAGGTACCGCGAGGCCAGCTCGGTGGCGCGGTCGGCGAGCTCGAGGTCACTGGGTCGTCGGCGACGGTCCCCCTCGGCCAGCCGTCCGAGCATGGCGTCGACCCACCGCCGCTCCTGCGCCTTGGTGAACCCCGCGGGGATGAGGACGACGGTGCGGCCGTCCTCGCGGTAGGCGCTGACGGTGCGACGTCGGCGACGGCTGCGCCGCACCTCGACGTCGCTCCCAACCCCGGCCTGCCGCGTCTCGACCATGGGTCGAGGGTACGACGACCCGCCGGCGACTCAGGGGACGTGAGCGTGGCCGGTGAGCGTGTCCACGCTCACGCTGGTCTAGGGTTGACCGAAGTCCTGCGCCAGAGACCGAGGTGCAGACAGACAAGGAGAAGCGTCACATGGCTGACCAGAAGGCTGAGAAGAAGCCTGCCACCGAGACGGGCGAGACCTACTCGGGCGAGTTCTACTGCGTGAAGTGCAAGGCCAAGCGCGAGGCCGAGGGCAAGGTGGTCGTCAGTGAGAACGGCCGCCGCATGGCCAAGGGCCAGTGCCCCGTCTGCGGCACGAACCTCAACCGCATCCTCGGCAAGAGCTGACCCCAGCGCGCCGCAGGGCGCGTGCCGGCAGCAGTGCCTGACGTGGGCGGGACCAACCCTGGTCCCGCCCACTCGCACGCCCCCGCCGCCCACTATTGACTTCCGGACAAGGGAAACCCTTCGTTCCGCAGTTCCAAGGGCCCCGGAACGAAGGGTTTCCCTTGTGTGGAAGGCGGGGGTGGGGTGGGTGCGGCGGGACCTGTGGATGACGCCGCAGGGTCGTCGTCCGCGTGTGGCAGTGTCGTCGGGTCGCCACCCGAAGGAGCTCCCGATGACCGCTGGCCGCCCGCACGACGGCGCCTCGAGCTCGCCGCGAGCCCTGCGCCGCGGGCGTGACGCCATCCAGCTCGGATGGAGCCCCGGGGCTGGTGGAGTGGTCGTCACCGGCCTCGAGCCGACCGAGGTCGAGGTGCTCACGGGGCTCGAGGGCTCCTTCGGGGGCACCGTGGACCCCACCGCGCTCAGGCGGGCCGCCGCTCGCATCGGTGTCCCCCGCACGCGCACGAGCCGGTTGGTCGCGGTCCTGCAGCAGCACGGTCTGCTGGGTCCGCAGGCAGCCAGTCCCTCCGGCGCAGCGCGACTGCTGCCCCACCACGTCGTCGTCGAGGGCGTCGGACCGCTGGCGTGGCAGGTGGCGACCCTGCTGCGGGCCGGCGGGGTGGCCCACGTCGACCTCGGGCACGATGCCGCCGACGACCTGGAGCAGCGGTTGCGGGCAGGCGCGGCCGGGGTGACCGCGCCCCACCTGGTCGTGCTCGCCGGCCGGCCGGTCGTGCCGGCCCACCGCGGTGAGTCGTGGCGTCGTCGTGGCGTGCCGGTGCTGCCGGTGGTGATCGAAGGTCACCGCGTCGTCGTCGGCCCGCTGGTGCGCGACGACGCCGGGCCCTGTCTGCACTGTCTCGACCGTGTGCGCACCGATCTCGACGCCGCCTGGCCCGTCATCGCCACCCAGGGCGGCGACGGTCTGCCTCCGGACGACGACACCCTCCTGACCCTGGCCGCAGCCGTGGTCGCGATGCTGGTGCGGGCCCAGCTCGACGGTCCGGGCGTGCCCGCAGGTGTCTCCGTGGAGGCGGCACTGCCCTGGCCGCGCCTCGACCACCGACGCTGGCCGCGTCACCCCGACTGCTCGCACCACCACCGCGCAGACGGTCAGGTGGCCGGGCCCGGCGAGCGATCGCTCGGGGCGGCCGAGACCCCCGGCAGCGCAGGAGCGACAATGACAGGGTGACCGATCTGCCCCGCAACGCCGTGACCAGGGCCGCCAAGCTCGCGACCCTCCCCGCCGGCATCGCCGGACGTGCTGCCTGGGGCCTCGGCAAGCGGCTGGGGGGCAAGCCGGCCGAGGCTGTTGCGGCCGAGATGCAGGCCCGCACCGCTGAGCAGCTCTTCAAGGTGCTCGGCGAGCTCAAGGGCGGGGCGATGAAGTTCGGCCAGGCCCTGTCGGTCTTCGAGTCGGCCCTGCCGGAGGAGATGGCGGCTCCATACCGCGCCATGCTCACCAAGCTGCAGGACAGCGCCCCGCCACTGCCCGCCGAGACCGTGCACAAGGTGCTGGCCGAGGAGCTGGGCCCGCGGTGGCGGCGCAGCTTCCTGGAGTTCGACGACGTGCCGGTCGCGGCAGCGTCGATCGGCCAGGTGCACCGCGGCGTATGGCGCGACGGGCGCGAGGTCGCGGTCAAGATCCAGTACCCCGGAGCCGGCAAGGCGCTCATCTCCGACCTCAACCAGATCTCCCGGGTCGCGCGGGTCGCGACGGTCTGGATCCCGGGGATCGAGATCGGCCCGATCCTCGACGAGCTGAAGAGCCGGATGAGTGAGGAGCTCGACTACAACCTCGAGGCGAAGTCGCAGGCGAAGTTTGCCAAGGGCTTCGACGGCGACCCGCACTTCGCCATCCCCAAGGTCGTCAAGAACAGCGAGCACGTGATCATCAGCGAGTGGCTCGAGGGTCGGCCGCTGTCGCAGGTCATCACCGACGGCACCGTCGAGGAGCGCGACGCCGCTGCCAGCCTCTACATGGAGTTCCTGCTCGAGGGTCCCGACCGCGTGGGCCTGCTGCACGCGGACCCCCACCCGGGCAACTACCGCATCACCCCCGACGGACGGCTGGGCGTCATCGACTTCGGCGCGGTCAACCGACTGCCGCACGGACTGCCGCCCGAGATGGGCACGTTCCTCAGCATGGCGCTCGAGGGCGACGCCCAGGGGACCCTCGACGGCCTGCGGGGCATCGGCTTCGTGCGGCCGGGGATCGACCTCGATGCGCAGCGGCTCCTGGAGTACCTCGCCCCCTTCGTCGATCCTCTGCAGACCGACCGCTTCCGCTTCTCCCGCGAGTGGATCCGCGAGGTCTTCGCCTACATCAACGACCCGCGACGACCGAACTACTCGGTGGGGATGAAGCTCAACCTGCCGGCCGACTACCTGCTCATCCACCGCGTCTGGATCGGTGGCATCGGTGTGCTCTGCCAGCTCGGCGGCGAGGTCGAGGGCCGCAAGATCGTCGGCGCCCACCTCCACGGGGCCGACCTGCCACCGGTCGGGGCCTGAGCCTCGACCTTCGCACCACGACCGTCGGACACCTCGGCTCGCGTGCTGCGAGGCTTCCGGTGGCGTAGCACGAGCCCATCAGTCCTCACGACCCGGCGATGCTGCCGGGCATCCTGGCTGAGTAGGGCCCTACCGACGACCATTGCCTATGGTCGCTGGGGGTTTATGTCACACATAATCCTTTCTGCACTGTGGCAATGGTCGTCGGGCGTGCGCCACCGTTGTGAGAGCCCCCGCTCAGCAGAGCGTCTGAGTGGATGCCCACAGGTGGCTCGACGCACACCAGCGAGGGGGCCGCTGCACCACGAGGCCCCTCCGCCCTCCGCCCTCCGCCCTCCACCCGAGAAGGACGTCCACCTCGCGACACCGGCGACGGCGACGACTCACCACCAGGCCGAGTCGAGCTTTCCCTCGATGCTGCGCAGGTGCGTGCGGGCGCAGGCGTCGCACGTCCACACCGCGTCGCCCCGCTCCACACCGCGCACCCACGACAGACGCGCAGCCGGTACGGCGTCCCCGCTGACGCGCGCGCCGCACTCGGCGCAGGCCAGTGCCCCGTCGGCCCCGTCGGCCCCGTCAGCCCCGTCAGCCCCGTCAGCCCCGTCAGCGGGTGAGGGCTGCTTCATGTCTTCGCTTTCGCTGCTGCCTTCGCCTCCTGCTTGAACGCCCGCACCCTCGCCAGCGACTCCTCGTCGACGACGTCGGCGACCGACCGGAAGGATCCGGTCTCGGCGTAGGGCCCGATGGCCCGCGCCCAGCCCTCGGGCATGACACCCAGCTGCTTGCCGACGAGGGCGGCGAAGATCCGCGCCTTCTGGTCTCCGAAGCCGGGCAGCGCCTTGAGCCGCGCCACGAGCTCGGCTCCGGACGGCGCCCCGGCCCAGATCGACTCGGCGTCGCCGGCGTAGTCGCTGACGACCACCCCGGCCAGCGCCTGGATGCGCCCCGCCATCGACCGGCCGTAACGGTGGATGGCGGGAGGGGTCGAGCAGAGGTCGGCGAAAGCCTCCGGCTCGGCGGCCGCGACAGCCGCGGGGTCCAGCGTGCCGAATCGCTCCAGGACCTTGGCCGGCCCGGCGAAGGCTCGTTCCATGGGGAACTGCTGGTCCAGCAGCATGCCGACGAGCAGCCCGAAGGCATCGGTGCTCAGCACCTGGTCGGCGGCCGGGTCTTGCGCGATGTGCAGTGACGCCTTCATACGACGCAGCCTAGAGCGGCCCCGGGGCACAGGTCCCCCGCGGCACCAGTGTCACTCCGTGGCTCGAGCAGTGCCTCAACCCTCTGACGGCAGGACGGGGCCCGCCGCCACCCCCGGTATCGCGCTGCCGCCCTCGGACGCGAACGAGGGCGGGGAGGCTGTCGTCCTCCCCGCCCTCGTGTCGGCGGTCGTGCGTGTGGGGCAGGTGCCCCGCACCGGTCGGCTCGTCACTGCCGGTGGCCGGACTGACGTGACCGATGGATCTCCAGCTGGATCAGCCGGGCCCCCCGGCGGATGCCGCGGACTCGCTGCGTGCGCTGACGCTGGGAAACGCCCTGGCGCGCCAGCTCGTAGTGCAGTGCTTCATACATCGTGGTGCTCCTTCGGATGGGTGTGATGGGTGTGCTGGGTGTGCCGGGTGTCGAGAGATGGATCCGGCCGGGTGCCGTGGTCAGGGGCCGGCCGGTGCGCCTCGCCCTGCGACGAGGGGTCTGCTCAGGCTGCGTAGACGGCGTCCTTCCGGGGCCGGCCGCGCGGCCGCTTCCGAGCCACGACCGCGCCCTGGACGAGCAGCTGCCCGCCCCAGACGCCCCACGGCTCGCTCCGCTCGAGGGCGTCGGCGAGGCACTGCACCCGGAAGGGGCACTCCCCGCAGAGGGCCTTGGCGAACTCGACGTCGGACGGGCTCTCGGCGAACCACAGCTCGGCCTCGTAGTCCCGGCACGGGATGCCGCTCGGCTCGGTCGGCCGGTGGCCGGCCACGTGGCTGGTGAGCGTGCTCAGGGTCATCGGTGTCACCTCCTGGTCTCGGGGACTGCGGTCGCGGTCCCTCGTCGTGATCCGTGGTGTGGATCGGTGTCGTCCTGCTGGCGGTGCTGGCGGTGCTGGCGGTGCTGGTCGGTGGAGCGTGTCGGTGAGGGTCATGTCTCTTCCTCGGATCGACCGCGGCCGCCGTCCGCCTGGGACGACGAAAAAGGCCGCGGATCCCGATGTCGGGTTCCGCGGCCTGGAGGTGAGCACCAGTCTGAGGTGGTCTCAGAGAGGCGGTCTCCCGCGACGGAACGTCAGGGCATCGATGGACGTGTAGGTCATGGCGTTGGCGCCGAGGTGGGCTCCGGCCGGCTTGAGGGCGTCGACTCCCCGCGGGGCGACGGTGACCGGGCCGGTGATCCTGGCGACGGGCAGGGTGATCCCCTGGACCGGTGCGAAGACGGGTGCCACGAGGCGGTGGGTCAGCTGCGGACGCGCAGAACGCTCGCGCCGGGTGTTGCTCGGTGCGATGCGCTTCATCGTGGTGATGTCCATGACCTGCCTCCTCTCGTGCACTCGTGATCCCGGCGGCCGACTGAGCCGTTCGGGGTTGACAGTTATGCAGGTTACGCCGTGGGCGGATCGGGGGACAACCGATTTACGGGTCGATTGTCGGAAAAGTTTCAGCGGCGGCGAGAGCCACACGAATCACCCTGTCGCAGAAGCCTTTTCGGCGACGACGTGAGGATCGGCACCAGCCAGGACCTCGAGCACCGCCGAGCCGTGCTGCTCGAGCTTGGTCGCCCCGAAGCCGGGCACCCGAGCCAGCTCGGGCAGCGAGCGCGGTCTCGACTCGGCGATCACGGTCAGGGTGGCGTCGGTGAAGACGACGAAGGCCGGCACCTTGGCTGCCGCGGCGACGAGGCGTCGCCAGGTGAGCAGGGCGTCGTACGTCGCCTCGTCGTAGGTCGGCGGGCAGGTCTCGCACCGCCCGACCTTGCGGCGGGCGGCGGTCGTCAGCGACGCCCCGCAGGTCCGGCAGACCGATGGGGCGGCAACCGTGGGGGGCGCCGCACGGACGCGGGGCTGGGCCGGGGCCGAGCGGGCCCCCTCGCCCAGCAGGGTCGCCGTCGCGTCGAGGAACCGCGACGGGCGGCGGCTGGCGCGCCCTCCTGGAGCGCGCGAGGCGGCCCAGCTCAGGCGCAGGTCGCGGCGGGCGCGGGTCATGCCGACGTAGAGCAGGCGGCGCTCCTCCTCGATCGCCTCGGCACCGTCGGCCATGCTGATGGGGATGAGGCCGTCGCTGCAGCCGACGACGAAGACGGTGTCCCACTCGAGGCCCTTGGCGGCGTGCAGGGACGCCAGGGTGACCCCTTCGACGACGGGGGCGTGCTGCGCCGCGGCCCGTTCGTCGAGCTCGCGCACGAGCTCGGGCAGCCGAGCCTCCGGCTGCGCCGCCACCAGCTCGTCGGCGACCGCGGCGAGCGCGCTGAGCGACTCCCACCGCTCGCGCACCGCTCCCCCGCTGCTCGGCGGGTGCGGCGACCAGCCGGCGCCGCCGATGACGTCGCGGGCCAGGTCGGGCATCGGCCGGCTGCGGTCGTCACCGCGGGCGGCGCCCCGCAGCAGCAGCACCGCCTGCTTGACCTCCTGGCGGGCGAAAAAGCGCTCGCCGCCGCGCACCAGGTAGGGCACGTCGGCGTCGGCGAGCGCGGCCTCGATCGCCTCGGACTGGGCGTTGATGCGGAAGAGCACGGCGATCTGCGAGGGGGCATGCCCCTCGCGCACCAGCCGGGCGATCTCCGCGGCCACCGCCTCGGCCTCGGCCGGGTCGTCGGCGTGGGCGGAGAGGCTGGGCGTGCGCCCCGGCTCGCCCTGCGCGACGAGCTCGACGTAGCTGCCGGCCGACGGCCCGGTGGCGGCACGCGCGGCCGACCGCACGACGAGGTTGGCGAGGCCGACGATCTGCGGTGACGAGCGGTAGTTGCGCACCAGCCGGACGACACGCGCCTGCTCGCGGCGCGCGAAGTCGAGCAGGTGGCGCGGGGTGGCACCGGTGAAGGAGTAGATGGTCTGGGCGGGGTCACCGACGACGCACAGGTCGTGCCGCTCCCCCACCCACAGCTCGAGCAGGCGCTGCTGCAGCGCGTTGACGTCCTGGTACTCGTCGACGACGAAGTGCCGGTACTGCGAGCGCACGACCCGGGCGATGTCGTCGCGCTCGGCGAGGATGCCGGCCATGATCAGCAGCACGTCCTCGAAGTCCATGACCCCCCGCTGGCCCTTCGCGTCCTCGTACGTCTCGAAGAGGCGGGCCATCGCGGTCGGGTCGATGCCCGCAGGGTCGCGGCCGGCGGTGCGGGCGGCCGCGGCATACGTCTCGGGGGTGAGCAGGCCGACCTTGGCCCACTCGATCTCGGCCGCGAGGTCGCGGATCGCCGCGCGGTCGAACTGCATCCGCAGCCTCGACGCCGCCTCGGCGACGACGGGGGCCTTGTAGGCGAGCACCTCGGGTGAGGCGCCGCCGATGGCCTGCGGCCAGAAGAAGTGCAGCTGGCGCAGCGCCGCGGCGTGGAAGGTGCGGGCCTGCACGCCGGGGACGCCGAGCGTGCGCAGCCGGGTGCGCATCTCGCCGGCGGCCCGGGCGGTGAAGGTCACCGCGAGCACCCGCTGGGCCTGGTAGGCGCCGGACGTCACCCCGTACGCGATGCGGTGGGTGATGGCGCGGGTCTTGCCCGTGCCCGCGCCTGCGAGCACGCACATCTCCCCGAGCGGGCTGGCGGCGACCTCACGTTGCTCGGGGTCGAGCGCGGCGAGCACCTCGTCGGCCGAGGGCGCGACGGCGGGATGGGCGCTCATGAGGCACCCAGTCTAGATCGGGAGGAGCGCCACCCGACGCGGTCGTCCCCAGCCCACCCCCCCACCCGCTTCTTGCGGTGAGCCCCGCTTGTGTGTCCCGTTTTGTCCGGTCCAACGCGGCGTTCACCGCATCAAGTGCGTCATGGGAGCTCAGCTGGAGCTCAGCCCTGGACCACCCCGTACGCACGCTCGACGTCGATGGTCAGCACGAGCCGGCTGTCAGCCACCATCGCCCGGCGGTAGTCGTCCCAGTCGGGGTGCTCCCGGCCCGAGATGGTGCGGTAGAGCTCGACCAGCCCGTCGACGACGGCGTCGTCCGGCGTGCTCGCCGTCTCGGACAGCCGCGCGGTGCCCTCGAGGACGGCGTACGACCAGCCGGCCTCGTCGGTGACCAACATCGAGGCGCGCGGGTCGCGCCGCAGGTTGTGCACCTTGGCCAGGCTGGCGCGGGTCGACACGCGCAGGGTCCGGTCGTCGGGTGACCAGGCGTAGCTCACCTGCGACAGCTGCGGACGGCCGTCGCGCTTGATCGTCGTGAGGGTGCCGTTGGTCCGCGACGCGACGAGGGCGAGGAGGTCGGCGGGGAGCTCGGCGAGCTCGGGCAGGTCGGGCAGGTCGGGCAGGTCGGGCAGGTCGGCGTCGGACGTCATGACCCCATCCCACGGGAAGGTTCAGCGGCCGTCAACGGTTCCCACTCTCGAACCCTCGACCCTCAAGGAGCACCCGCATGTCTGCCCAGACGCAGGACCACACCCCCGCCGCCGGCACGATCACGATGTTCAGCACCAGCTGGTGCGGCTACTGCGCGCGGCTGAAGAACCAGCTGGGACGTGAGGGCATCCACTTCACCGAGGTCGACATCGAGGCGGACCCGGCCAGCGCCCGCTTCGTCGAGGAGGTCAACCACGGCAACCAGACCGTGCCGACCGTGATCTTCCCCGACGGCTCGGCCGCGACGAACCCCAGCGTCATCGAGGTCAAGAAGCGCCTCGGCCTCTGACCCGCTCCGGCCCGGGGGCCGCTCTCCGGGGAGTCACCCGGGCATCGGACGACTCAGGCGGAGCGGCGCCGGCCGGTCTCGACCTCGTGGCGCAGGGCTTCGGGGTCGACCCCGAGCACACCGAGGGTGAGGACCGCCGCGGTCTCGTGGCCACGCAGCAGCCCGAGCAGGACGTGCTCCGCGCCGATGAAGCCGTCACCGAGCCGGGCGGCCTCGCGCAACGAGAGCTCCATCGTCTTCCTCGCGTCCGGAGTGAACGCGCGGTGACCTGGGTCGCGGGGGCCACGCCGCCGTGACCCCAGCAGGGACGGGAGACCCGGTCGTCGCCGGTCTGGTGGACGCCGAGCCGCGCGCTCCAGCGCGCCGACCCCGAACGAGGCCTCCAGCGACGCGCGGATGCGCTCCAGGTCGACACCCAGGGCGGCCAGCGCGGCGGCGTCGTCGTCCGCGGAAGCGAGTTCGCCCTGCCGACCTGGCGAAGCCTTCAGCACCGTATGAAGTGCCGCCACGCCCCCCTCGTGCGTGACGCCATGCTCCCTGAGCAGGTCGGCGGCCGGGCTGGTGCCAGCCACCAACGACAGCAGCAGGTGAGCCGTGTCGATACCGTCGTGACCGAGAGCACGGCACTCGCCCTGCGCGCCGACGACGACGTCGCGCGAGTCCTGCGTGAAGCGTTCGAACATGTCCCTGTCGGCTGACGACCACTGTTCGTCAACACATGCTGACGTGACGCGTCTACCAGATGATCCGGTGGTCGGCTCCCCCGGCGGCAGCGACGGCCTCCTCGACCGGCATCCCGAGCCAGTGCTCGATCATCCGCTGGGCGATCGAGATCCCGCTCGGGGTGCGCAGACCGCCCTCCCGCAGCGCGGCGACGTACTCGTCGCGGCTGAACCACGAGGCCTCGGCGATCTCGACCGGGTCGAGCGTGAGGTGCGTCGACAGCGCCCGGGCGCGGAAGCCGATCATCCCCGACGCGGGGAAGGGCCACGGCTGGTTGCCGAGGTAGGTGACGTCGGTGACGGGGATGCCGACCTCCTCCATGACCTCGCGGGCGACCGCCGCCTCGAAGGACTCCCCCGGCTCGACGAATCCGGCGAGCACCGAAAACCGCCCCTCCGGCCACAGCGGCGAGCGCCCGAGCAGCATCCGGTCGTCGTCGTCGAGGACGCTCATGATCACGGCGGGGTCGGTGCGCGGGTAGTGCTCCGAGCCGTCGACGGTGCACTGGCGCTGCCAGCCCGCGGCCACCGGCTCCGTACGCGCGCCACACCGCGGGCAGAACTCGTGCCGCGCGTGCCAGTTGAGCAGGGCCTGGGCGGTGGTGAAGACGCCCGCGTCGCGGGCGCCGAGCGTCAGCCCGGCGTCGCGCAGGCTCACCCACCCGTCGGCGTCAGCCCGCGAGGTGGGGTCGACGACCGCGACGTACGCGGTGGGGTCGGCTGGCGCCGGCCCGCTCACCGACGACACGTCTTTCTTCGCCACCTCGACCCCCAGGAAGAAGGCGAGCCGCCCGCTGTCGGACGGCTCGGGGGGCCGGTAGGCCAGCCCCCGGCCGGTCGGTGAGGTGGCGTCGTCCTCGAGCTCGGCGTGCTGGTCGGCGGAGAGCACGAGCACCCGGGTGGCCGGGTCGGCGAGCAGTCCGGGCATCAGCCCGACGTCCGTGCGCCGGTGCGACGCCCGGTCGAGGGTGCCACGGGAGAGGGCGAGACGGGTCAGGACGTCAGGGGCGGGGGCCACCTCGCCACCCTACGGCGACAACAGCGCCGACACCCGCACGGCACTCAGCGGGGGGTGCGGGCCGTGCGGGGGTCGACGGCATACGGTGGAAAGCGTGACACGCACACCCGCCCAGCTGGCCGCCCTCGCGAGCTCAGCCGTCCCCGGGCTCGACCCGGTCGGGGTGCAGGGCACGCGCCCGTCGCCCGAGCAGGACTACCAGGTCGCCTTCGTCACCGACGCCCAGCACCGCCTGTGGGTCGTCCGGTCGCCGCTCACGTCGGCGGCCGGAGCCCAGATGGACTCCACGGTGGCTCTGCTGGGGCTGCTGGCTCGGCGGCTGCCCTTCGCCGTACCCGCCCCCCGCGGCTTCGTCGCCGTGACGGAGGGCCGGGTCGTCGTCTACCCGCACATCACCGGGCGCCCGATCGAGCTCTCGGCCATCCCCCCGGGGCCCGGGCTGGCCGCCGAGCTGGGACGCACCCTGGCCGCGATCCACAACGTCGACCGGGCCGTCTTCGACGAGGCCGGCGTGCCGGTCTACGACGCCGAGGTCTGGCGCGTGCGTCGGCTGGCCGACCTCGACCGCGGGGCCTCGACGGGACACGTCCCCACCACCCTGCTCGCCCGGTGGGAGCGCGAGCTCGAGAACGTCTCGCTGTGGCGCTTCGCGCCCACGCCCGTGCACGGCGACCTCACGGGCGAGCAGGTGCTCGCCACCTTCGAGGACGAGCTCGATGCAGCGACCGGTCGCGTACGGGGTGTCACCGGCTGGGACGACGCCAAGGTCGCCGACCCGGCGGAGGACTTCGCGGCGCTCGTGACGCGGTGCGACCCCGAGACGATCGAGACCGTCCTCGAGGCGTATGCCCACCACCGGGTCGACCGGCCCGACGTGCACCTGCAGCGTCGGGCGCGGCTGGCCGCCGAGATGCGGCTGCTCACCAGGTTGCTCGCGGCCGTCGGGGCCGGGCGGCGTGACCTGGTGCGCGACTGTGCCGGGGAGCTGCGCGACCTCGACGAGCGGACGGTCGACGAGGACGCCGACGAGCTGGAGGCCGCGCAGGTGCGCAGGCAGGAGGAGGCTGACCGGGCGGACGAGGACGCCGTACGGAGGTCAGAGCCCGCGCCGACGGCCGCTCACACCGACGACCGGTCGGCACCGGGTGACGACCTGACTGCCGACTCGACCGTGCCGACGCGCTCCGACGTCGACGACACCACCGTCATCTCCGCGGAGGAGCTGGCCCGCCTGCGCGAGTTCAGGCTCCCCGGGGGGCCGGCCCTGGTCGAGGCTGACGAAGACGCTCGCGAGGACGGGGACGAGGACGGGGACGAGGACGGGGACGAGGACGCTGACGCTGACGCTGACGCTGACGCTGACGCTGACGCTGACGAAGCCGAAGACCACCAGGCTGAGGGGGGCGCGCGGCACGACGCTGACGTGGACGACACGCAGGAGCCTGACGCCCAGGGCAGCACGTCAGCCGCGGCAGCAGCGCGAGATGGGGACGAGAGCCGATAGCGGTCGCGGCGCGAATCTCGCCGCCTCTGGGAGGCTCACTGCGAGATGCATCCCACAATGGGATTCAGGGCGGTATGGCGGGGTCGTGAGCACCCAGATCGCCGTCCGCCTTCCCGACCAGATGGTCGCCTTCCTCGACCGCGCCGTCGCGACCGGTCGCGCACCCAGTAGGGCGGCCATCGTGGCCTCGGCCCTGGAGCGGGAGATGCGACGCCAGATCGCCGAGCAGGACGCGCTCCTGCTGCGGGGGCAGGGCCCGAGTGACGACCTCGACCCTCTGGTCGCGTGGACCGGCACCCACGTCGAGCTCGAGGACTGACGGATGCGGGAGATCTGCCTGGTCCGCCTCGACACGACCAGGCCAGCGCTCGTCCTCACCCGTGAGGCGGCCCGAGGGGCCATGACGAAGGTGACTGTCGCCCCGATCACGAGCACCGTCAAGGGACTCTCCAGCGAGGTCCCGGTCGGCCCGGCCAACGGGCTGGACCACGACGGCGCGGTCGCCCTCGACAACGTGGTCACGGCGCCGGTCGGTCTGCTCGGTCGCAGGGTCGGATACCTCAGCGCTGCGCAGGAGGCCGAGCTGGCGAAGGCCGTGGTCCTCGCCTACGACCTCGACCTGCCACTGCTCGACTGACCGGGCTGGCGTCCTCCTTGCGCGATGCAACGTTCGGGGGCCCCCGGAGTGTCCTGACGGGTATGAACCAGTCTCCGGGACGGACCGCGCCTGCGGTCGTGGTCACTGCAGCCCTGCTCGCTGCCGCCTTCTGGCTGAGCGGGTGCGGCTCGGTGAGCTCGACCGGCGAGGGAGTGAGCACCAACCAGCCGCTAGCCAGCGGCGGCCCTGCGGCGCCGGACGCCGACCAGCCGAGCCAGGTCCCCGCCGCTGCGGCCTCGGCGGCGTTCACGGCTCGCGCAGACCTCGTGGCGCAGGCGGTCCGAGCCGCTGGCATGGCGACGCCGGCGCCGGTGTCGACCATCTTCCTCGAGTCGTCGGGCACGCCGGGGCTCGGGTTCGACACGGCTGACCAGAAGGAGGCCTGGGGCGCGGGGAAGGTGAGCCTGGCCCCAGGGACAGCGGGGAGACCGAGTGGTCCGTCGGTCATCACCCTGCGGAGCGGCAGGACCATCCCCGTCGAGGTGATGTCGGCGCAGGCGGCCCTGGACGCCCAGCTCGCGACGTCGACCGGCGACTGCAGCGGGGTTCCCGCCGCCAGCTGCCGCCTCACCCTCACGGCCGGCGTGCTGACCACCGCCACGGTGACCACCAGTGCCGGCGACGCCACGGTGCCCGTCTGGTCGTTCACGGCCCAGGGCCTGTCGCAGCCCATCGTGGTCGTCGCGGTCTCGACCCGGCAGCTGCCGACGCAGCCTCTCGAGCGCCCCGTCCCGCCCGGCCTGTCGGCCGTCGGACCCGGGTTCACCGGCGTCCAGGGGGTGTCGGAAGGACCGGGCGGAACGCTCGTGGCCACCCTCTCCCACGGCGACTGCGACACCGACCTGCGTGGGCAAGTGGTCGAGTACGACGAGCTGGTCGTGGTCGGAGGCACCTACACCCCGCCGCCGCCCGACACCGTCTGCACCGCGGCGCTCAGGATGGGTGCGACGACGCTGAGCCTGTCGCGGCCGTTGGGTCAGCGGGTCGTCGTCAGCGCGGTCGACGGATCGGTGCTCCGGCTCTCGGCACCGTGATCGCCGCGACGGCGCCTCGTGCCGTCAGCCTCGGGCAGACCGGGCCCAGGCGGCCTACAACGGGTCGCGGCCCCGTCGCCGCTGCGTCCGCAGGGCGGTGGTGACGGCCTCGTCGGCCACGGGGTTCGCCTGCAGCTCGACGGCGTTCATGCCCAGCGCGACCAGCCCGCCAGTCGGCCTACGACGCCAACCTCGGCACGATGCTGCGCACCTGCGACGCCATCGGGGCCTGCCTCGCCGTCCCTCGCACGCGGCACTATCTCGACGCCCTCAAGATCGGAGACACCCTCGGGCGTCGCCGTCCGTGCATCCACTGGGTGACGCCCTCCAAGGAGACGTGGATCGCCGCTCAGCGGGAGGCGGGGAAACGCATCGTCGCCGTCGAGCTGGCCGACGGGGCCACTGCCCTTTCGAGACTCCAGCCCGCTCGGACGCCAACGGTTCTGCTCCTGGGGCACGAGCACAACGGAGTTCCGGACCACGTGCTCGCCCACGTCGACGAGTGCGTCGAGATCCCGATGCTCGGCGTGGGCGCGAGTCTCAACGTCGCCGTAGCGGGCAGCCTCGTCGCCTATCGGCTGGCGGGGCTGTCGTGAGGACGACCTTGTGGGTGCTCTGTGTGATGCGACGAGTCAGATCACGGTCGCCAACGTCCGCTCAGCCACCCCGACACTCAGCCGCTGCCCCCAGCTCAGGGTCAGCCGGTCGTCCTCGATGCCGTCGCCGAACACGACGAGCGTGTCTGACTCGACACGCATCGTCACCGGCGTGTCGACCACCGTGCCACACCGCAGGCTCGCTCCCGTCGACGGCGACGGCCAGGGCTCACGCACGAACCACTCCAGCCTCCGCTCCCCCGGCTCGGGCTGCACGAGCTCGGGCGCCTGGATCCGCTGCAGGGACAGGCACCAGCCGGTGGCCCCGGTCCCGGTGCCGACGATGAGGCCGGACGACGACTGCCGCTCGACCTGCCCGTCAGCGTGCAGGGTGTAGCGCGCGGACTGGTGGGTCGGCTGCCCGACGTAGATCTCGTTGAGGGCGACCAGACTCTGCCCGTCGTCGGTGTCGGCGCGCACCATGGTGCGGTGCAGGATCGTCGCGGTGCCCCCGGTCACGGCAGCGAGCAGGGCGGGCACCGCGTGCGGCTGGTGGGGCACGAGCACCCCGGGGTTGGCCCCGGGCTGGGGGTCGACGCCGATGACGGGCTGCCCGTCGAGATACTTCGCGAGGTTGGCGACGAGCCCGTCCTGACCGACCACGACGACGACGTCCTCGGGGCGAAAGACGAAGCGGGACAGGTCTTCCCGCTCGACCGAGGCCCGCGGCCACTCGGCCGGGACGGCCGCGCTCACCTCGCTCAACGCCGCCGTCGTGGCCAGGTGACGCTGCTCGACAGCGCCGAGGTCCTGCTGGCGCGAGGTGAGGAAGAACTGCGCCTGACCGCGCGTGCCGTGTCGGGCGACGAGGTCGTCGTACTCCGTGCGGCGGTGCACGACGACGACCCGAGGGGTGGGCATGACGAAGCCCCCTACGCCGTCGCGCTGAGCCGGCTGACGAGGCCGGTCACCATGTCGGGCGTGACGACCACCTGCTGCACGGCCGGGAGGTTTCCGGCCAGCTCGCGCAGGGCGAGGGCGAGCAGCAGGTCGCGCGAGGCGCCTTCATACGCCGCCAGCTTGGCCCGCTCGGTGTCGGCCGTCGCCTGACCGACCGCCCGCTCGGCCTCGGCGCGGGCCAGCGCGATCGCGGTGGTGCGTGAGGCCTCGGCCTCGGCGGCGATGGCGTCGGCGGCTGCTGCGTCCTGGGCGGTGCGGCGCGCGTTGGCGCCCTTCTGGGCAATGAGCTGCTCCTGCCGGCGGGTGAGCTCGATCTGGTTGGCCAGCTCGTTGTTGCCGATCGCGGCCTCGCGCTCGACAGCGAGCGCCCGCCGCTCGTACGTCGCCTTGTCGGCCTCCTGCTGGATGACCTCGCGGGCCGGGGTCTGCAGGGCGCGCTCGACGTCGGACTCGGGCCGCAGCACGCCGAAACGCACCCCGACGACGGTGATGCCGACGGAGACGAGCCGCTCGTCGCCCGACAGGCGGGCGGTGACCTCGATGCCGAGGGCGGCGGGGTCGGCGGTGAGGGCGGCGACCAGGTCGAGGCCCGTGAGCGCCGACGTGACTGCGGCCGCGGCGGCCCCGTGGATGGCAGCGCCCACCCGCTCGAGCGGACGTTCGAGCCACACCCCGGTGGCGAGGTCGACGGAGAAGTCGATGCGGGTCGCCGCGAGCTGCGGGTCGGCGAAGCGATAGGTGACCGTGCCCGGCGCACTGATCTCCTGCAGGTCGGCGGTGCGCACCCGCACGAGCACCTCCTGCTCGCGGTCGTCGACCGGCACCTCGCTGATCGCGGCGGTGAGCGGGCGGAACCAGAACGACGCGCCGGCGCCGCTGTGGCGGACCTGCCCGGCGGAAAGGTGCTGGACGTGGGTGGTGGCGGACGTCCGCAGGTGACGAACGAACGGCAAGGTGGTGATGGTGGCCATGAGGTCCTCCTGGTAGTTATCGTGAGATTGACGATAACTCTCCCCCTTCTAATCGTCAAGCTGACGACAACCCGGTAGGATGACACGGTGACCGACACCCGCGTGGCCCTCACCGTCGACCTGGTGGTGCTCACCATCCGGGAGCACCGGCTCTGCGCGTTGCTGGTGCGCCGCGGCATCGCGCCGTACGCCGGCCGGTGGGCGCTGCCCGGAGGCTTCGTCCTTCCCGACGAGGACCTCGCCGTCGCCGCTTACCGCGAGCTCGCCGAGGAGACCGGCATCGGCGCTGGCGTGCACCTCGAGCAGCTCGCGACGTACGGAGCCCCCGGGCGCGACCCCCGCGGGCGCACGGTCACCGTCGCCTGGCTCGCCCTCGCCCCGCAGATTGCCGAGCCCGTCGCCGGGAGCGACGCCGCCGGCGCCCACTGGGTGGCCGTCGCCGACATCGACGAGACCACCCTCGCCTTCGACCACGCCACCATCCTGCGCGACGGCGTCGAGCGCGCCAGGGCCAAGCTCGAGTACAGCCCCCTCGGGGCCGCCTTCTGCCCGCCGGAGTTCACCGTCGCCCAGCTGCGGGCCGTGTATGAAGCCGTCTGGGGCCAGGCCCTCGACCCGCGCAACTTCCACCGCAAGGTGACGCGGACGCCCGGTTTCCTCCATCCCACGGGGCGCACGGCGGCGACCGACGGCGGCAGGCCTGCGCAGCTGTTCACGCGCGGGGAGCTCGCGGTGCTCAACCCGGCGATCACGCGGGTGTGAGCTGCCGCCGTCGGCGGGGTGCGTGACGGCTCGGGCGACCGGTACGAAGACTTCCGCCTGCACGTGTCGAGTGAGGCGTGGACACCCCAAGTCGCCTTGTTGCCCCGAAAGTGCCCGGACCGGGCCCCGAGGGGCTCGATCCGGGCACTTCTGGAGCAACAAGGCGACACCGTGGTTCTACAACGTCGCCTGGGACCACATCTTCGTCCTGACCGACCTGGCCCTGGCGGAGATCACCGTGCCGTGCATCACGGACACGGACTGAGGTCGAGGTCTCGTAGACCAGGGCGACTGCGTCGCGACCACCCCCCTCGGGGGACGTCGGCCGTTCGTCCGTCGGCGACCGTCTGTGCTGGCCGCGGGGGGCGCTTCACCGGGCGGGTGGTGCACGAGACAGCTCAGGCCCCACGTGCTGCGGAACCGTCCGGGGACTGAACCCCGTCCAGCAGCGCAACCAGGTCTTTCTCCCGCGGCAGCCGCGGCCGCACCGTCTCGCCCGTCGTGGCGTAGTAGAACGCCGCGTCCACCTTGGTCGCGGGCAGACCCCGCAGCCGGGCGTAGGCCAGGGCGTACGCCCCGAGCTGGAGGGCCCGGTGGCGTGCCTCCCCCTTTGACGGCTCGGCACCGGTCTTCCAGTCGACGATGGTGTAGCCGCCGTCGTCGCGGGGGAAGACGGCGTCGATGCGGCCACGGATCGCGATGCCGTCGATGACCGTCTCGACCGAGGTCTCGATCGCCTCGGGCACTGCGCCCGCCCACTCACTGGCCAGGAACCGGGCCTTCATCGCCGGCAGCTCGGCGTCGTCACCGGCGGGCTCGTCGGCGCTGCCGGGAAGGTCGAGCACGTCGACCATCGCCGCCGAGGCGTAGTGCTGCTCGACCCAGGCGTGGAAGGCCGTGCCCCGCCGGGCCGCGTGCGCCGGCTCCGAAGGCATCGGCCGGCGCAGCTCGGAGGCGTAGCGGGCCCGGTCGGTCGCCAGCTGGACCACCGCCGACGCCGACAGGTGTCTCGGCAGGTCGACGACCGCCTCGCCCGGACGCCGGCGGCCCTGACGCTCACGCAGCAGCAGGGTCAGCTCGCGTTCGGTCTCCTCGTCGACGACTCCGGCCCCTGCCCCGCCCGAGGACCAGCTGGCTCCCGGCTCCCCCGGCGCCTCCCCCGACGACGACCCCGACCACACCCCCGGCTCGTCATCGCCCGGCGAGCACAACGACTCGAGGGCCTGCAGCGTGAGGCCGATCCTCGCCACGGCGTCGGCGAGCTCGGCCCGCCGCAGGGCCAGCGGGTCGTGCGGCCACTGGTGCTCGGGCGGCTCGGCCGTGCGGGGGTTCACCGGCTTGTCACCATCCGTCGGGGGCATGTCGGCCCACGCCACCCGGCGCACCGGCAGTCCCGCGGCCGGGTCGAGCAGCTCGAGCAGGAAGGTCGACGTCACCCTCGGGCTCTGCCCGTCCGACCACACCGGCGCGGTGAGGAGCATCGACGTCCGGGCGCGGGTCAGGGCGACGTACGCCAGGCGACGCTCTTCGGCGAGGGCGTGCCGCCCGCCCTCGGACTGGAACAGCGCGAAGGCCTCCTGCAGGTCCTTCCAGTCCGCGTCGCCCGCCCAGGTCAGGTGCGGCAGGCCGTCGCGGTCGCCACGCAAGGGGTAGGGCACACCGTCGGCCCCCACCAGCCAGCCCTTGTCCTTGTGCTCCCCCACGACCCACTCGCCGTTGACGACCCGACTCGTCGCGCCGTTCTCGCGCGCGGGGAACGACCCCTCAGTGAGCCCGGGCACGGCGACGTGGTCCCACTCCAGACCCTTGGCCGCGTGCACGGTCAGCACCTGCACGGCGTCGACGTTGGACTCCGACGTCGGCGTGTCGAGGCCCCGCTCCTGCTCGACGGCGGCGTCGATCCAGGCCAGGAAGCCGAGCAGGGTCGGCCGGTCGGCCTGCATGCTGAACTGCGCCGCCACGTCAGAGAAGGCGTCGAGGTGGGCCCGGGCCGTGGTCGGCGTGTGCTCGGGGCGGGCCAGCACCTCGACGTCGAGGCCGATCGAGCGCTCCGCCTCCCCCACGAGATCGGCCAGAGGCAGCGCCGTGAGGGCGCGCAGCCCCCGGAGCACGAGCCCCAGCTCGCGCAGCCGGCCGAGCCCGGCCGACGAGATCTGCTGTCCCTCAGGGCCACGCCAGCCCTGCGACGGGAGGTCGTCGAGGGCCTCGACGATGCTGGCCCGCTCGGAGCTCTCGGGTGCCTGGTCGCGCACGACGTCGGGCGGCGGGACCACGGCCATGCCCGTCTCGTCGGCGTCCCGGCTGTCGGAGGCCTCCTCGCGCGGGTCGTCGTACTGCACCTCGGCCTCCACCGGCTCCAGACCGGGCAGGGGTACGACGTGCAGCCCGCGCGGCTCGCGCTGCTGGGCCCGGGCCCACGTCGCGAGCCCGTCGAGGTCGGCGGCGCCGAGTCGGCACAACGGGCCGGTGAGCAGCCGCATGAGCCGGTCGCCCCGGGAGGGGTCCTGCACCACCCAGAGCAGGCTGACGAGGTCGCTCACCTCGGGCGTCAGCAGCAACCCGCCGAGGCCCACGACCTCGACCGGCAGGTCGTGACGACGTAGCGCCTCGACGACGACCGGGAACTGGGATCGCTTGCGGCACAACACCGCTGCGGTCTCACGGGTACGGGTACCGCTGGGGCGCCGCCACCGGGCGGCGATCCAGGTGGCCACGTGCTCGGCCTCGTCGTCGACCCGGTCGAAGCGCCCGACCTCGATGTCTCCCGGCCCGGCCCCGGGGCGGGCCCGCAGCGCGGCGACCCGCACTCGGGACTCCTCACGCAAGGGGGCGGAGACGACGTTGGCGGCGGCGAGCACGGCGACGTCGTTGCGCCAGCTGGTCGACAGCTGGGCCTCGCGGGCCAGCCCGTGCGGCGCGTCACCGTCGGGGAACTGCGCCCGGAAGTCGGCCAGCGTCGTCGCGCTCGCACCGCGCCAGCCGTAGATCGACTGGTTGGGGTCGCCGACGGCGGTGACGCCGATACCGGAGCCGGGGGTGGCATACAGATAGCTGAGGAGCACCATCTGGGCGCGCGAGGTGTCCTGGAACTCGTCGAGCAGCACCGCTCGAAACCGTTGCCGCTCGAGGCCGCCCACCGACGGGACGTCGCGAGCCAGCCGGGCGGCGAGGGCCATCTGGTCGGAGAAGTCGAGGGCGTCGCGAGAACGCTTGAGGTCGAGGTAGGCGCGCACCATCGGCAGGATCGCCCGCCGGTTGCCCAGGGCTGCGAGCTGCTCCCGCAGGGGGTGCTTGCTCAGCCGGTTCTCCCCCTTGGGCACGGCGAGCCACTCCTGCTCGACGTCGTCGATGAGGGCGATGACGTCTTCGGGCTCGAGCAGGTGCTCGGCCAGCTCACCCGCGAGCGACGTGACGGCAGAGACGATCGTCGACTCCGCCGAGGTGACCTCGTCGACCGGCCCGTCGTACCGCGCGACCGCCTCGGCGGCATACTGCCAGGCCGCCGCCTCCGACAGCAGACGGGACTCCGGCTCGTAGCCCAGCCTCAGGGCGTGCTCGCGCACGAGCCGACCGGCGTACGAGTGGTAGGTGGAGACGACGGGGATTCCGCCCAGTGCTTCGGCGCCGTCGTCGTCGAGGGCGCGGGGGGTCCACAGCCCGCTCGACTCCAGCCGGGAGAGCCGGCGCCCGATGCGCTCGGCCAGCTCGCTGGCGGCCTTGCGGGTGAAGGTCAGGCCGAGCACCTGGTCGGGCTCGACGTGGCCGTTGGCGACGAGCCACACCACCCGTGAGGCCATGGTCTCGGTCTTGCCCGACCCGGCCCCGGCGACCACGAGGAGGGGTCGGTCGGCGGGGGCCTCGATGACCTCTCGCTGCTCGTCGGTCGGCGGGGGGTTGCCGACGGCCTCGGAGATGTCACGGGCGCTGAGCAGCCTGGAGGGTGGGGCCTGCTCGTGCTGCTGCACGATGCTCACGAGACGACGTCTCCCTCCGGCTGGACCGGGCAGGAGCTGCGCACGGGGCAGAACTTGCAGTGGTCACCCGCGACGGCCCGGACGCTCGCGCCGGCCATCCCGTCGGCGACCTGCTCGACGACAATCTCGGCCCAGCGCGGGTCGTCGTGCTCGGCGAGGGGGCGCTGGGTCAGGGGCGCGTTGTCCTTGGGCGCGCTGCGGTGCAGTCGCAGGATCGCGGCTCCGGCCGACTGCGAACCGGCGTTCACGGGCTCACCGTCGAACGCGCCGTGCTCGACCGCGACCTGGTAGACCGCCAGCTGCAGGTGCTCGTCCATCCCCGCCCTGGTCGGGGTGCTCGAGCCGGTCTTGTAGTCGAGCACCCGAAGGCCCCCCTGCTCGTCGCGCTCGAGCCGGTCGACCCGGCCGGTGACGACCGCGCGACCGATTCCGGCCTCCATCTTGACCTCGGAGCCGACCAGCTCCCAGCCCTCGCGCGGAGCCCGCTCGTAGTAGTCGACCAATCGCGTCACCATCCCGTGGGCCTCCTCGCGCAGCCGGTCGGTGGACCACCCCGGGGGCAGCCCGAGCCGGCCCCACCGGCGGTCGACCTCGGCCACGAGGGTGGACGCGTCGACGTCGTCACCGAGCTCGTGGGCGATGTCGTGCACGAGGGTGCCGAGGTTGGCCCGGCCGACGCTCGG
Source organism: Actinomycetales bacterium (assembly GCA_038230235.1). GTDB lineage: Bacteria > Actinomycetota > Actinomycetes > Actinomycetales > Dermatophilaceae > Lapillicoccus. The sequence continues at coordinate 59,622 of JBBRNQ010000003.1, forward strand.
GCTGTCACCTCCGGCCGTGGTCAGCAGCCAGCGGAGGCCGCAGGTGTGGAAGGTCTCGACCTTGGAGGGCGAGACCCGCACCTGCTGGTCGGGCTCGCGCAGCGGTCGGTCGTCACTGAGCGGGCGCAGCGCCCACCACCGAGCCGGGTCGGAGCCCGGCACCTCCTCGACCGCGAGTCGGCGCAATACCGTTGCGGCAGATCGAGCCTGGGCCAGCGTGCCGGTGACGAGGTCACGGCGGAGCCGGGCCACGAGCGCGGGCAGGGTGAGCGGTGGGGCGACGTCGACGGGCTGCCGGACCCGCTCCGTACGGGCTCCGGGGTCGTCGCGGGGGTCGGCCGGCTCGTCGGGCCACCCGGCGGGTGGGTCGACGAGGTCGAGGTAGACGGAGGGCTGCTCGTCCTCGCTGCGCACGGCCGTGACGAGCAGCCGCTCGCGGGCGCGCGAGATGGCGACGTGGAAGAGCCGCGTCTCGTCGTAGCGGACCGCGGCCTGCGCTGCGCGGGTCGTCGTGCCCCGACCGGTGACGACGGCCACGAGGTCTTCGGAGCCGAGCAGCGAGCCGCGCAGTCGCAGGTCGGGCCATACGCCCTCCTGCACCCCTGCCACCACGACGAAACGCCACTCCAGTCCCGCGGCCAGCGCGGGCGTGAGCACCGCGACGGCCTGGCCGTCGGGCGCGCGGGGCACGAGGGTGTCGCCCGGCACGTCCTGCCCGCGCACGTGCTCGAGGAAGGCGTCGGGGCCCGAGCCCGGCAGCCGGTCGACGAACGCCGCCACCGCGCCGAAGAGGGCCACGACGGCGTCGAGGTCGCGGTCGGAACGCAGGCCCCGCGACCCACCGCGCAGGGCCCGGGTGCGCCAGGTGGCGGCGACGTCGAGGCCGCGCCAGATCTCCCACAGCACGTCCTCAGCCGTGACGCCCGGCGCCCAGACGGGCTCGCCGTCACCACCGTCGACCACCCTGGCGGCCGCGAGCCCGTGGGAGACGGCGGTCGCGAGGCGGCGCAGGGGGGCGCCGTCGAGACCGAGGTCGACCGCCGCACCGAGGTCGAGCAGGGCCGCCGCGAGCAGCTCGTCACTGGGGCGCTGCCCGCCGACGTCGAGCTCGTTGCGGCGCAGCAGGCGCCTCAGCCGCCGCAGCCTTACCGCGTCGCACTCACCCAGCGGCGAGAGCAGCAGGTCGACCGCCTCGTCGGGGGTGGGCCCGGCGTCGGGGTCACGGGCGACGCGCAGCACGAGGTCGAGCAGGGTGAGCAGGGGGCGTACGGCGACCTCGTCGCGCACCGGGATCTCGGCGGCCCCGGCCGCGACGGGGACCCCCTGGGCGGCCAGCGCCCGGCGCAGGGCGGCGTCACGGCTGCGGCCGCGGACGATGACCGCCATGTCGTCCCAGGGCATCCCGTCGAGCAGGTGCGCCCGGCGCAGCTCGGCGGCCACGTGCGCGGCCTCCTGGGGCACGGCGCGCAGGAGGGCGACGTCGAGGCGCTCCATCCGGCGCTGCTCGGGGTCGGGAGTGGGGCGCGCCTCGCGCTGCCGGGCACCGCCGAGGGCGCCGATGCGGCGGGCCACGGCGTCGGCGGCCTCGCGCAGCCGCGGGCCCTGCCGGTACGACGTGCCGAGCACCACCGTCGGCCACGGGTCACCCGGCGGTGCGGGGGCGAGGTCAGCCCAGCCGGAGGCGAGGATGCGCGGGTCGGCGCCGCGGAAGGTCTGCACGGCGCTGTCGGGGTCGCCGAGCAGGACGACGTCGATGCCGGCGTGCCCGAGCACCCCGAGCAGGCGGGCGCCGGCGGAGGTCAGCTCCTGGGCGTCGTCGACGACCACGAGGCGCACCTGCTCGGTGAGGCGGGCGAGAGCCTCGGGGTCGTCTTCGAGGCGGTCGGCGGCGGCGGTGAGGATCCAGGCCGGGTCGTAGCCGCCGGGGCGGGACAGGGCCGTGACCTCGTCGTACTCCCGCAGCACCTGCGCCGCCGCGACCCACTCGGGGCGGCGGTGCTCGACTCCGAGGGCCGCGAGGTCGGCGGGCTCCAGGCCGTGCTCGACGGCGCGCATCAGCAGGTCGCGCAGCTCGGCCCGGAAGCCGCGCCGCTCGAGCGCGGGGCCCAGGTGGACGGGCCAGGGTGGGCCGGGCGCGTCACCCGAGGCGTGGCCGGCGAGGAGGTCGCGGAGCACGACGTCCTGCTCGGGGCCGCTGAGCAGCCGCGGGGCGGGCTCGCCGCGCAGGGCGGCCTCGCGGCGCAGGATGCCGAAGCCGAAGGCCTGGTGGGTGCGGGCCAGCGGCTCGGTCGTGGTGCCGCCGACGCGGGCCGTCACCCGGTCACGCAGGCGGGCCGCGGCGGTGCGGCTCGAGGTGAGCAGGAGGCAGGAGTCGGGGGTGAGGCCGTCGTGGGCGACGCGGTGGACGACGAGCTCGACGGCGGTGGACGTCTTGCCGGTGCCGGGGGCGCCGAGGACCCGCAGGAGGCGACCGCGGTGCTCGACAGCACCCCGCTGGTCGTCGTCGAGGTCAGGCACCTGGACGACGAGTGCGGGTGCACGACGCAGCTCGACCATGTCACTCATCCCACCACGAGCGGGTGACAGGGCGGCGAAGGCGGGGCGGGGTCAGTGGGGTGGAACGCCCCGTTCCGGGGGTCGGGCGTCCGGCCACCCGTTGCTGAGGTCCGGCTCCCACCGGGCGCGGGCGAGGTCCACCCGCAATCCCTCGAGCGTGCCGCGCACCATGGGCGTCCCCTCGGCCCGGTAGTGCTCCAGCGCCTCGACCTCGAGTCCCTTCGGCGGCCACCCCCCAGCCCGCAGGACGCGCCACCAGGGCAGGCCCGCGGCATACCGGCCCATGACGTTGCCGACGAACCGGGGGCCCCGGTCACCGACCATCTCGGCGACGTCGCCGTACGTGACGACCTTGCCCTCAGGCACCCGGGCGACGACCTCGAGCACCTCCTGCGCCTTGCCGGACAGCCGTCCGTACACCTCCGACGACGTGTCGCTCCCGCTCACCTCGCCATCCCAGCACACCGGTGCCACCGTATGGAGCCAGGGACTCCCCCACTCCCCCTCCATCCGGACCCCAGACCTGTTGCAAGGCTCGCGATCGTCGAAGACTCGCCCGGCCTGCTGCCGCGCCCTGACGGTGGGCGACACCCGCTCTCGCCCTGCTGGCAGGGCCACCCGTGTCCCGGGGAATGTCCCTCGCAGTCTGGACTCTGGTCACCTGCGCGCGGGACACTGGCCCGGAGATGATCGACCTGCCGAGGCCGCGACGGTCTCGTTCGACAGGTCCAGGAGGCCCTCATGTCCAGCTCGCACCAGCCCAGCCTGCCGTCCGGCACCGCACCCGGCACACCCTCGATCTCACGGTCGCGCTCTGCGGCGGCGGTCGTCAACGCCCTGGTCAGCATCCTCGGGCTGGTGGTATCGATCGCCCCCTTGCCGCTCGGTGCCGCATCCGTCAGCGCGGCCGGTGACGACCCCCCTTTCGCCATCCTGGTCGCAGGGGTCGTGCTCGGTGTCCTCGGTCTCGTCGGAAGCTTCGGGGTGTGGCGAGCAGAGCGGTGGGGTGTCGTCCTCGTCATCGTCGTGCGCGGCCTCGACGGCGTGTCGTCTCTCGCCGGGGTCTTCGCCACCTCCACGACACTGCGGACGCTGGCCATCGTCAGTGTGGTCAGCGCAGTCGTCGTGATCGTGCTCCTGCTGCGTCGGGAGGGAAGTGCTGACACGACCGCGGGCTGACGACGTTTCGGTGAGCGGGGCGGGCCAGCCGGGGTCGACGCTCGTCGCCGCGGCCCTGACCTACGGACTGCTCCTTGCCTTCTCCGCCGGCCTGTATGTCACGGTGCTGGCCGTCGGAGGGGTCCGCGACGGTCATCTTGGACCGATGTGGCTGCACGTCCTCGCCGGCGTGCTGGTCGTGGGGACGGCGGCGCCGGTGAGACGGTGGCTGCGGAGCTCGGTCGAGGACGTTGTCTACAGCCACCACGCTGATGCCTACGGGGCCATGCGCTCGCTCCACCACGAGCTCGAGAGCGAGCACCCGCCGACGACGTCGCCGCTGCCCACCATCGTCGCGCGCTCGGTGAACATCCCGTACGTCGCCATCGAGGTGCCCGGTCAGGAGCCGCAGGTCCATGGGGAGCTGGTGCCGGGCACCACGCCCGTCCGGCTCCCCATCGCCTTTGGTGAGTCACAGTTCGGATGGTTCGCCGCCGGCCCGCGGCGGCGCGGAATACCGCTGGGAGCCAATGATATCCAGCTCCTGCAAGATCTCTTTGGGCAAGTGGCGGTGTCGCTCCTCGCCCAACGGGCGGCGGCCGAGGTGTTGGAGTCCCGGGCCGCGCTGGTGACCGCACGGGAGGAGGAGCGTCGACGCATCCGGCGTGACCTGCACGACGGGCTCGGACCCTCCCTGGCGGCGTTGCAGCTCGAGCTCGCCGCCGTGCACCGCCTGCTACCCACCGACCCGACCCGGGCGGCGCTCATCGTCGGTGAGCTGCGCGGCGACGTCCGAGCCACCGCAGCCGACATCCGCCGGCTGGTCTACGACCTGCGACCCCCGCGCCTCGACGATCTCGGCCTGGTCGGCGCCCTACGCAACCTGTGGTCGGCGCGCACTCCGGTTCTCGAGGTCGAGGCGGGTCCCGGCGCGCAGGCACTTCCTGCTGCCATCGAGGTGGCGATCTACCGCATCGCCGGCGAAGCCGTGCAGAACGTGGTCAAGCACGCCGGCGCCCAGGTCGTCTCGGTGTCCATCACCGTGTCGGACGACCGGGTGCGCCTGGCGGTGTCGGACGACGGACGTGGTCTCCCGTCACCGCTGGTGCCAGGTGTGGGGATGCTGGCCATGCGGGAGCGGGCGGCAGAGCTCGGCGGCGACGTCAGCGTCACCTCCGGCGGGACGGGCACCCAGGTCCTGGTCGATCTCCCCATCAGGGGTCGAGCGGTGGATGACGACCCGAATCAGAGACCTCTGCGGATAGTGGTGGTCGACGATCACGCGCTGTTCCGACGCGGGGTCCGCGCCCTGGTCTCGACCCTGCCCGGTCTCGACGTGGTCGCCGAGGCAGCCGACGGTCGCACCGCCGTGCAGGTGGTGCTCGATCACGGTCCCGACCTGGTGCTGATGGACCTGCAGATGCCGGGGGGCAGCGGCCTGGACGCGATCCGGGAGATCGTCGAACGACTGCCCGACGTCAACGTGCTGGTCGTCACGATGTACGAAGATGACGAGTCCGTCTTCGCCGCGATGCGGGCCGGGGCCCGCGGTTACGTGTTGAAGGATATGGACAGCGACGACTTCGGGCGGGCGCTGCATGTGGTCGGTCGGGGTGAGGCGATCTTCAGTCGGGCGATCGCTGCGCGGATGGTCACGTTCTTCACGCCCACCTCCACGGTCACGGTGTTCCCGGAGCTGACCGAGAGCGAACGCAGTGTGCTGGCGTTGATGTCCCAAGGTCACAACAACCCCACCATCGCCCGTGCGTTGCAGCTCTCGCCCAAGACGATTCGCAACTACATCAGCAGCATCTTTCGCAAGCTGGCCGTGGCCGACCGCTCCGAGGCGATCGTGCGAGCCCGAGATGCGGGGCTCGCGCCACCATCGGGTGGGCCCTGAGCCGAAATGCCACCGGTCCGCCCGTGCTCAGGGCTCACCTCGACATCCCAGCACACCGGTGCCACCGTATGGAGCCATGGACTCCAGCACGCCCCCTCACACCGGTCCGGTCCGCGGCCGATCCCGCGACGGCTGGCTCGGGATCGTCCTCGGCACCCCCGACCCGCTCGGGCTGGCCCGCTTCTACGAGGACCTGCTCGGCTGGCCGGTCAGCGACGCCGACGACCCGGACTTTGTGACGATGCAGGTGCGCGACCTGCCCCTCAACCTGGCGTTCCAGCTCGAGCCGCACCACCTGCCACCCGTGTGGCCGGGCGGCCCCGGTCAGCAGCAGATGCAGGTGCACCTCGATGTCGGGGTCACCGACCTCGAGGCAGCGGCCGCTGAGGCGGTGACGCTGGGGGCGAGGCTGGCGGCGCACCAGCCCCAGGACGACGTCCGCGTCCTGCTCGACCCGGCGGGGCACCCGTTCTGCCTGTACCGGGACCCGGACTGAGCGGGCGTCCGCTGCTTTCGCGGGCAGGTGCCCGCGAATGCGCGGCCAACGGGCGTACTGCGCTGCATACGCGGGCACCTGCCCCCAAATGCGCGAGGACAAGACGCGACGCGCCGGATACGCGGGCACGTGCCCCCGTCTGCGACGCCAGCCCCCCCGCTCAGTACGTCGGCCGGCTCGGGTCGACGTCACGCACCCAGGCGAGCACGCCACCGTCGAGGCTGCGCACGTCGTCGTACCCCTTCTCCAGCAGCAGCCGCACCGCCTCGGCCGAGCGGCCACCGACCTTGCAGTGGACGACGACCGGCAGGTCGAGGATCCCGAGCGCCGGCAGGCGGAAGGCACTGCCGTCGCGGAAGGCATCGAGGTGGATCGCCACCGCCCCGGGGATCGAGACGATGGAGCGCTCGTCGTCACCGCGCACGTCGACCAGCACCGGAGGGTCGTCCGACTCCAGCGCCGCGGCCAGCTCGGTGGCCGACACGAGCGGCACCGGGGGCAGCGCCGACACGGCCGAAGCCGACGGCACCCCGCAGAACGCGTCGTAGTCGACCAGCCCGGTCTCCCGCGTGATCGTCGGCGCGACGCCGCACACCGGGCAGCCGGGGTCGGCCCGCACCGGGATCTCGTCCCACGTCATGCGCAGCGCGTCGTGCACGAGCAGCCGCCCGAGCAGCGGCTCCCCCACCCCGAGCAGCAGCTTGACCACCTCGGTGACCTGCACCGACCCGATGGCCGCGCACAACACGCCGAGGACGCCACCTTCGGCGCACGACGGCACCGCACCGGGCGGCGGCGGGTCGGGGAAGACGCAGCGGTAGCACGGCCCGTGCCCCGCCCACCAGACGCTCACCTGCCCGTCGAAGCGGTAGATCGAGCCCCACACGTGCGGGATCCCGAGCAGCGCGCAGGCGTCGTTGACCAGGTAGCGGGTGGGGAAGTTGTCGGTGCCGTCGAGCACGACGTCGTAGCCGCCCAGCACCTCCAGGGCGTTGGAGGAGTCGAGGCGTACGTCGTGCCGCACGACCCTCACGTGCGGGTTGACCCTCGCGACGGCATCAGCCGCCGACGCCGTCTTGGCCCGACCCACGTCGGCGTCGCGGTGCACGACCTGGCGCTGCAGGTTGCTGAGCTCGACGACGTCGGCGTCGACCACGCCGATCGTTCCCACGCCCGCGGCCGCGAGGTAGAGCAGGGCGGGTGACCCGAGACCGCCGGCCCCGACGACGAGGACCCTGGCGCCCACGAGCCGCTCCTGACCCGTCATCCCGACCTGCGGCAGCAGGATGTGCCGGGCGTAGCGCTCGACCTCGTCGCGCTCCAGGGGTCGCGGCGAGTGCGCGAGGGGCGCCAGCCCCCCGTACGGAGCCCCCGACGGCGAGGACGGGGGCGGGGCGACCGGGGGGGAACCCGGAGACGTGGCTGCGGTCACTCGCCGAACGCTACCTTCGCCTCCACGCTCCGGCCGCCCCTACCCGTGAGTACGATGAGGTCCACCACGCCTGCGGTGGCGTGCCCCACCCGAGGAGGAGGACGCCGATGTCGGTCGATGCACCAGCGGGGACCCGCGGCCAGCGCCTGCCCCGGTCCGCCCGTCGGGCCCAGCTCCTCGAGGCCGCCCAGGCTGCCTTCGTCGAGTCGGGCTACCACGCGGCGGCGATGGACGACATCGCGGAGCGGGCCGGAGTGTCCAAACCCGTTCTCTACCAGCACTTCCCGGGCAAGCTCGACCTCTACCTCGCCCTCCTCGACCACCACCGGGGCGAGATCGAGGCGGCAGTCCGCGAGGCCCTCAGCCGCACCACGGACAACAAGCAGCGGGTGCTCGACTGCGTGGCGGTCTACTTCGAGTTCGTCGCCCGCGAGGGCGCACCCTTTCGGCTGCTCTTCGAGTCCGACCTGACCAACGACCCCGCCGTCAGCGAGCGGGTCGAGGGGGTCGCGGTGACCTGTGGTGAGGCGCTGGCGGAGGTCATCGCCGCCGACACCGAGATGGCCGACGCCGACGCCCACCTGCTCGGCATGGCCCTGACCGGCATGGCCCAGGTCTCCGCACGCTACTGGCTCTCACAGGGCTCGACCGTGCCCCAGGAGGAGGCCGCCCGCATCGTCGGGCAGCTGGCCTGGCGCGGTATCGGTGGCTTCCCCAAGGTCGGCGCCGAGCCCGGGTCACCGGCGTAGCCCCCCGGTTCCTCTCTCGGCGAACAGACCGCGCGGCACGAGCCCGCGAGGAACACCGCCCATGCTCGTAGGGTTGAGTCAGCATCAGCCGCCCGCACACCCGGGCGGCCCACGCACCGGGAACAGCAGAGGAAAGGCATCACCGTGGAGGTCAGGATCGGCGTGCAGAACGTCGCCCGCGAGGTCGCGTTCGAGTCCAATCAGAGCTTCGCCGAGGTCGAGGCGGCCGTGACGTCAGCGCTCTCCGAGGGCGGCGTGCTCAGCCTCCTCGACGACAAGGGGCGGCGATTCCTCGTGCCCGCCGGCCATATCGGATATGTCAACATCGGTGAGCAGGAGAAGAGCCGCGTCGGTTTCGGCGGCTGACCCTCCGGGCACTACGGTCCTTCAGACGGTCGGCGCAGCTGCCGACCCACAACGGCCACGCGAGTGGCCAGAAGGAGGCCCTCACATGATCGGCTCCATCATCGGCTCCATCATCGTCGGCGCCATCATCGGCGCCCTGGGGCGGCTCATCCTCCCCGGCAAGCAGAACATCTCGCTCGTCGTGACCATCGTCATCGGCATCGTCGCCGCAGTGGTCACCAACCTGATCCTCGGGGCGCTGTTCCACTACACCGGTGGAGGCGGCCTCAGCTGGTGGTTCTGGATCGTCTCGGCCATCGTTGCCGCTGGCGGCATCACCCTCTACGGGCGGATGAACAGCAGTCGCGTCTGACCTTGCGACGCACGACGAAGGGCCCGGCCACAGCGGCCGGGCCCTTCGTCACTCCCTGCGGGTGGTGCTCGTCATCTGCCGGGACGATGCGCTCACGCGTCGACCTCAGGCCGACAGCCCGAGCCGTTGCATGCGGTGCGTGTGCTCGTCGGTGAGCCGGGCGAGCATCCGGCCCAGCTCGGCCAGGTCGGCGCCCGGACGCCCGGGGGCGCCCACGAGGATCGACGCGAGCGCATCGCGCTCGACCGCCACCCGCTGAGCCTGGGTCAGGGCCTCGCCCACGAGGCGCCGGCCCCACAGGGCCAGCCGACCCGCCACCCGCGGGTCGGCCTTGATCGCCGCCCGCACCTGGGTGACGACGAAGGCCTCGCTGCCGATGTCGGACACCGTGCGCTCGACGAGCGTGCGGGTGCGGTCGTCGACGTAGACCGAGATCTCGCGGAAGAAGTCCTGCGCGATGCCGTCCCCGACGTAGGCCTTGACCAGGCCCTCGAGGAACGTGCTCGGCTTGGTGCGCTCGTGGAAGGCGTCGAACGACGCCACGAAGGGCTCGACCGCCGTATGCGGGTCGACGCCCATCTCGGCCAGCCGGGCGGTGATGGCCTCGTAGTGCTGGAACTCGGCGACGGCCAACCGGGCCACCCCGGCCTTCTGCGGCAGGGTCGGAGCCATCTCGGCGTCGGCCGCGAGATGGGTGAAGGCCATCAGCTCGCCGTAGGCGAGCACCCCCAGCAGGTCGAGCACGGCCGGGCGGTAGCCCGCTTCGTCACTGACCGGCAGGGCGTCGTCGCTCATGAGCGACACCTTACGGGGGCCAGCAGGTAGACTTCTGCCTGTTCACGGTGCCCGGTCGGCCCGACACGCATTCGCCGAGGGACTCGGCACCCGGAAATCCTCCGATCGGCCCACACTGACGTCAGTGACGACGACGCGATCGCCCAGAGCTCCGCGATCACGCACCGTCGGGCATCCTGACCCCGATCGAGAGACACCACAACTCCATGAGCGACACCACGACCGACGCGCTGCCCGACGAGGTGGCCGTCGACGCGATCGAGGCTGACACCCTCGCCCCCGCAGCCATCCCCGAGCCCGAGCCCACCTTCGCCGACTTCGGTGTCCACCAGGACATCGTCGACGCGCTCGCGGCCCACGGCATCGTCACCCCCTTCCCCATCCAGGCCATGACCCTGCCGATCGCGCTCGGGGGGCACGACATCATCGGCCAGGCCAAGACCGGCACGGGCAAGACCCTCGGCTTCGGCGTGCCGATCCTGCAGCGCGTGATCAGCCCGGTCGACGAGGGCTTCGCCGCGATGCCCCACCCGGGCAAGCCGCAGGCCCTCGCCGTCGCCCCGACCCGCGAGCTCGCGGTCCAGGTCTCCAGCGACCTCGAGCGCGCCGGCGCCCGCCGCGGCATCCGCGTGCTGACCGTCTACGGCGGCCGCGCCTACGAGCCGCAGATCGAGGCCCTGCGCACCGGCGTCGAGGTCGTCGTCGGCACCCCCGGGCGCCTCATCGACCTCGCCAAGCAGGGCCACCTCGACCTGTCGCAGTGCAAGGTCGTCGTGCTCGACGAGGCCGACGAGATGCTCGACCTCGGCTTCCTGCCCGACGTCGAGACCCTCATGTCACTCACTCCGGGCAGCCGTCAGACCATGCTCTTCTCGGCCACCATGCCGGGCGCCATCGTCGCGCTGGCCCGCCGCTACATGAGCCAGCCCACCCACATCCGCGCGATGGGTGACGACCAGGAGAACGCCCACACCGTCAAGGCCGTGACGCAGTACGTCTACCGCGCGCACGCGATGGACAAGGTCGAGATGCTCACCCGCATCCTCCAGGCGAGCGACCGCGGCCTGGTCCTGGTCTTCACCCGCACGAAGCGCACCGCGGCCAAGGTGGCCGACGACCTCAGCGAGCGTGGCTTCGCCGCCGCCGCCATCCACGGCGACCTCGGCCAGGGCGCCCGTGAGCAGGCCCTGCGGGCTTTCCGCAACGGCAAGGTCGACGTGCTCGTCGCCACCGACGTCGCCGCCCGCGGCATCGACGTCGACAACGTCACGCACGTCGTCAACTTCCAGTGCCCGGAGGACGAGAAGACCTACGTGCACCGCATCGGTCGTACGGCGCGCGCCGGCAACACCGGCACGTCGGTCACCTTCGTCGACTGGGACGACATGCCCCGCTGGGGCCTGATCAACCGGCAGCTCGACCTCGGCATCCCCGAGCCGGAGGAGACCTACTCCTCCTCCGACCACCTCTTCACCGACCTCAACATCCCGACGTCCGTGACGGGGCGGCTGCGTCGCTCGCAGCAGACCCGCGCCGGGCTCGACGCCGAGGTCCTCGAGGACCTGGGTGAGACCGGGAAGTCGTCCGGTCGCCGCGGAGCGGGCGGGGCTGGCAGCAGCGCCGGCGGTGGGCGCGACGAGCGTGGCGGCCGCGACAGCCGCGGTGGCCGCGACCAGCGCGCTGGTCGCGACGAGCGGGGTGGCCGCGACGAGCGGGCCGGCCGTGGTGGCGAGCACCGGGGCGAGCGCGGCTCGGGTGAGCACGCCTCGGGCGAGCACATCGCCGCCCCCACCTCGGACGGTGACGGCGAGGCCCGTCCCCGTCGCAACCGCAGCCGCCGTCGCACCGTGAACGTCGACGGTCAGGCCGCCGGTGGCGACCCCACCCCGGCAACCGCCCCGACCGAGGGTTCCCCGACCGACGGCGGTGCAGATGCCGGCAACGGCGACGCCCCCCGCCGTCGTCGTCGCGGTGGTCGCGGTCGTGGCCAGGGTGCCGCCGCGGGTGACGCCGTACAGGCTGCTCCCGCCGGCGAGTAGCCAGCCAGCACACGCAGCGACGGGCCCGGCACACCAGTGCCGGGCCCGTCGCCGTCCTGCGGTCGAGAGATCAGGCGGAGGCGGACTCCAGGTCGGCACCGTCGGTGGGGATGGTGGCGGTGTCGATGACCACGCGGTAGCGCACGTCGCCGGCGACGACCCGGTCGTAGGCCGCGTCGGCGTCCTTCGCCGCGATGGTCTCGATGGTCGCGCCCACGCCGTGCTCGGCGCAGAAGTCGAGCATCTCCTGGGTGGCGGGGATGCCCCCGATGTTGGAGCCGCCCAGGGTGCGGGTGCCGCCGACGACGGAGAAGGGGCTCACGGAGTACGGCTTGGTCGGCAGGCCCACGTTGATGAGCGCACCGAGCGGACGCAGGGTGGCGAGGTAGGCGTCCATCTCGAGGTCGGCGCTCACCGTGTTGATGATGAGGTCGAAGGTGCTCTTGAGGCCCTTGAGGGCGCCCTCCTCGCCGGTGGCGACGTAGTGCTGGGCGCCGAGGCCGAGGGCGTCGTCCTTCTTGGCCTGCGAGCGCGAGAGCACCGTGACGTCGGCGCCCATGGCGACGGCGAGCTTGACGGCCATGTGGCCGAGGCCACCGAGACCGACGACGGCGACCTTCTTACCGGGGCCGGCGTTCCAGCGCTTGAGCGGCTCCCAGGTGGTGATCCCGGCGCAGAGCAGGGGCGCGGCGACGTCGAGCTCGAGCTCGTCGGGGATGCGCACGGCGAAACGCTCGGAGACGGTGTGCGACTGGGCGTAGCCGCCCTTGGTCCACTCGCCGTCGAAGGCCTGGCTGTTGTAGGTGCCGACGTTCCCCTTCTCGCAGAACTGCTCCTGGCCGTCCTTGCAGAACTCGCACTCGCCGCATGAGTCGACCATGCAGCCGACGCCGACGCGGTCGCCGACCTTGTAGCGGGTGACGCCGGCGCCGACCTCGGAGACGATGCCGGCGATCTCGTGGCCGGGCACGATCGGGAAGTGGGCTGCGCCCCACTCCTCGCGGACCGTGTGGATGTCGCTGTGGCAGATGCCGGCGAACTTCACGTCGATGCGGATGTCGTCGACCCGCAACGGCCGGGGCTCGTAGGTGACGGCCTCGAGGGGCCCTCCGGCGGTGCGGACGGCCAGGGCGGCGATGGGGCTCATAGGACAGGTACTCCTTGCGGTGGGGTGCAAACTCGTGGGGAAGGGGCCGACTCGAGCGTCAGCCCCCTCCCTCTTTCCAAGTCACCCCTGTACCCGGTCATTCCCCGGCGCATCCCCCACCGTGGGGTCGGCCCGTGCCGACAGCTACCGGACGCCTACCGGACGCCTGCCGCACGCCTGCCGGACGCCTGCCGACAACCGGGGTCGGCAGGCTTGTCAGAGCCTCGGGAGCAGTGACGCGGCCACGTCGCGGTACGCCTGGGCGGCCGGGGAGGTGCGTGCGGTGGCGAGGATGGAGCGCCCGACCCCCGGGGCCTCGGCGAAGCGGATCGTGCGGGGGATCGGCGGGTCGAGCACGGGCAGGGAGTAGCGCTCGCCCACGTCGGCCAGCACGGCCTGCGCGTGGTTGCTGCGACCGTCGTACATCGTCGGCAGGATGCCGAGGACCTCGAGCTCGGGGTTGAGGATCTTCCTGACGTCGGCGACCGTGTCGAGCAGCTGCCCGACGCCGCGGTGGCTGAGCATCTCGCACATCATCGGGATGACCAGGCCCTGCGAGGCCGTGAAGGCGTTGAGGGTGAGGACCCCCAGGCTGGGTGAGCAGTCGAGCAGCACGAGGTCGTAGTCGCCCAGCACCGGCTCGAGGGCGGTGCGCAGGATGTACTCCCGCCCCGGGCGCCCCAGGAGCTGGGCCTCGGCACCGGCGAGGTCGATGACCGACGGCAGCAGGTCGACCCCGTCGTCGGTGGCGATGACGGCGTCGGCGACGCCGACCTGCCCGAGGAGGACCTCGTTGACCGAGGTCTCGACCGCATCGGGGTCGACCCCCAGGCTGAAGGTCAGGCAGGCCTGCGAGTCGAGGTCGACCAGCAGGACCCGTCTGCCCAGCTCGGCGAACGCCGCACCGAGGCTGGCGACCGAGGTCGTCTTGGCGACGCCACCCTTCTGGTTGGCGACGGAGACGACCGTCGCTCCGGTGCGCTTCTTGCGTGATCGCTTGGCTGGAGGCACCTGTCCAGTCTGTCAGGGTCGAGGAGGGGGCGAGGAGGTCAGGGTCGCAGCACCGGGGTGACCCCGCTGCTGCGGCGCTCGATCTCTACGAGGACCTCTGCGGCAGTGAGGTTCTCACCCAACAGGTTGCGCTTGCCCTCGCCGTGGTAGTCGCTCGACCCGGTGACGAGCAGCCCGAGGCGGGTGGCCAGCGCCAGGCCGCGCTCGCGGCCGGCCTCGTCGTTGTCCCGGTGCCAGACCTCGACGCCGGCGAGACCGGCCGCCGCCATCTCGGCGATGAGGTCGTCGCTGCTCTGCCGCCCGGGGCTGTCCGTGAACGGATGCGCCATCACCGCGACGCCCCCGGCCTCGACCACCAGCTCGACCGCGCGCACGGGGTCGGGAGCGTAGTGGCTGACATAGAAGCGGCTGTCGTTCGACAGCCACTGGGCGAAGGCCTCGTCGCGGTGCGAGACCACTCCCTTGCTCACCAGCGCATCGGCGATGTGCGGGCGCCCCGGGGTCGCGCCCTCGGGCACCGACGCGAGCACCTCGGCGTAGGTGATGGGCAGGCCCGCCTCCTCCATGAGCCCGACCATCCGCATCAGACGGGTCACCCTCGAGGCCCGGGCCTGGTCGATCTCGCCCGTCAGACCGGGGGCGGCCGGATCGGTGAGGTAGCCGAGCAGGTGCACCGACGTGCTCCCCCGCTCGCACGAGATCTCGATGCCCCGCACGAGGGTCACCCCGGTCTGGCTGACTGCGCCCGCCGCCTCGCCCCAGCCGCGCGTGGTGTCGTGGTCGGTGAGGGCGATGACGTCGAGGCCGGCCCCGGCGGCCGAGCGCAGCACCTGCGCCGGCGCCTCCGTACCGTCGCTGGCGGTCGAGTGGGTGTGGAGGTCGATGCGCATGTCAGTCCTGGCTCGTGGTGGGGGTACGCGTGGGGTCGGGGTCGGGCTCGGGGTCGGGCTCGGTGACGGGCGGTGGGGGCGTCGTACGGCGTCGCCGAAGGCGTAGGACGGCGAAGAAGAGCGGCTGACCGATGCTCCATACGACGTAGGCCCACTGGCCGATGACGAAGGCGATGGGGATCGAGACCCCGAAGACGACGACCAGAGCGAGGATGCGGGTGAGGCTGTGGGTGACGAGCTCGGGCGGTGCGCCGGGCTCGATCAGGCCCTCGCGGCGCATGGTGAGCGCCGTCATGAGGAAGCCGACCCCGGCCACGACCTGCACGAGGGCGTAGAGCCCGAACCGCCAGGGGAAGGCGCTGCCCCCACCGTCACCGCCGGTGAGCACCTTGGTGACGAAGGGGGTGAGCACGATGGCGAAGAGCCACAGGCCGTTCCAGCGCACCAGCGCTGGGGGGCCGTCGGTGAGGTAGCGGAGGAGGCGGTGGTGGCCGTTCCAGTGCAGGAAGATGACGAGGAAGCTGATGAGGAACGCGAGGTACTCCGAGAAGCTCTCGCCGACGGCGGTCGCGAGCTCGGAGGCGCTCGCCCCCGCGGGCACCGGCAGCTCGATCGCGAGAAGGGTGAGGGCGATGGCGACGACCGCGTCGGAGAAGAAGACGAGGCGCTCCGCCGCGTTGCGCGCGCCCTCTTCCGTTGTCGAGTGCCCTGTTCGTCCCCCGCTCATGGCCGCCACCCTAGCGAGGACGGGTCGGGAGATGACTCAACCTTTGGCGGGACCCGGCCGTAGTAAGGAGTGTGGGGGCAAGGACGTGACCCCGGACCGACTGGAGGAGGCAGGGGATGAGCAGGTCGAGCAAGGCCGACCGTGACGCCGAGTTCGCGGCGTTCATGCGCCAGGCCGAGCCGTCGTTGATGCGGACGGCGTGGCTCCTGACCGGGTCGACCGACGCGGCGCGCGAGCTGGTGCAGGCGTCTTTGGTCAAGACCTACGCCTCGTGGTCGAAGGTGCGACCCGAGACCGCCCTTGCCTTCACCCGCCGGGTCCTGGTCAACCACAAGGTCGACGTATGGAGGGCCCGCTCGCGCGAGGTGCTCGGTGGCAGCAGCGACCGACCCGCCGTCGTCGGGTCGGGGGTCAGCGACGACCGCGACGAGATCGTGCGCCTGCTGGCCAGACTGCCCGAGCAGCAGCGCAAGGTGGTCGTGCTGCGCTACTACGCCGACCTGTCCGAGCAGGCGACCGCCGAGGCCCTCGGGGTCTCGGTCGGCACCGTGAAGTCGACCGCCAGCCGGGCGCTCGCCACCCTGCGCGGGCTCGCCGCCGACCCCCGAGCGCCGCAACGGGCGGTCGCCTCACCCCTGCCGCCTGCTGACCGCGAAACCCCCGGCCACACGACTGGCCACATGCCTCTGGTGCCCGCTGACCGCCACCCGCCCGGCTACGCGCCTGAGCACACGCCCGACCACACGCCTGAGCCCGAGAGGAGCGCGCGATGAGCACGCCGTCCGACACCTTCGAGGACCAGCTGCGCGAGCAGCTCCACACCACCACCCCCGGCCCCTACGCCGGCCTCGACCCGGCCACCGTCATCGGTGCCGGAGAGCGCGTCGTACGCCGCCGCCGGGTCGGGACCGCGCTCGTCGCAGCCGCGGTCGTGGCGGCGGTCGCCGTCGGAGCCACGGCCCTGACCGGCGGGCGGCCGACGGCTGCCCCGGTGCCGGCGGGGCCGAGCCGGACCTCGGGCCTCGGCACGGCGCACGTGAGCATCGCCCAGAACGGCAAGCCCGAGCGGCACTACACGGTGACCTTCTCGGCCAACCCCGACCCCACCACCGACCCCGACCAGAAGGGGCAGACGCGGGTCACGTGGACGCAGGACGGGGTCGACGGCAGCGTCGGCTCGAGCGTCGACCCGGCTCACCCGTTAGCCACGTGGGGCGTTGGCGGCGACTCGCCGTTCGTGCTCGGCCTGGTGCCCGACGGCGCTGCCGGCTCGTCGATCTCCGTCGGCACCGACCGTGACTACGGCATCGAGACCATGGCTGTCGAGCCGGTGCCCGGCACGGGCTGGTCGGCCTTCGCCCTGGCCTTCGACAAGCCGTTGACCGGCAACGAGCCGATCACCTCGCTGCTGTGGTTCGACCACCTCGGGCGGCCGGTCGACCAGGCGGGCAACGTCGGGACCGTCACGACGGTCGCCTCCCGGAAGGTGTGGCTGACCCGGGACGGAGCGGTGCTCGGGGTCGATGACGGTAACGGCGCGGCCGGCTCCACCCCGATGCCGGGCACTGCGGACTTCGGGTACTTCGGTGCCTACCCCCGGCTGACGATGTCGACCACCACGGGCATCCCCGCCACCGCCTGGTCCCTCACCCTCCGCCTGCGTCCCGAGGCGGCCACGGCGACCCTGGTGCTCAAGGACGGTCGGCGGGTCGTCGTCAAGCCGGTCCGCCTCGGCGGCTGGGCGGTGGCGGTGGCCCTCGAGATCAAGGGTGCTACGGCCCCGGTCCTCTCCCGGGTCGAGTGGGTGACGACTGCGGGCGTCCACCACGACGACGCAGTGACCGGCGGGTGAGTTCGGCAGCAAGGTGAGATTCCGTGGGTGAAAATGCGCTGCACGTGCCCAGTCCGACGGCGAGCTCGTCGTGGTCCACTCGCGGCGGTTAGACGCAGGTCCTCCCCACGCTGGGTCGCACGCTCGTGCCGGGGTTTGGCGACGTCTCGATCCCCACCGTTCGGCCCTGGGATCTATGAAGAGTGCAGATCAGCCTTCGGATCTGGGCTTAGCGTGGCATCCCTCGACGACGGCGAAAGAGTTGACCATGAGCATTCAGGGCGGACCGCAGGATCAGATGCCGCAAGGCGCCCCGCCACAGGACTCGCCGTCACCGTCCAATCTGGCCCCGCCGCTCCGCTGCCCGCTGTGCGCCGGTGTTGACTTCCGGTCCGAGGTTCTTCGCGCCAGTGGAGAGCACGGCGTGCTGCACTACCTCGATCTTCGGGTCTGCGCGAGATGCAGGTACACCTACACCTTCTACCGCGGCTGACGTCCGTGGCGGTCGGCTTGCACCGGTGAGACGCTGGCCGCACTCGCGGCGGTGTGGGACAGCCGCACACGCGACGGTGTGGGACAGCCGCTCTCGCGGCGGAGTGACTCAAGTCCGGCCAGCCCGACATGGGCGGCCTCACGAGGTCTCACGCACGCCTCGCGGCATGTGCGGAGGCCACATGGCGGTTGGCAGCGTGGGAAGACCGCGAAAGGGAGACGTGGACGTCAATCGTACCGCTTGAGTCAGATCGCTTCGAACACCATGGTGGCCTGGACCCCGTCACCACAACCAAAACCCTTGCTGCCGGACGAGGCCGTGCTGATGGTGTGAAGTCGGCACCCCTTCGCCGCCTGCTTATTTATCGCCCCTTCTAACTCGGGGAGGTTCCCCGAGCCGGTACCCAAAAACTTCTCCTTTAACACGACCTGCAGAACGACGTAACTGGGACTGTGAGCCACGATTTCTCCTTAACACCTCTTTGAACAAGTGACTCTAACTGTAGACCCAAACACCTCCTCGCGTCGCGCTCACCCCACACTCAGCCGGGAAGAGCCGCATTGGTCCCTGTTGCAGCGTAAGGGGAAGGCCGAAAGCGGCGAAGATCACGCCTTTCTGTGGTAATCAGGGCGGCGGAACGCCCAGGATGCAGGCGGAGACACGCCGGTCGAACGGCTCGACGAGTTGGAGCTCGCTCAGGAGCTGCTCGACTCCCTCTACCGAGAGCGGCTCTGCCAGAAGAATATTGTCGATGTCGGACAATGTCGTGTACCGACGTCGACGGTTCTGGTGACGGAAGGCTTCCCGGTGGGGGCGCGTGAGTTGCCACCAGGTGCTGGCGACCTGGTGCAGATCGGCGGACAGTTCACCGGGTCCGACCGGTTGAATGAGTCGAGCGATAGCGCGCCAGCGTTCGGCGGTGTCGTAGTCGCTGATGCGCTCGGCCGCCTTAGCCCATCCGTCGCAGCACTGGAGCAGCTGACTGAGCGATCGCTGGTCTCGGCGTGGTAGTAGTTGGTTTTCAACCGCTTGCCCTTGCCGTACGAACTTGGCCAGCCAGGCGTCTGCTGTCGTGTCGAGCACCGTTGATGGCGGGTCAGGGAGAAGGTGGTGGCGCAGTCGTGTGGTGACGTCGTTTAAGTCGACGAGTGGGCTCTTCCCGTCTTCAAGTAACAACCATCGGGGGGCGCCGTGACGTGAGCCCGCGACGGCGAAGAACGCCCAGGGTGTCGTGGACTGCACGGGGCTGACACGAGCGATCACCCGGTCGCCGGTTTGGCGGTAATCCTCATACTCGCGGTTTGTCAATAATTGGTGTTGGCCGTGCACAAGGTTGCGGACCGGATCGAGGGCGTCTCGGAGGCCGTCCCAGGGGGTGACGTCGTGCGAGAGGGTGAAGTCGGATGGACGGACTGCGCGGTCGCTGTAGCGGCTGGGGATAGGCAAGTTCGAGCCCAGAAGCTCCGAGCTTTCGACGTTGCGTGCGTGGAGCAGCTCATCGGCGCGCGTGGCAAAGGCCGGCCCGTCCTCGGGCCACCAGACTTCAATCCGGTCATGAGGGCTGTCCATCCGGTCGACACGACCGACCCGCTGTTCGGCTACTCGGAGCGTGGTCGGCATGTCCAGGTGCACCACCGCTGCTGCACCTTGCAGGTTGATGCCCTCGTTCATGGCGTCAGTACACAGCGCGATCCCCGGCCCGGTCGCGTCCCGGGCAAACTCTCTAGCGACCTGACGTCTCGCCGTTGCGGCACTGCCGGTCGCCGTCACGACCGGGACACCATGATCCTGCAGAAGGCCCTCCAGGACGGCCAGCGTGATGGGGTGCCGGTCGAAGGCGATGACGCGCCTGCCGCTGGCAGCGACCCGGAACACAGTGTCCGCCTTTCTTTTCTCCCGCTTGGTGCTGAGTTGCCGAGCCGTATCAGCAATCGACGCGTAGGTGCTGGCCTCCTCCTCGCAGTGGGTGCGCCAGAGGTCCGGGTCGTGGAGCCACCCCGGCGGCTGGCAGTTCCTGCCGGTCGGCGGGGGAGGCTTTGAAGCCGCCTCCCTAGCTTTGCTGACCATGTCACCACTGGCCCCCGTCTTGCGGGGTGGGGCGAGGTTGAGCAGTTCCCTTGCCATCGAGGTACCGAGCACGTGCTCCACCAGAGCGGCGGTCGACGAGCGCATCGCGGAGAGAACGTGGTGCGCGGCCAATCCACGGGCCGCCGCAAGACGCAGATCGAGCCATTGTTGGTCGTTGTAGTCGCTTCGCATCCCGAGTGGCACCTCAAGCGTGTCACCCAACAGGCAGACACCATCGAGGGTCTCGGCCAGACCTCGGATTCGCGATGCCAGAGCTTCGTCGGACTCGCTTTCACCGGTCGGGTAGTTCCGAAGCGCATGCTCGGGGTAGCGCGAGACCCGTCCAGTTGCCGGGTCCCGGTAGGCCTCCGGTTCCCGGTCGACCATCTCGTTGAGCACCATCTTGGTGCGACGAACGGTAAACCGTTGGATCTCCCCTCGCAGCAACTCGCGCTCTCCGTCTGTCAATACCTTCTGACGGCGTCGGCTTAACTGGTCCAGCACGTTCAGCGTGGAGTCTTCGAAGTTGTCAGCGCCCAGGAGGTCCACCAGCGACAGCAGATCCTCAGCCCCTCGGTTGATGGGCGTGGCGGTGAACATGAGCACGTGCTCCGGGTTGGAACTGCGCACCTCTGCGGTGCGCCGTGACTGCGCCGAGAGGAAATTGTGGGCCTCGTCGATGGCGAGGATCTGCGCCGAAGACACCTCGTCTTGCTGGGTGCGTAGCCCGAACGGGTCGCGTCGACTCAGCAGGCCCTGCGACACGGTTCGCAGGGTGAGTCCGCAGCGCAGCGCTTCGCGAGCCCACTGCTCCTCCACCGCAGGCGGGCAGACGAGTACCGTCAAACCGCCATGTGCGCGACCTGTGCTCCAGAGTCGGTCGCGAACGGCCCTGGTCAAGTGAGCCCCCATTCGTGTCTTGCCGGAGCCGGTGGCGTCGGCGACCAGTACGCTGCCAACGTTCTCGATGACCCACATGGCTTCGGCGATGCCGGAAACCTGAGATGGCCAAAGGGGGCCTGCGGCGGTATCGGCTCCAATGAAGCCGGTCGCCCACTGGCCTTCAAGCAGGTCGGCACAAGCACGGGCCAGCGCCTCACGCCAGGACACGAAGCGCAGCATGTCGAGCAACAGCGCCCGCAGCTCGGCCGACCAGGCCCGGCCCACGGACCAGTAGTTCGCCGCCACACGCTGGGCGCCCGTATACCGCGCCTTGTCGCTGGCCCGTTCGAACCGAACGTTGGCCTCGTACTGCCTGGCCAGCCCAGCGTCGGTGAAGTTGCTGGAGCCAACGGTTACCGCGTCATCACCCACGTAAATCTTGGCGTGCAGTCGCGTTTGCCCGGGCAGGAAGCGGACCTCGAGCCAGCCTGCGTCGATTGCCTGGATGGCAACGACGATCTTCGCCGACAGAAGTAGTGAGACGCCTTGCTCGCGCCAGTACCGGCGCACCTCGTCGTCAAACGAGGCCTCGGTGGAACCGAACGCGATGCGCTGGGACGAGAACGGCTCCGTGCCAAGCAGCACCCGCAGATGCGGTGTGGAATGCCGACTCGCCACGTCTGCGGTCAGCTCGATGATCTTGCCAACGGACGCAAAACCCGCAACGACGAGGGGGTCCGCGCTGCTGGTGAGGTCCCCCCAGACACGGCTGGAGACCGACGACCCTGGATGGTTGACCGGGTATCCCGACTGGTCGGGCCAAACCATTCCTGCCAGCGTGGGGCCAAGTTGCGGTTCTCTGGCTGTGGAGAAGAGGTCGGCCGTTGGTGCGGCGGGACGTCGCCGTCTTCGAGCGGCGGTCACGACAGATGTCCTCCCACGTCCGAGAAGCCAAGATCTATGAGTGACACCATGCCACCCGATGTCAGTCTGATGGCGACCAGACGCGCCAACGCCCATTGTTGCGAAGGCGTCGATGTGAGAGCCGGACTTGGTCTAGATCGAGCCCGGACGCTGCCGAGTCGATCCTGCGGTCAGGATGCCCTCCGCCGCGCAGTCCAAGCCGGCTAACGGCGACAGACTGCGGTGTGGGACGGCCGCACTCGCGGCGGAGTGGGACGGCTGCACTCGCGGCGGTGTGACGCGGCTACGAGCGCTCGTTCGTGCATCGAGGGAGTGAAGTGTGCTCGGGTGATCCCATGAGGCTCCGCGACGCTAGAGGTCCAACAGCAGCGCTAGGGTCTCGCGGACCTCGCCCAGGACCATGGGGCCGACACTGCCAGTGCGCTCGTGAATACGGGTCGTCGCGACGGATCGCACGTGCTGGCACTGCGCTGAGGAGCGCGCCACGAGTCGGTTGTCCTCATCGGGGTCGATTAGGACCTCGGTGCTGCTCGGGCGGATCGTCCGGGTCAATGGCACGACCTGGACGACGTTGGGTCCGCCTCGAAGGATCCGGGCGGCGGTCACGACGATGGCTGGCCGAAGGAGTCCGGCCTCGCTACCGGCAGGCAGGCCGAGGTCGAGCTCGACGACGTCACCCGGCATCAGCATCGAGCCACGCTGCATCTTCCTCGGGGAGCTCCGCCGCGAGGTCCCGCACCATGGCGTCCTGGCGGAGCGCGCGGATGGCCTTGCTCACCGTCTCGTCGATCGTCTCGTGGCGTTCAGCCGCCAAGCGGGTCACCCGCGCATGAGTGTCCCTGCTGATGCGGATCGTCGTCGTCTCGGCCACATCACGACGATACCGTGTGTAGACAGTTTCGTCTACAGACGGTATCGACGCCGAGCAAGAGTCGTGGACGGTCCGCGACGCCGCCGCGCCCGTCCCGGTAGCCCGGTTCCCGGCGGTAGGACCTGACCGCGTCAACGGCCTGGTCGGCCCTAGCGTGCTCGAGGTCGGTCTTCGTCAGCACTGCCTGGGTGTGGATATCGACGTCGGTCAAACGGTCCCTCCGGCAGTCCACTGCGATCGATGGCGCATACGACTGTCGTGACGACTGCGCCAGGGGCTCGCCGGGCGACGGTGGCGTCGTGGGCGGCGCCTCCGGTGGTCAGCACGTCCTCGATCAGGGTGACCTGCCGTCCAGCGACCTCGAGAACCTTGGCGAGCCGGCAGGTGCCGCAGTCCTTCGCGCGCCTTCCGGACGAAACTACGGGAAGCCCGGTGATCGAGCTGACCATCGTGGCGAGGGGATCCCCCGAGTTCCAGGCCGCCGAGGAGGTGGGTGTGAGGGGGGACGAGCGCCGCCATCGCCACGGCGACGGACCGCAGGATCTGCGGCTGCGGAACCTCGAAGAGGTAATTGTCGCAGTACTCGGTGGAGGTCCGACCGGATCGCAGGGTGAAGGTCCCTGTGAGCTGGCGGGTCTGGTCGATCCGCAGCGCGAGTGCAGGTCGATTTGACGGCCTCAACATGCGACGACGCAGAACCGGAGCCCCGACAGACCGGTGCTACGGCAGGAGGCCTCGTGGAACCGCCCGCTTATGCGTCGAAGTGGGACGGCCGCATTCGCAGCGTTGTGGGACGGCCGCACTCGCGGCGGAAGGGGACGGCCGCACTCGCGGCGGTAGGGGGATCCGCTGTGGTGGTCCCAATCCCCGACTAGCGCGCGTTCTGCCCGAGGCACGGAGGGGCACCTGCGCCGGCGGGCGTCGCCCACGCGCGTAGCGGCGCCGAAGTCTTCCACGGACAAGCCTTGAACGGCGTCGACGAGATTGGTGTGACCTTCGCGATCGTGACGGTGGTGTGGTGGGCTGTCGCCATGACCGACTGGGCAGGGTTGCGGGACGCCTCTGGTAGCGCCGAGGCGGTGCCTGGCCTGCTTGCGGTTGCGGCAAATGAGACGCACTGGGGGGCCAAGGTCTGGGAGGATCTGTGGTCACGGTTGTACCACCAAGGTTTGGTGTACCCGGCGAGCCATGAGGCGGTCCCGATGCTCGTCGACATCGCCAAGGCCCGACGCGAGGTTGCCGTCGACCCGGCACTGTTTCTTGCGGCGTCCATCTTGTCGGCGATCGACGAGGCGCGTGGCCGGGCCACTGATCCCGGTCTCGTCGACCTCACCACGCACAAGCTGTCACTCGTCGCCGGGCGCGCTGACGTCCTCTACGCCCTACAGTGCGTCGCTGCTGTCGAGGGCCTGACTGCCTGGTTCGATCCTCTCGCCGGGTTGGCAGGAGGGGAGGTCGAAGTCGACTGTGGCGTATGCGGTGACCATGTCTACGTCGAGGTGCACGACGACGGGATGTTCTCCACGGAGTTCCCTGACAACACTCTCGGCCGACCAGTCATCCCGACGACTGAGGACCAGCTCGGGGTCGGCGCCGCTCGCCTCTTCGCGCTTGCCCGTGACCAGGGGCACGAGGCCGTTGCTGCGCAGCTGCTCTCGTTGTTCGGGCAGGTCGAGTGCCCCACGTGTAGCGCGTTCTTCCACCTTGGCGACCAGGTGGATAGTCCGGAATGAGATCCTGGAAACCGTCGCCTCCGATCCACCTGCGGAAACGAGGACGAGGCGATCGCTACGCGGTGGTAAGACTCACCCCAGGTGCATGCTGCTCGTACTTGGTGTTTGCCTGTGGATAGGTTGGTGAGGCGCTTGGCCGTGGTCATCGGGCAGCGCGCTGCTAGCCAGTCAGGCACCGCGTCCGACCCGCTCCCAGTCAATCGTGCCTTGGCCGAGCCTCTCCAGCTCGTCGATGGCGTCAGAGAATGGGCTGCTTTTCAGAAATCCCCGCCATGCCGACAACGGCGATGGGTGCGAGGACTTGATAACCGCATGCCGGTGACGATCGATCAGCTTCTCCTTGTGGGACGGCCGCACTCGCGGCGGTGTGGGCTAGCCGCTCTCGCGGCGGTGTGGGCTAGCCGCTCTCGCGGCGGTGTGGGCTAGCCGCTCTCGCGGCGGTGTGGGCTAGCCGCTCTCGCGGCGGTGTGGGCTAGCCGCTCTCGCGGCGGTAGGACACGGCCGCACCCTGCGGCGGATAGACGCAACCATCACTGCGTGGGCTTGCCTACTCTTCGTAGCCGCCACGCTGTTCCCACCAAAGTTCTACTCTTCGAACGAAACGTGATGAAGCGACGTCGTCGCGCGTTCCGTCGATGACCGCCTCGGCCGCCTCGCGGATGTGGCCGCGGATCCGCTCCAAAGCTCGAAAGCATGCAAGAGGCGTGATATTGGCTGCTGGAAGGCTGAACAGGAGTTCGTCGCGGACCCCGGTCTCTGCGTAGCAAACAGCGTGCGGACCGAAGAAACTGGCGACACCCTCGTAACCCAACTCTGCCTCTTCCGCCGTGAGTTCACTTGGCTCAAACTGCCGATAAAGGCTGGCGGCCAGGGTATGAAGGTCACCTCCCTAACAGGCACGCCATAGCCGTGCATGTACAGATCCCGAAGGCGGCGCAGGGTCTCGAAGCCGCGGCCATTGGAATCGAACTTCGTCCGGAGGCACGTCTTATAGAAGTCAACCTCCCATTGCCGAGGCCAGGTTCTTCCTTGGGGAAAGACTGTCAACTCGAGTCGCTCCCAGCACGCCGCTGCCAGGCGCGCGAGAACAATCTCGGCCAGCGAGACGGCTCTCGCGAGTGAGAGCAAGCCGAAGTGCTCCTCGACGTCCCAAGGGTTGACGCCTAGCTCCTGCTCTGTGTCCCATATGGCGTCGCCACCGTCGTAGCCAGAGTCCTCATAATTGTGGGCAGCTAGTAGGCGCTCGTAGAGCTGCCCAAAGTCTCGCGCGGCGGTCTTGATGACGTAGCGGTGCATCAGGATGATTCGTTCAATCTCGCGGTCGAATTCGACCGCAAGTAGCTCGATATTCGTATGTCCGTCAGTATGAGTATCGCCGAGATACATGATCCGCCTCTTTGGTCCCTTGCCGCTTCCCCAACTTGTTGCCATCCAACCAGCGCAACGACCGCTTGGCGAGTAAGACGTGCTCGGTGACCCACCGGTCAGGCACCGCGAGGACCTCGCGCGCGAACCACGCGGCAGCAGATCGTCTGCGGTAGGTCGTTGCGCGGCTACCAGCCAAAGTGTCTCGTACCGGGTCCGATGGAGGCTCTCAGTCACCGGAACGGTAGGAGTTATAGCAGCACCCGAGGGAGCACTCCGGCGAGCTTCGGGAGCGAGCGATCAGGATGGCCGTCGATCTGCGGCGTGAGCCAGCCATACGCTTTGGGGCCTTGCGTCGAGTCGGCAACCTGTGGGGGATCAACCCCGAGACGTTGAGGAACTGGGTCCAGCGCGCCTAGGTCGACGACGAGCTCCCTCGCCCGTTCCGTATGCGCCGAGCCTAGCTAGTTTGCTCCCTTTCTTTGATTGCACTTCTGGTGCGTGATGGCACCATTTCCCAAATCAGTCCTGCCTCCCTTGACGTATGCCTGAATGTGGTCCGCGTTCATATCAGTCCAGGCTTGAATTCGCTCCCCGCAAATGGCGCATTCCTGGGTTTTACTCCGATTCCACAAGATGCGCCTCTGCTCGTCGTTAAAGGCACGGTAAATGTCCTGCGTATCGAATACACCAGTAAGAAGCTCGTTGAGGATCGCGGCTCGCCTCTTGCGTTGAGCGGCTGTGTCTGTGCCCTCCTTGACAGTCATCAGGTACTTGACGTGCTGCTCGCGATTAGCCGGTATAGGTTGAGCGCGCGCCGTGAGGTGGCTGATCTCGTCGACGTTCAAGCCGAAGCCCTTCAGCAGTTCTCCCGCGAGTTCATTTCTTTGCGACCAGGTGGCCCGCACTACCTGCCCGTCCCGCTTCAGCTGCATCAAGAGTGTTATCACCGAGTAGAAGTCCGCCTTGCGCCGGAACCGAGTGCTGGCAAGATTAGGGAGAATCAAGTCCGCAGTTTCGAGTGCCTGCTCTACGCTCGCTACGGCGCCTCGGAGGAGCGCGGGGTCGAGACGGTCGCCTCGGATTATTTCGTCAAGCCTCGTCTTCTTGTTCAAATGCGAATCGTCATAGGCGTACAGCAACAGTTCGGTCGTGAACTCGATGTGGAGCATGCGGTCCATTTGGGTCCGCGAGAAAACACCTCTTCTTTGGTAGGCGTCGCGTTGCTGCTCTGCGAGCGAGGAGGCCGCCTTCAGTACGTTTGAGTGGTCGTAGAACGCGTGTCTGCGCTCTTGCCCTGTGAGTCTCTTGCCGGTCGAGTTGATGTTGACGAACAGCTCTGCCACCTCGCCCAATTCCCCTGTGACTTCGATAACGGGGATGATGGTGTCGAGGAATCGCTTCTTCTGTACACGATTGAGGTCCGCCCAATGGCGCCACTCCAGGGCTTCCTCCCCATCGAGGTCGCCTCTGAAGCGGAGAGGCTCTTGCGCCTCGGCCAGAGGCCCTTCCCCAGTAAATAGCATCAACGACTCAAGTCGCTGTTTACCGTCAATTACGTCGTACTGGACACGCCCCGGGACCGTACCTAATGCCCGCTCGTAAAGATATACAGTGGGCAGGGGGATACCGTCAAAAACAGATATCAAGAGGCGCTGGCGGTCACGGGTGCTCCACACCGACTTGCGTTGGAACGCTGGAGCCAGATTGAGACGACCAGCCCTATGAAGCTTGAGCACGTCGCGAAGCCTCAGCTTCGAATAGGAGCTTGCCAGCATGCTTAATCCCTCCGTCGGTCAAACCTGTTGATTGACCATACTCGTCAAGCTGCCTGCGCATGAAGGGCGGGCTCTCACCAGCACGTGGCCAGCCATGCGGCGCCTGAAGCTGATTCATATGCAACGTGGGCCCAGACTGGTGGTCGGCGGACGCTGGCCGCCGTCGCGGGGCGGACGCTGGCCGCTGTCGCGGGGCGGACGCTGGCCGCTGTCGCGGGGCGGACGCTGGCCGCTGTCGCGGGGCGGACGCTGACCGCTGTCGCGGCCAGGACGCGAATGCGAACCGCACGATCATGCAGATGTGCCGACATGCGGGGCGAGACGTCATTCGACGCGAGTGCTCGAGCCGGTGAAGCCCAGCCCGCAGGACCTCCCACGCTTGGTCTAAGGTTTCGAGCCAATCCGACGGAGGGAAGCGTGCATGTTCAAAGTCGTGACGATCGGGTCAGACGGCACTCGCGAGGAGGACGACGAGGTTTTCGAGACAAAGTCCGAGGCGGGGCAGCGCGGCCAGCAAATGTGCAGCGACTACAGTCAGGGAGCGTCAGTCCTGAACATGCACAACCCAGGTGACTCCCCCGCCCCCGACGATGAACTCGACTACGAGGTCATCGAAGTCGATGACGAGGACTGATTCGGGTCAGTAGCTCCCACAGGCAGCGCATGGCGCGTGCTCAACTGCCGCGCTGAGGGCGGTCGGCTCGCGGCCAGAGGACGCACGTGGCAATGCGCCCACGTTCGAGCACGGAGGTGATCGGTTCCGTAGGGTGGCGGGGTGTTCAACATCGGGCAGCGCACCGCGGTCCAGGGCGCGTTCTAGTGTCGCGTGTTGTAAGTCTTCTTCCGGTGGGGTGAGGGCTTGGCGTGGGCGATGATTTCGTCGGCGTTTTTCGTCCAGGTGAAGGGGTGGGCGCGTTCGTTCCAGCCGTCGATGTAGCTGGCGATCGCCGCCTCGAGGTCGGCGACGCTGTGGAAGGTCCCACGGCGGATCGCCTGACGGGTGATGATCCCGAAGAAGATCTCGACCATGTTCAGCCAGGACCCGGACGTGGGGGTGAAGTGCAGGTGCACCCGCTTGTTCTTGTCCAACCACTGCTTGACGTTGTCGTGCTTGTGGGTGGCGTAGTTGTCGCACACGACGTGCAACTGGACCCTCGGGTAGGCCTTGGCGACCTGCTTCAGGAAGGCCAGGAACTCGACGTTCGTGTGCTGCTGGAAGCACCGGTCGGTCACCAGCCCGGTCGCGACCTCGAGCGCAGCGAACAGGGTGGTGGTCCCGTTGCGCTTGTAGTCGTGGGTCTGCTTCTCCGGGATCCCCGGCCGCAGCGGCAGGATCGGCGCGGTCCGGTCCAAGGCTTGGATCTGGGTCTTCGTGCGCCACGAGGCGCTGCATTACCGAGTGGAGGTGGAAGGACTCCATCGCTGGGCCGTCGTAGCGGCCTGGTGAAGCTGAGGGCAGCCTGACCCGGGAGACGCCGGGGAGGGTGGGAGCAGCCCTGACAACGACGGGACGGGTCGGCACTGCCAGACGACTCGGGCCCGGCTAGCAAGACGGGAAGGTGTACGTGAGGAACCAGCGTGTAAAGCCTCTTAAGAGATACCCCGGCTCCAACCTGGCGGATGTGGGCCGGAGAGCGGTGCACTCCCGGCCGCCCCTTTGGGGTGGGCGGGCGACTCCTGAGCCGTTTGAAGACGACGGTAGCGAGGCCACGAGGAAGGACTGCGGCGTACTCGTGGCGATGCTGCAGGGGCAAAGTTGGGCACCGACCCCGTCGATCGGTATGTGGTGAACGTGGGAAGCGTCCCGGGCTGGTCCCGCGACCCGGCTATCCAGGTCGGGTGCGGGCAGGTTCGTCGTCGGCCGTTCGGGCGGGGGCGTGGCGGAGCCGTCGTAGTAGTCCGGGGCCGGGAAAGCCGGTCACATGGCGAAGGGCGGCAGCGAGTTCGCAGCGTAGGTGCTGGGATGGCAGGAGATCGCCGGTGAATACCGACGTGCTGTGGCCGGAGCCCGAGTGGGCTGAGGTGCAGGTACTGCGGATCCAGACCAAGTTGCATCAATGGGCGAGCGGTTATTCTGGTCGCCGGTTTGACGACCTGTTCAACCTTGTCTATGACCCGGCCGTCCTCGTGGTTGCGTGGGCGCGGGTGCGGGGTAATCGAGGGAAACGGTCGGCGGGTGTGGATGGCGTCCGACCAGATGCCATCTTCTCCGCCGAGGAGGAGTTTCTGCCGAGGCTGAGAGAAGATCTCAAGGCGCGACAGTTCACCCCTTTGCCCGTGCGTGATCTGATGATCCCCAAGCCGGGCAGCAGCAAACGCCGCAGGCTTGGCATCCCGACCGCGCGGGACCGCACCGTGCAAGCGGCCCTCAAGCTGGTGCTCGAGCCGATCTTCGAGGCGGACTTCAAGCCCTGTTCCTATGGCTTTCGCCCGAGGCGCCGAGCCCATGACGCGATCGCTGAGATCCACCAATTCGCGTCCCGCTCGTATGAGTGGGTCCTCGAAGGTGATATCGAGGCGTGCTTTGACATGATCGACCACACGGGCCTGATGGACCGGGTGCGTCGCCGTGTCGGGGACAAGCGTGTCCTGGGCCTGGTGAAGGCGTTCTTGCGGGCGGGCATCCTTTCCGAGGACGGCCAACTGCGGAGTACAGCAACCGGTACACCCCAGGGTGGGATCCTCTCCCCGCTGCTAGCCAATATCGCCTTGTCGGTCCTGGACGAGCACTTCGCCCGGGCCTGGCAGACGGTCAGCGGCACCACCTACCAACGGACCAAGCGACGCCGAAACGGGCTCGCCAACTACCGGATCGTCCGCTACGCGGACGACTTCGTGGTGTTGGTGGCCGGAACTGAGGCGCATGCTCAGGCCCTGCGGGACGAGGTAGCGGCGGTACTTGCCCCGATGGGCCTGCGCCTGTCGGAGGCCAAGACGAGAATCTGCCACATAGACCAGGGCTTCGACTTCCTCGGGTTCCGCATCCAGCGGAAACGGAAGCGAGGCACGAACAAGCGCGTGGTCTATACCTACCCGTCGAAGAAGGCGTTGGCCTCCATCGTCGGACGGGTTCGCGCGCTGACCCGCAGGGCGTCGCATCCGACGCTTGCGGTCCTGCTGCACCAGCTGAATCCGGTGCTGCGGGGCTGGTGTGCCTACTTCCGCTACGGCGTGTCCAAAGCGACCTTCGGCTACCTCAACCAGTACACCTGGCACCGGGTGGCCCGCTGGATCCGCAAACGGCACCACCGCACGAAGTGGGCCGTCCTCCTTCGGCGCTACCTTCCGGGGTGGGTTCCGACCGAGGACGAGGTGGCCATGTTCGACCCGCAGCACGTGACGGTCAGCCGTTACCGCTACCGGGGCGACCGCATCCCCTCACCCTGGGCAAGCCGCACACCAGAAACAGCCGGGTAGCCCAAAGACGTGGGCTCGTGGAGAGCCGGATGCGTGGAGACGCGCACGTCCGGTTCGGAGGGCGGGTTGGAGAAACGTGCCGTGCGAAATCACGGTAACGCGCTCCAACTCGACCCTACTCGTCGATGCACACGACGACAGCCTTCTCCGGCGGGTTCAGGTACAGGCCGACGACGTCGCGGATCTTGGCCTCGAGCTCGGGGTCGGTGGAGAACTTGAACGTCTCGGCCTTCCACGGCTTCAACCCCCACCGGCGCCAGATCCGCGCGACCGTCGCGAAGCTGATCCCGAGGTGGTCGGCCAGCAACCGCGCCGACCAGTGCGTCACCGCGAGCTTGGCCGGAGGCGGCTCCAACGTGGCCGCGATGATGACCTGCTCGTCGTGAACCGCCGGCCGACCGGAGCGGGGCAGGTCGTCCAGCTGCTCCAATCCGCCTGCGGTGTAACGGTTCCGCCACATCCGCACGGTCGGCAGGCTCACCCCAACCCGCCGGCTGATCTCGCTGTTGCTGTGACCCTCGGCCGCCAGCACCAGAATCCGCGCCCGCTGCGCCAGGCCCGCCGACACCGTCGAGGACCGCAGCCATCCCTCCAGGATCTTTTCGTCACCGGCCCGCAGCACCAACGGCTCTACTCGCGACATGACTCATTGTCTCAACCCAGGACCAGAAAGGCATTTCCGACACGCGGCACTAGCATGCCGACTACGCCGGACCTCTGCTTGCGGCACCGGTGTCAAGCGGGGACGAGCGAGCATTCCTGTTCGAGGAAGATCTCAGGGGCCCCGGGACGTTCGGTCCCTCGAGGAGGTCATGCAACACATCCTCGGCTGCAAGGTCTTTCGTCGTCGAGCGCACAGATGCCTGGGGACGCCGATTCCGTTCGGGTAGACCGACCGCCTCACCCGACGGTCGACACGCGACGGAAGGGGACGGCTGCTCTCGCGGCGGAAGGACACACGGCGAAGCTGTCCGCTTCTCGGCGTGAGCTGAAGGCCGGCTCCGGCTAGGGTCCACGGGTCGCCAACCTCAAGTCTGGTCCTGGGGGTGCGAGGAGGCGTACGAAGAATTCTCTCGTTAGGATTGAATGCGCTCCCGGCTTAGCTGGCGGGTCGCCCACCACGCCGCCCGGGTCGTCAGCAGGCCGCGGGGCCGGGCGACGTGCTCGTCCTGTTCGATGAACACCGCTACCGGGCCCGTCGGCTCCGGGCACGACCAGGTCCGCTTTCACCAGACCACCGTCACGGGCCGGTCGAAGCACGGCGCGTCGACGAGCTTGACCTCCCGCCGGCCGTGGCTGAGCCACGGCCCCGCAGGTCGGGCACCCCATCGGCCCTGGTGGGGACTCGACCCGCACCCGCAGAGGGTCGTCGACGGTCGCGACCTCGAGGCTGTGCAGCCCGTCCAGGCCGAGAAACCGGTCGCAGTTGCCGCAGTACACGGCCGGGACGGAGCAGCGCGCGGGGCAGGGCGTCGTGGGCTCGGTCATGTCGAGGTTGTCGCGGAGCAGAAGCTTGGTCGCTGCTGATCCCGAGGGCCTCGACCCCTACCTCAACGCATCCCCCAACTCTGGCGTGTCCACCCACTCCCACCTCAACTCCCAAGAGCCCGTGATCCGGCGCTATGTTCCAACCCAGGTCCTCACCTACTTCCTCCGCGGGCTGCGCGAGGACCTCAGCCCTGATGCGCTGCGCTTGCAAGTAGGTTGAACGCGCAAGTGGCGAACTGGGTTGTCTTCTTCGACGGTGCGCACTGTATTGACACAAAGGAATCTCTTGAGGAGCCTGTTCTCCGCATAGTGGATGGATCCTCAGGATGCTTCGAGACTGTGGAATAGCTCTCGTAGACCCATGGAGTTCAGATGGCGGAGAATCGGAGCCGGCGGTTGCGCCCGTTGTGGCAGACGGCCGGCCGCACGCATCGTCGTTGCGGATCGGACTCGCCGGCGCGGGCAAATACGTGTCAGTCGCTTGAATTGAATCGCGATTAGGAGATGGTCCAGCGTCTGCGCATGCACTTCAAGCAAATTGTCGAAGAAGCACTGAATAGGCGATTTGAAAACACGCATAGGCCACGGTCCAGATGACAAGGCCAACGCTATAGATGACCAAGCATATCAGGGCGGTAGCTAGGAGCGCGATAAAGAAGATCGCCAGTGCCCAACCCATGGCGTTTAGCGCACCACGGAAGGTCCAGACCCGCCGACCATTGGAGTATTCAGCCTGCCGATCGAAGATGCGATACCTGATGTTATCGAGCAGAGCGTGGCCAAGGAAATGCTCAAGCCAATAGGTGTCGTACCTCATCTTGCGTGGCCAGAAAACCCGGCGTAACCTCAAATTGAAAAGCCAGGTGAAGTTGTGTCCGACGATCACTGCACCATATTGCTTTTCATTCACGACGGAGCCGCCATGCCACTCGGCTTTCTCTATAAATACGTCATATCCCTGGAGCAACGGCACTTCAGCACCATATTCTTCGCTCGCGACAACCCTCTCTTTTGCCCCAATGTCCCTGGCTGCAAAAGGTAATTCAGCAACACGGACCCCGCCACTTGTGATTCTGAGTCTACCCTCGACCAAGAGTAAAACCTTCTCCAAGGTATTTTGCAACTGTATGCTAAACATATACTTCTGCTGCTTGCCATCCCATTTGCGCATGAGGTAGACGTTGCAAATATTCCCCTTAGATGAGAACTCGGTAGGCCCCCCCGCGCGTTTACTTGCTGCAACATGGCGAGAGTGACTCATTCGCACGAGCTTGATCCACAGGATGTACATGCAGAAGGCTAGTCCCACTCCTAACAAAACCCATTGGCGTTCCCGCAGAGTACTCACTGCTTCAGAGGTGAACCGCTTTGTGTCTGTCCAGTTGCTGGCGTCCGTGTGGAGCCAAACGGCGACAGCGAAAAGGACTACCCCCGACGCAATCCACCAGCGCTTCATCGCCTCTTCTAGAACCTTCTTGAAAACCTCCTCCATGATCCCCATCCTCTCTTCTGATCGGCCAACTCTTTATGTACGGTCGGTTAAGGACATTCCTGTTATGGCTTTGGTGCTTTCGAGGCGCTTCAAAGATGAGGGTGTAGGCCCCGCGCGTCGGTCCTAGGGTAGGCGTTGGGGGCTACCAGAGACAGGAGTTCTCGTGCTAGTCATCGGGGGGAACTCATCGTGGCCCACGCTACCTTGGGTGAGCCCGATCGACCACCTTCTGCCAGCCTTGACGAACTCGGTAGTCACAGCCACATCCTGCTTGGTCTTCTTCACACCCGGCGGGTCAACAGCCCCATCTCGAGGGCGTTCAGGGAGAGGTCAGTGCGCAGGCGTTTCGACAGCCGCCACCCGACGACGCGGCGGGAGAACACGTCGATATAAAGGCAGGGTTCTCTTGAAAATGGTCTGATTGCGACAATGCGCACTGACCCGAGTGCCAAGACCTGCGCATGTGCCGCCGCGGAGCCCTCGGACACCAACGACCTCAAGATAAGTGGCTCTTCACAGATGAGGGTGTAGGTCGTTCGCGCGGGTGGCTCGGCGCGTCGGTCCCGGGGTAGGTGTCGAGGTCTTCCGATGATGAGGGTTCCTACACACCGCATCTGGAAGACCTCGACGTGCCTGACGCTACCTTCGCGCGCCCTGACCTGACCACCTTCACCCGATTGGACGAGCTCGGACTCGAAGTGACCGGGCAACG
Organism: Actinomycetales bacterium; assembly: GCA_038230235.1. Lineage (GTDB taxonomy): Bacteria > Actinomycetota > Actinomycetes > Actinomycetales > Dermatophilaceae > Lapillicoccus. Next base: position 94,293 of record JBBRNQ010000003.1, read on the forward strand.
CCTCGAACGGGGCCGGGCGGTCCTGGCGTGCCGGGTCGTCGAACCCGACCGGTGGTGCCACCGCTGCGGGTGTGTAGGTGCAGCCCGCGACACCGTGGTGAGGCGGTTGGCGCACGAACCGCTCGGGTGGCGCCCCACGACGCTGCTCGTCACGATCCGCCGCTACCGGTGCACCGGCTGCGGGCAGGTCTGGCGCCAGGACACCAGCGCGGCCGCGGAGCCCCGGGCGAAGCTGTCCCGGCGGGCGTTGCGGTGGGCCCTGGAGGCGATCGTGTGTCAGCACCTGACGGTGGCCCGGATCGCGGAAGGTCTCGCGGTGTCGTGGAACACCGCGAACGACGCCGTCCTCGCTGAGGGCCGGCGGGTGTTGATCGGTGACCCGGCCCGGTTCGACGGCGTCCACGTCGTCGGGGTCGATGAGCACGTGTGGCGGCACACCCGCAAGGGCGACAAGTACGTCACCGTCATCATCGACCTCACCCCAATCCGCAATGGCACCGGCCCTGCTCGGCTCCTCGACATGGTCGAGGGCCGGTCCAAGGCGGCGTTCAAGCAGTGGCTCGCGGCCCGCTCCCAGGCCTGGCGCGACCAGGTCGAAGTCGTCGCGATGGACGGGTTCACCGGGTACAAGACCGCCGCCGCCGAGGAGCTACCGACGGCTGTAGCTGTGATGGATCCGTTTTATGCCGACGTGCTGGTTATGCCGAGTCGTCGGGGCCGTGGCTGGTGGGGGCGGTGACCGGGCTGGTGAGGTCGGCATAATCAGAGGCTTTGGAGGAACGTGAGCAGGCTGTCGTCCTCGGGGTGGTAGCGGCCCGGGGTCGCTCCGGTGGGGGTGGTCCGATCCAGGGCGTTCTCCTTGGTGGTGAGGTCGGCGTGGAGGTACACCTGGGTGGTGTTGATGCTTTCGTGGCCGAGCCACAGGGCGATGACGGTGCTGTCGATGCCGGCGGCGAGCAGGCGCATCGCGGCGGTGTGCCGCAGGACGTGGGGGGTGATGGTCTTGCCGGTCAGGCTCGGGCAGGATGCCGCGGCCGTGCGGGCGTGCAGGGTCAGACGCACTGCGACGGCGTCGCGGCTGAGCCGTGTGCCGCCGCGGGTAGTGAACACGAACCCGTCGCTGGCCGTGATGGAGGGGGTGGCGGCTGGTGCGGTGAGGAGGTCGTGCAGGACGGTCACGGTCTGGTGGTCCAGCGGGGTGATGCGGTCCTTGCGGCCTTTGCCGTGGGCTCGGACGTGGGCGCCGGTGCCGAGGTGGATGTCGTTGCGGCGCAGCCCGGTCAGCTCACTGACCCGCAGTCCGGTGGTGACCGCGACCTGGATCAGGGCGTGGTCGCGTCGTCCGGCGACGGTGGCGTGGTCGGGGGCGTTCAGCAGGGCGGTGACTTCGGGTTCGGTCAGGTAGGTGACGTCGGTGCGGCGTTGGCGCCGCTTGGCCGGGATCGCCAGTACCCGCGCGATCGATCCGGCGTGTTCGGGGTGCTGCACGGCGGCGTAGGTGAATAGGGAGTGCACGGCGGCCAGGCGGGCGTTGCGGGTGGCGATGCTGTTGCCGCGCTGCTCTTGGAGGTGGTTCAGGAACGCACCGATCAGGTCGGCGTCGAGCTGGGCGATGTCGATGGTGTGCGCTGGGGTGCCGGTCGTCGCGACGATGTACCGCAGCAGCAGCCGCCAGGTGTCGCGGTAGGCCGCGATCGTGTGCGGGCTGGCGCCGACCTGCCCGATCAGTCGCGTGGTGAAGAAGGCCTGCAGGGTGGGTGCGAGCAGCGTCATCGTGACCCCGCCCGCCGCGCCGGCTTTATCGGTCCTGCTGGCCTTGATGGCGCTGGGTGGTGGTGGGCGAGCCGGTCGGCGGCGGCGGCGAGCAGTTCGCTGGTACCGGTCAGGTACCAGTAGGTGTCGGCTGGGTCGGTGTGTCCGAGCCAGGTCGCCAGGATCGGCAGGACGGTCGCGGGGTTGGCCCCGGACCGGTAGGCGTCGAGCATGGTCGTGACGGCGAAGGTGTGGCGCAGGTCGTGCAGTCGGGGCCGGCATGCGCCGCTGCCGGGGTCGATCCCGGCGGCGTGGACCACGGCACGGAAGGTGGGGTGCACGGTGCTGGGTGGCAGCCGTCGGCCGGTGCTGGAGATCAGGAGGGCGGGGCAGGCCCCGGCGGGCAGCAGCCGGGCGCGGGTGTCCAGGTAGCCGAGCAGCCCGGCGCGCACGGTGGGGTGCAGCGGCAGCAGGCGGGTCTTGCCGTACTTTCCGGTGACCAGCAGTGTGCCTGCGGCAGGGTCCAGGCTGGTCACGTCGAGCGCGAGGGCCTCGCCGGTGCGGATCCCGGTCGAGGCCATCAACGCGATCAGGGTGTGGATGGTGGCGGCCCGGATCGCCGGTTGGAGCTGGTCGGCCGCGGCCAGTAGCGCCTGGATCTGGTCGTCGCGGTAAATGTAGGGGGCGGCGCGGGTGGGCCGCGCTGGCAGAAGCCGGGCCGGCGGGACCTGGATGCGGGGGTCGCTGGCCGCGGCCCACCGCGCGAAGCAGCGGATCGCCGATAGCCGGAGGGCGTGCCACCGCGGCGAGGCCCCGGCCGGGGCGGTCGCGAACCCGAGGGCGTGCTCGATGGTGATCGTGTCCGCGTCGTGCTCGTGCAGGTAGGCCAGGAACTGGCTCAGCAGGATCTCGGTGCCCTCCAGCTTGAACCCCAGCGCTCGGCGTACTCGCAGGTAGTCGCTCAGCAGGCTGGTCAACGCGAAGGGTGTCGAAAGGGTGGTCGAAGAGGTCAGCGGCGGCGGGGTCGGCGGCTGCCCACTGACGTTCATGACCGGCCCCCGTTCGAGGGCGTCAAGGCCGTCACGGGCGTCGAGGGCCATGGGCGGGCCAGGAAGGCGAGGCGTGACAGGTCGGTCTTGGCGTACACCGCCGTCGTGGAGGGGCTGGCGTGCCGCAGCAGCTGCGCGACCTGCTCCAGCGTGGCGCCCGCGTTCAACGTCGTGGATGCGGCGGTGTGCCGCAGCCGGTGCGCGTGGATCGTGCCCAGGCCGGCCCGGGCGGCAGCCCTCCCGACGATGCAGCTGATGCTGTTCGGTGCCAGCGCCTCGAACGGCGCACGGGCCGTGACGAACACGGCCCGCGAGCTGGTGCTCGGACGTCCCGTACGCAGATAGGTCACGAGCTGCTGCCCCACGTCGACGGGCAGCGGCAGCAGGTCGATCCGGTTGCCCTTGCCGCGTACGACGACGGTCCCGTCGGTCCAGTCCACGTCGTCCAGGCGTAGTGCGGCGACCTCCGCGCAGCGCAGGCCCAGCCGCAGCAGGCAGGCGATCACGGCCAGGTCGCGGCGGCCGACCGCCGAGGACGGGTCACACGCGCCGACCACCGCCTGCACCTGAGCGGGGGTCAGCGGCTGTGGGATCCCGGATAGCCGCCAGAACGCGAAGGCCGGCACGGCCGTCGAGAGGTCCACCGCGGTCGCGCCTTCGGCGTGTAGGAACCGCAGGAAGGATCGCAACGAGGAGGCCGTCATCTGTGCGGTCTTGCGGGTCAGCCCGGGCAGGTGCCCGGTCAGGAACTGGGCCACCTTGGCGGCGTCTACCTGCTCGAGGGTCAGCTCCGGGTCGGTGGCGGCGACCGCGTCGATGAAGGGGCGCACCCATCGCACGTAGGCGTCAGCGACGGGGACGCTCACCGAGCGCTCGAGCAGCAGGTAGCGCCGGAACCTGGACAGCAGCTCCTCCGTGGCGCCCACTGGTGCGCTCGGGGCGGCAGCGGGGGCCGCGCCGACCCGACGCAGACACGTCAGGGTCGGGCCCAGCGCCTGGATCGAGTAGTGGTTGGTGTACTCCCGGCGACGGACCACGAGGAACTCCGTCAGCACCGGCCCGCTCAGATCCCCCGGACCCAGGCCCTGCGCCTGCAACCACCGCGACAGATGCGCTGCGAGCCGCAGCTGGCTACTCGCCGAGGTCGATGTGTACCCCCGCGCTGCCAGCTCCGCCCGCAGCTGCGCCGCGAAGGGCGCCAGCGGGCCCGTGAACCGGACTCTCGATGGATCCGAGGTGCCGTGCATGATCCTGCTCCCTTCATCGGAAATGAAGGCAACAGCGTCCATGCGCCACACCCGGTTATGCCGACCTCACCAGCCCGGTCACCACCCCCACCAGCCACGGACCCGACGACATCGGCATAACCAGCACGTCGGCATAAAA